>JBEVKB010000044.1:0-39152 GCA_040509875.1 Steroidobacteraceae bacterium | reverse complement strand
TGACAGCGAACAACTCCGGTCCACGCAACTGAGTGGCGAAAGGCTTGAGCACCGCCGGCATTTCGCTCTGACCCAGGAAGATCGTCGTCACCGCCGAGAACGATTCGATCTTGCTGACGCCCAGCAGCTTCTGGAATACCGACCCCAAGCCCACCACGATCCAACGCATGATGCCGAGGTGATACAACACCACGATCAGCACCGACACATAGAGAATCGCGGTCAGCACTCGGAAGGCGAAGATGAAGCCGCTGTCGCCGAACAGCTCGAACATGCGCGGGCCGACCAATCCGCCGAACAGGAATTCGATGCCCTTGTTGCCGTATTCGATTACATGATTGACGGCGCCCGCCGCGGCGCCGAGCGCAATGCGTCCCCAAGGCACGAACAGCACGAGCGCGCCGATCGCGATCTGCATGGCGAGCGCGGCCAGCACCACGCGCGGCTTGATGGCCCGCCGGTTCGGTGACAGTACGATTGCAATCAGCACCAGGACGGCGAGGCCGAGCAGGCCGCGAAGGACATCTGTCATGAGCTGACCGGTTCATTGCTTGGAGTGATGCATCTTGCGGGTGGCGGGTCTGCGCTAGCAACTGGTCTGCGGCGGGAGCCTGTAACATCCGCACTTCAACGCAGGCGGGAGTGCTCATGGCCAAGCTCTATTTCTATTACTCGACGATGAACGCGGGCAAGACCACCAACCTGCTGCAGAGCGCGTACAACTATCACGAGCGCGGCATGCGCACGTCGATCCTGACGCCCAAGCTCGATGACCGCCATGGACAGGGGATAGTGAAATCGCGAATCGGACTTGAAGCGAGCAGCACGATTTTCGATGGCGCCGACGATCTACTGGCCATGGTTCGAAACGATCGTGAGCGTAACGGCGCGCTGCACTGTGTGCTGGTGGACGAAGCGCAGTTCTTGAGCCGCGCGCAGGTGTGGCAGCTCACGGATATCGTGGATGAATTGTCTATTCCCGTGCTTGCCTATGGGCTGCGCACGGATTTTCGCGGTGAGCTGTTCGAGGGGAGCCAGTACTTGCTGGCATGGGCGGACAACCTGGTGGAACTCAAGACGATCTGCCACACCGGGCGCAAAGCGACGATGGTGGTGCGCGTCGATGAGAATGGCCGCGTGCTGACGGCGGGGCCGCAGGTGGAGATTGGCGGGAACGAGCGGTATGTGTCGGTGAGTCGGGCGGAGTTCAAGCAGGTGACGTCGGGGAAGGAGCTGCCCACGACCAAGTAGGACGCTCCTTTCTCTTCACCGAGTGCCGTACAACCGATCGCCCGCATCGCCGAGCCCGGGCAGAATATACCCGTGCTCGTTCAACTCCTCATCGATGGCCGCCGTCCAGATCCGCACCCCCGGATGATGCTCCTGCAGATTCGCGATCCCTTCCTTCGTCGCCAGCAAACACACGAACCGCAGTTCCGTCGCGCCGTGTTCCTTCAACCGATCGATAGCAGCGACCGCCGTGTTCCCCGTCGCAAGCATCGGGTCGATCGCGATGACCAAACGCTCCGGCAGATCCGCCGGTGACTTGAAGTAATACTCCACCGCGACCAGCGTCTCCGGCTCCCGATACAAGCCGATGTGCGCGACACGCGCCGAGGGCACCAGGTCGAGCATCCCTTCCAGCAACCCCATGCCCGCACGAAGAATCGGAGCGAACACCAGTTTCTTCCCCGACAGCATGTTGGACTGCATGGTCTTGAGCGGCGTTTCGATAGTCACCAGGTCGAGCGACAGGTCGCGCGTCACTTCGTAGCACAGCAAGGTTGCGATCTCGCGCATGAGCTGGCGAAAGCCTTTCGTGGTTCGCGTCTTGTCGCGCAGCAGGGTGAGCTTGTGCTGTACCAGGGGATGATCGACCACCGTGACCTTGTTCATCAAAACACCGTCCCGTCGCTGAGTATCTGAAAAGGAGGGCCGCCGTCGCTGCGACGTTCGCGCGCCACGCGACGACCCGCTGCCCACGTTCCGCCTTCGAGCAATTTCGCGAGTGGAAAATCGGCGCCATTGATTCCCAGGCGAGTGCGAACCAGCGGCGCGATGGCATCGAGCAGCGCCACCGTCATCGAGCGCCAGCCGACGACGAACGGATCGCTGACTTGATGTGCATGCGTCCAGGCTGCGGTGTCGTGCGGCACCAGCACGCCCATGTCGACGAACAATCCGCCGTTGCGATACTCGGCGAGCCCCGTCAGCGAATCCAGGTTGCGCACGGCAATGCCCGCATCCCGCAGCGGTTCGATCAGCGAATACGTCAGCCATTGCGACAACTTGTGCAGAGGCGCGAAATGATCTTCGGGCGCAACGCCGCGCAACGCCGGATGCGGCCAGCAATCGCCGAGCGGCACGCCGTCGAGACTGGGGCGGCCCTGCCACATCGATCCGAGCGCATCGAGCAGCAGTTCGAGAATGTCGGCGGCAGCAATCGTATCGTTCGCCGCACGCGACTTCAGCACATCGTATAAGCCGCCCGGACGCGGCGAATCGGACAACGCAAACAACGCGGGACGTGCTTGCACCGTTGCGCCGAGCCGAGCCAGCAATTGCGCACGGCCAGCGGCGCCCGTTAGTGGATTCTTATCGCTAGCTTGAAACGCAGTATGAAGCGCGTTCGCATCGAGCTGCTGTAACGCTGACGCATCGGCACGCAATGGTTCGCTCGAATCCTTGGACATGCCGCCGGCCGCGAACCATCGCAGGCTCGCCAGCGCCAGGCCTTCCGAGCGAGTCGCTCGCAAAGAGATAGCTGCGTCGTGATAGCTCCAGTCCGGGCCTGCACCCGCATCCAGCAACACTGAGGTAATGGCGAGATCGAAAGCAGCACGCGCGCGCGAATCGATATCGGGCCAGGAACGGCTGTCGAGAATCTCGGCGCCGAGATCGCGTTCGTTGAAGACGAAGTGACGCCAGCGAGCGTGCAGCGGCACATCGAGGAGGGGATAGCGCTCGCGCACTACGTCTGCGACGAGATCCGCAGTGGCAGGCAGGCGATCCATGTCCACGCGCCAGTCATCGAGCTTGCTGTCGAGCGCGAGATCGAGCATGCGATGCGCGGTCTTGCGGACCGCTGCCGCCGAGAGCAGGGCTTTCGCGCCGGAAGTCAGCATGAGATGCGCATGCGCTGTCAGTAATCCTTGATGTCGCGCCCGACCACGTCCGTCTTCTGCGGCAACGCCTCTTCCGTCGTGAAATAGCCGGCCGCTTTTTTTGCTTCCAGTTCTACGTTCGCATCCTGCGGCACCAGCCCCGCGGGAATGGGCACGCGTTCGCCGATCTCGATCCCGGCGCCGATCAGTGCGTCGTGTTTGAGATTCGACATCGACACCAACCGGTTGATGCGCGTGATGCCCAACCAGTTCAGCACATCGGGCATGAGTTGCTGGAAGCGTGCGTCCTGGACGCCGGCCACGCATTCGGTGCGTGCGAAATAGGTTGCGGCTTGATCGCCGCCGGGTTGGCGCTTGCGTGCGTTGTAGACCAGGAACTTGGTTACTTCGCCCAGCGCCCGGCCTTCCTTGCGGTTGTAGACGATCAGTCCCGCACCGCCAGCCTGTGCTTCGCGGATGCATTCCTCGATGCCGTGCGTGAGATACGGGCGACAGGTGCAGATATCCGAGCCGAATACGTCCGAACCGTTGCACTCATCGTGGATGCGGCAGGTGAGCCGGCGCGAGGGGTCGGCGATGGCGGTGGGATCGCCGAATATATATAGCGTGATGCCTCCGATGGGCGGGAGAAATACGTGCAGGTCGCGACGCGTGACCAGTTCCGGATACATGCCGCCGGTCTGCTCGAACAGGATGCGCCGGAGCGCGGTTTCCTTCACACCGAAGCGTTCGGCCACGCCAGGCAGATGCCACACCGGATCGATGGCTGCCTTGATGACGGCAACTTCCGCGCCGGCGCGGATGATCTTGCCGTCCTCGGTGAGCCTCCCCAATTCCAGTGCTTCGCGCACTTCGGGCAGCGTCAGCCTAGCCTTGGTGATTGCAATGGTCGGACGGATGTCGAGGCCCGCATCGATCTCCTCCTTGAAGTCCTCCATGATGCGATGGCCCCAGGGATCGAGCGATACGATCTTGCTCGCGCCCACCCATTGCGGGTGCGGCCCGATCTCGATCAACGGACCGGTGTCCTTCAGATCGGGGCGCGTGTTGGGATTGAGTTCGCCGCAGGAAACGGCCAGCGCGCGATAGACGGAGTAGGCACCGCCATGCGCACCTATCACATTGCGGTTTGCCACTGTCACTACAGAGCCGATGACCGGGCCGCGCTCGCGCGCTGTCGGCGCTCCCCATACGATGGGGAAGGCCAGCGGCTTGCCCCCCGAGGAGTGCGACGTCAGGCGAATATGGCCTGAAATGGTTCGCGTCATCTAAATGAACCTTTGCAACGCGTGCCTAAGCACCGCAAGCGACATGATGCGCGCCGCGGCGTCGCCATGAACACCCCCTGCGGTGAAAAAAAGCTCCCGCCCGTGCGGTGTTTCTCATTTCGCCAGCAGGCCGATCTCCCGCATGCGCGCTTCCAGGAATTCGGCGGAGGTGATTTCCTGATGCTTCGCGCCCGCGCCGATGCAGGAGGGCAAACAACTCAACACCGCGTCGGAATTGGGATGCATGAAAACGGCATGCAGTAACGGCTCGCATTCCTGCCTGCGGGATTCACTACTTCACAGAAAGCATCTCGCGCGCGATGTGTCTCTTGCGTGTTCGGGAGCGCGGAGCATGATGACGCTTCCTGCTTACTCTTCCTCCTCCCCCGGTCGCCGGGGGAGGAAGCAAGATAAGAACTCAGCGAGCAGTCTGCAGGCGCTTGAAATACTTATCGCGCAACAGTGTCTGTCGCGATTGCATCGTCACCGGGTTGCCGGCAATCCACACCGCATCCGCGAGTGACGACACTTCAAGCGGATCGCCGCTCCACAACACCACATCCGCGATCTGTCCGCGTGCGATCTGCCCATGGTCAGCAGCTATGCCGAAAATCTGCGCAGGTATGCTGGTGAGACCCGCGAGCGCCGCATCTGCCGGCAGGCCATGAGCCACCGCATTGCCGGCGAGTTGACGGACCTTGCGTGCGTTGTGGCTTTCGCCGAATTGAGTGAAGGCCACGCGAACGCCGGCTCGATGCAGCAGGGCAGCGTTGTCGAGGCGTGCGCCAATAGTGTCGAAGCCCTGCGGCAGGTTGGCCAGCGCATCCAGCAGTACGGGAACATCGGCACGTTTCAATTCATCGGCGACCACCCACGCTTCCGCGCCACCGGCGATCACGGGTTTGATGCCATGACTCTTCGCGAACGCGAGCGTGCGGCGAATGTCGACGGCGCGATCGACATGAAAGACCACGCGTCCGCCCGACAGGTAGCGGGCGAGTGCTTCACGACCGGCGGGGTGCAGCAGCGACTGTGCGTCGACCGGCGTACGCGCGCGCGATTCGCGAATTGCCTGATCCAGCAGCATCCACTGGGCAGCGCGGCTGCCCTCGGACGCGAATGACATGCCGCCACCGAGATTCACGAACAGTGAATTGCTGTTCGCGAGCACGGCGTCGTAACGGCCATCCAATGTCACGGCCGCGCCCTGGCCGGCGAGGAAATTTCCCCCGCCGCTTCCCGGCGTCAGCACAGTCCACGTCAGGCCTTCCACTCGCGCCACCGGCACCAGCACCGAACGCGGATTGAATGCAGACGTCACATCGAACTCGGGTCGCCATTGCATGGCGTAGGCAGGTGCGCCGGAGTGAACGTCGGTGTCGACAGTGGTCGACTCCAGCGAGACTTCGTCGATGCCGATGCCGGACAGGCCGCCGAACAATCCAGGTGTCAACGGGCGGTCGTTCGCCTCGACGATGACAGTGCCCGGCGCTGCGCTGAGCGCCTTGCCGATCGCTTCGATCTTACCGGCGCGAATCAATACGTCCGTGCCGGCCAGCGTCCCCTGCGGCCCGGCGGTGTGAACGGTGGCATTGCGGATCAACACATTCTGGGCAACGGCAATGTTCGATGCCGCTGCGAGCAGCGATGCGCAAAGCAGGCGAGTGAAGTGGTTCATTGACGTGCTCCCATGGCCGGCTGGCCGAGGAGGAAATCGGAACGCGGTTCGACGGCAGGATGCGCTCGGTCGTAGACATTCGCCCCGTCGATGAATACTTGCTCCGCCAGTGCGTAAACGCTGAACGGGCTGCCGTTCCACACCACCACGTCTCCCATCTTGCCGGCTTCCAAAGTGCCGGTGAGCGCAGCGATGCCGAGCGCCTTGGCGGGATTCGCCGTCAGCCAGCGGATAGCGTGTTCCGGTGCGATGGCGACGCCGATGCGTGTTCCATGCGCCATGGCTTTCGCCGCCTCCTGGTTCAGACGCTGGATGCCTTCCTCGGAATCCGAATGCACGATGGCGCAGCCGTTGGGCGGATAGTCGGTGAGCACCAGGTTCTCCTGGATGCCGTCGAACATTTCCATTTTCGATCCCCACCAGTCCGCCCACTCCGCGCCGCAGACCGAATGTTTCGCGAGCAAATCGGCGATCTTGTAAGCCTCGATGGCGTGATGGAACGCGGCGATCCTGAAACCGAATTCCTCGCTGAGGTCCAGCATGATGGCCATTTCATCCGAGCGATAGCAGTGGATATGGACCAGTATCTCACCGTCCATCGCGGCCACCAGCGTTTCGGCTTTCAGGTCGCGCTTGGGGCGGGTGGGCGGCTTGTCCTTGTCTTTATCCTTGTTCGTCGCGTCCTTGCTCTTCGCGTCGTACTCGGCGAGATCGCGTTCGTACTTACGCCATTCCTCGCGATATGCCTGTGCGTCGGCGAATGCCTGCCGGTAACCGGCAACGTTGCCCATGCGTGTCATGGGTGAACGGCCCTTCTCCCCGTAGACGCGTTTCGGATTTTCACCGCAGGCCATTTTCAGGCCGCGCGGCGCACCGGGAAATTTCATCGCCTGGTAACTGGTGGTGGCGACGTTCTTCAACGTGACGCCGCGGCCGCCGATGAGATTGCCCGAGCCGGGCAGGATCTGCAGCGTGGTGATGCCGCCTTCGAGCGCAGTCTGGAAACCAGGGTCCTGCGGCCACACGCCATGCTCGGCCCAGACGTTCGGCGTCACCGGGTCGATCATTTCGTTGCCGTCGTTGTGTGCGTCGACCGCGGGCGTGGGATAGACGCCGAGATGCGAGTGAACGTCGATGAGCCCAGGTGTCACCCAGCGGCCGGCCGCTTCAATGATGCTCGCGCCCTCGGGCGCCTGCAGATTCGGACCGACGGCTGCGATACGGCCATCGACGATCAACACGTCTGCGCCATCGAGCTTCGCGCCCGTGCCGTCGAGCACGGTGCCGCCGCGAATCAGGGTTGCGGGCGCGGCTGCCGCTTTGTAAGTCGAAGGATAAGGATCGGCTGCAGCCGCTTTGGCGACTGTTATGACAGGCGCATCGGGCGCTTTGGAAGGAGCGGCGCAGGCGCTCAATCCTATACATAGCAATGTCAAGAAAGTGCGTCCCTTGCCCGGCGGCGATCGCCTGCCAATCCCTGGAGTGCTGCTGAACCGGTAATCCATTCCACGCTACCTGCGAATTGAAATTGATATGGGCGCGTCGTTGCGGCGGAGCGCAGTGTCGCTCAACTAAGTGAGGCTGTCATTTTCTTGTTCTAATTTTCTATCTCCTCCCCCGGTCGCCGGGGGAGGAAATTAAAGATCAGTACTCCTGCAACTCCGTCAGGTCGCGCCCCTGGCACAGCTTTTGTAAATACCGCGGAAACTCCAGCTGCAACTGCGACTCCAATTGCTGCGCGCAGATCGCAAAGTCCGTGTCCGCAGGCTCCGGTAGCTCCGTCTTGAACGCAAACACCAGCACGTTGTCGCTCGCGGCGACGGGCAGCATCAGCAGGCGATCGCCGAATGCTTTGCGCAGGCGGCGCAGGTGCGCCGGATAGCGGCTGCGATCGCCGGACAGGTTCAGCACCAGCACGCCATCGGAATCGAGTCGCGACGCCGCGTCCTCGTAGAAGGTCGACGTCGCCAGCGACACCGCCACGCCGTCGGCATCGAAGGCGTCGACCAGTATCACATCCACACGTTGCTCCAGCCGCGACATGAAACGAGCGCCGTCGGCATGCACGACACGGAAGCGTTCGTTGTCGGCGGGCAGGAAGAATTCATCGCGCAAGGCAATCACGTCGGCGTCGATCTCGACAGCGGTGAAACGCGTATTGCGCAGGTTGCGGTAGCAGAACTTGGCCAGCGAGCCACCGCCCAGGCCGATCATGACGATGTGCCGCGGATCGGGATTGAACAGCAGGAACGACATCATCTTCTGGGTATAGGCGCAGATCAGCGCGTACGGCTCGTCGATCAGCATCGTGCTCTGCAGGCTCGAACGCGTGAACAGCAGTTGCCGCTCCGATGCGGTTTCCAGCATGAAGGGCGTTTTGTGTTCGCCATTGCGCACGCGCCAGGACGCCTCTTCGCGACTGGCGCCGTCGTCCGGCTCGAAAATGCGCACCGTTCCCGGGTCATAAGTCCAGGGGCTGTCGAACGCCACGAGCGTGCGTTTACGGTGGGTTTTCATTGCGAAGGCGGGCAGGCGGGGGCTGGGCGGAATACCATACGCCGATTCGATCGACCTGAGTGCTCCATGTCCGATTCGCCGTCATGATCGCCTTGCGTGAAGCCTGGTCCGCCGGGCTGTTCCGTCGCGACAACTGGTTGCCCAATATCGTTGCCGGCGCCGTCGTCGGCATCGTCGCCCTGCCGCTCGCAATGGCGTTCGCCATCGCGTCGGGCGCGAAACCGGAGCAGGGCCTCTACACCGCTATCGTCGCCGGTCTCGCCGTCTCGGCGCTCGGCGGTTCGCGATTCCAGATTGCCGGCCCCACTGGCGCGTTCATCGTCATTCTCGCCAGCATCACGGCGCGTTACGGCATCGACGGTTTGCAGATCGCGACCTTGATGGCCGGGGCGATCCTGCTGTTGCTCGGAATTGCGAAAATGGGCGGCATCATCCGCTTCATTCCCGACCCGGTGATCGTCGGCTTCACCGCGGGCATCGCGGTCATCATTTTCGTCGGCCAGTGGAAGGATTTCTTCGGCCTGCATCCGGCAGCCGCCGAACACTTTCACGAGAAGGTGTGGGCGTTGCTGCAGGCCTTCCCGCAATTCCATCCCACCACTACGTTGCTCGCGCTGCTGTCGCTGGGTCTTGCGCTGTTGACCAACCGCCTGCCCGGATTCAAGCGAGTGCCGGGGCCGCTGGTGGCGTTGATTGTCGCGACCACTTTGCAGAGCGTCTTCCACTTCGAAGGTGTCGTCACCATCGGCACGGCGTTTGGCGGCATTCCGCAGGGACTGCCGTCGTTGCACGTTCCGACAGTCACTGTCGCGCGGCTGCTCGAACTCATCGGCCCGGCTTTCACCATTGCGATGCTGGGCGCCATCGAGTCGCTGCTGTGTGCGGTCGTCGCTGATGGCATGGGCGGAACGCGTCACGACTCCGACCAGGAACTCATCGCGCAGGGTGTAGCCAACATCGCGGCACCGTTGTTCGGAGGCTTCGCGGCGACGGGTGCGCTCGCGCGGACGGCGACCAACATTCGCAATGGCGGTAACAGTCCGCTCGCCGGCATCGTGCACGTGGTGACGCTGATCGGTGTCGTGCTGTTCCTGGCTCCGCTGGCAGCGCACGTGCCGCTGGCGTGCCTCGCCGCCATCCTGTTCGTCGTCGCCTGGAACATGAGCGAAGCCCGGCATTTCGCAAAGATGGTGAGACGCGCGCCGCGCGCCGATGTCGTCATCCTGCTCGTCACCTTCGGCCTCACCATCTTTGCCGACCTGGTGGTGGCGGTGAACATCGGTGTGATCCTCGCCATCCTGCAGTTCATGCGGCGCATGGCGGTGAGCGTCGACGTGCACAGCGTTTCCACCGAAGCATTGCATCGCGAACTACCGCAACTGAAGCTCACGCCGCTGCCGGAGGATGTGCTGGTCTACTCAGTCGAGGGCCCGCTGTTCTTCGGCGCGGTCGAACAGTTCGAGCGCGCACTCGCGGCCATCGCTGCCCATCCCCGCGTCGTCATCCTTCGACTGCGCTGGATGCCGTTCATCGACATCACCGGCCTGCAGACATTGGAGGAAGTGGTCGTCGGATTGCAGAAGCGCGGCGCACGCGTGATGGTGTCCGGCGCCATCCCTCGAGTGATGGCGAAGTTCGACAAGGCCGGCCTGGTCGAACTGATCGGCCGGGAGAATTTCTTCACGGAGTTCGGCGACGCGGTGACGGCGTCGCAGCGGCTTGGCGATGGCTAGTGCGGTAGCTCGCTTACCGCCAACTCTGCTGGCGCGCTGGCTTGCATGGCGGGAGCGCTTGCGAAGGGCCGGTCGCATCGAAGCCATCGGGGTCGCAACGCTAATAGTGGCTCTGGCAGTCGCTGCGATCTTCATCGCCGGGAGATTCGACCTCACGGCCTGGCCTGCAACGCTGCGCGATTACTGGCTGCTGATCTTCGCCCAGGCGACTCTGCATTCGTCGACCTCGGTGGCCCGGCGTCATCGACGCGCCGTCGCCAATTGGCCGGAATCATGGCTCGCGGCAGCACCGCTGCCATCGGCTTCGGTGCGCCTGGCGCATGCGATCGATTCCTTCACTACGCTCGTCGTTCAGTACCTGCCCGCATGTTTCCTGTTGCTGGCAATTGCGGCGGCCGGCAGGAATCTGCACGCGGCGAAGATCCCACTCATTGCGCTGACCGTCGGTTGTGTCGCGGGTTCGATCGTTGCGTGGCGGTGGCCTGGGCGGCACCGGCATGAAACTCGCGAGGCTTCCCGTTATACGCCGTCGATGGCCGCCACAGAGAGTGCTTTGCAACCGTCGGATCGGGCGCTCTCTCATTGGCCCATCGCACGGGCGATATCGACGGGACGGCCGGAGAATGCGCGCCTGCTGTTTCTATTCGTCACGCTGTTCGCCATGCAATCGGGCATCTCAGCGCTGGAAGGCCTTGTCGTCCTGCTGCTGTGGACCCTCGCCGGTTATCTCGTGAGCCTGTTGATCGCCGTAGTGTCTGTTGCCAACGAAGCGGCCCGCTGGTTGCGATCGACACCGTTGCGATGGATGGGCTTCGCCTTGCCGCTGGTGCGGCGCGCCTTGCTGCATCAGGCGATCGGCACGACGATCGCCGCCGCCGGGACCGTTGCGACCGGCGTGTCGTGGCTGCAGGCACTGAGCGTCAGTGGGCTGTGGCTGATATTGGTGATAGTCACGTCCAGCGTCGCTTCTTTATTGAGCTATCGGCCATGACAGAGCGCGTGCTCGAAGTTACCGGGTTGCACGCGAAGCATGGCCGACATCCGGTGCTGCGCGGCGTGGACCTGCACGTCGCGAAAGGCGAGTGGTTCTGCCTGCTCGGGCCCAATGGCGTGGGCAAGAGCACCTTGCTGAATTGCATCACCGGGAGGATGCGCGTCGACACGGGTCAGGTCAGTGTATGCGGTCATTCGATGCTCGCACAGCCGGTCGAAGCGAAACGGTGGCTGGGAACGGCCTGCGCGCCGGAGCAATTGCCGGGATTACTGACAGGTCGCCAGTGCCTCGAGCTTTATGCAGCGGCGAAAGGTCTCGCCAGCATCGATATTGAGTTGACGCAGATCGCTGCACAGTTGTGCTTCACGCCGTTCATGGATCGTTGCGTGGACACGTATTCGCTCGGCACTCGCCAGAAGCTGGCCGTGCTGCTGGCTTTGCTCGGCGATCCCGCGCTCATCGTTCTCGACGAAGCATTCAATGGACTCGACCCGGCGAGTGCGATGACACTCAAGCGCCTGCTCCGGGTGCGATTGTCGGATCTGCGTTGCGCCGTCCTGTTGGCCACGCATTCGCTGGACATCGTCGAACACCATGCCGACACGGCGGCGCTGATGCTCGATGGGCGCGTCGCGCGCCAATGGAACCATACCGAAATTGCCGGGTTGCGCAGTTTGGGTAACGACGGCATCGAAGCCGCGCTGGCCGCCGCTGCGGGCAGTATGTCGCGTTGACTTGTTCGGTCTTGGCGGCTGCGCCAAGACCGCTACAATGACCGCTCAACCCGGAGGATCGATGCAAATATTTCAACGCCGTTCCCTTGCGTCCGCGATTGTCGCGAGCCTGTCGCTGTTTGCATTCAATGCGTCTATCGCGGACTCGGCCACGGCGACACCGGCAACGGTTTCGATCTCGCGCGAACGCCTGCAGCGATTGGATGTCCTGTTGCAGCGATACGTCGATGAGGGTCGCCTCGCCGGTGCGGTGGCATTGGTGCTCAAGGACGGCCAGCCGGTTTATGAGCGTGCCGTGGGTTGGAGCGACAAGGAAGCGGGCCGGCGCATGGCGGTCGATACTATTTTCCGAATTGCTTCACAGACCAAGGCGCTCACCAGTACCGCCATCCTCGCGCTGGTCGAAGAGGGTCGCATCGCGCTCAACAGTCCGGTCGCGCAGTTCATTCCGGCCTTCGCGAACACCACGGTCGCGGTGCCTGACGGCAGCGGCGGCGTAAAGATGGAAGCGGCGAAACGTCCGATCACGATTCGCGACCTGCTCACGCACACCGCGGGCATTTCTTACGGCACGCAGCCTGAGATCGCAGCGCTGTACGAGAAGCAGGGATTGGGGCCCGCCGCCGGTTTCGGCTGGTACACGGCCGACAAGAACGAGCCGGTGTGCCAGACCATGGAGCGTCTCGCGACGCTGCCGTTCATGTCGCAGCCGGGCGAGGCATACGTCTACGGCTACAACACGGACATCCTCGGCTGTGTGGTCGAACGCGCCTCGGGCATGACGCTCGACGCATTCATCCGCACGCGCATCACTGAGCCGCTGGCGATGAAGGACACGCAGTTCTACCTGCCGCCACCGCAGCGAACGAGACTGTCGACGGTCTATGCGAGCGGGCCGAATGGCAAAATCGTGCGGGCGCCCGATGGTGCTCGTGGTCAAGGCCACTACATCGACGGGCCACGTCGCAGTTTCTCCGGCGGCGCCGGATTGCTCTCCACGGCACACGACTACGCGCGCTTCCTGGAAATGATCCGCAACGATGGCGAACTCGACGGCCATCGCATCCTGTCGCCCCGCAGTGTTGCGCTGATGCGCACCAACCAGTCTGGCACGCTGCATTCGCGCGATGGTCTCGGATTCGGCCTGGGCTTCGAGACCGTCGAGCGCTACGGTGCGAATGGCATGGACGCGCCCGGCGCGTATGGGTGGGGCGGCGCTTACGGCTCGATGTACCGCGTCGATCCGCAATCCGGCATCGTCATGGTGCTGATGATTCAATTGATACCGAACCAGACCGACATCCAGCAGACGTTTCCGGCGACGGTGTATCAGTCGCTGCTGGGCCCGGTACGCGCGGCGCCCTGAGCGGTCCTAAGTTAGACTGCCCGCATGAACCACGAATATCTCGATTATCGCGACGGCGACCTGGTCTGCGAAGGCTACGTGGTCTGCGACGAAACCAAACGCGCGCAGCGGCCTTGCGTGCTGGTGAGTCATACGTGGGGCGGGCAAAGCGAGAACGAGCGACAGATCGCGCGGGATATTGCGCAACTCGGCTACGTTGCCATGGCTTTGGATGTCTACGGCAAAGGCATTCGCGGCGGTACGCAGGAAGAAAACGAAAAATTAATGCAGCCGTTCATTGCCGATCGGGCCTTGCTGCGGCGACGGCTGATCGCAGCGGTGGACGCCGCGAAGGCGCATCCGCTGGTCGATCCCGACAGCATCGGCATCGTCGGCTATTGCTTCGGTGGCCTGTGTGCACTCGATCTGGCTCGCAGCGGTACTCAGGGTGTGCGAGCGGCGGTCAGCGTGCATGGTATTTTTTACCCGCCCGGCCTGGGCGAGCAGGAACGCATCATCGCCAAGATCCTGGTGCTGCACGGTTATGCCGATCCGCTGGCGCCGCCGGAGCATGTGCTTGGACTTGCGAAGGAGCTGACTGACGCGCAGGCCGACTGGCAACTCCATGCGTACGGTCACACCATGCACGCCTTTACAAATCCCGCCGCGAACCTGCCGGCGGCGGGGATGATGTACAGCCCGGCAGCGGCGCGTCGTTCATGGATCGCGATGAAGAACTTCCTGGAAGAAGTGCTCGGCAGCCGCTAGCTTCTCTTTCCCTCCCCCGGTCGCCGGGGGAGGAAATAAGAATCAAGATTCCTGCGGGATGACGATGAGCAGGATCAGGTAAACCAGGATGCCGGGGAACGCGGCCGACAGGATCGAGCCGACTACGTACACCACGCGCGCCAGGGTCACGTCGATGCCTAAGTAGTTGGCCAGTCCGGCGATCACACCGCCGACGATCCGGTCCGAACGCGACCGTCGCAACGGCGCTTTGAAATTCGTCATGTAGGTAAGCCTCTCCATTGCGGTCCTCGTCATCTTCTCTATGCCTCGGTCGAGGCGGCGTGGAGGGATCATGCGAGCTGCCGCGCCTTCGCGAAAGAACCTGTCGGCGAGCCGCGGTAAGACACCGGTCGGAGGGCAGGTTATCGCCGGGCGGAACGCAGTCTGCGGAATCTCCTTTTCGCCACCCACGATCCACGCGAATCGAGAGGTGCGTGCTGCAATTCATTTCGCGGAACGATTCGAATCGGGGAAACGCCGATCACACACCTTTGTGATCGGCGCATACTTGGCTACACTTAGGTTACATATTCAAGACGGGACAGCGATGCGTTCGATCAAGCAGGGGCTCACGGTACTGACGCTGACCTTGTCCGGTCTGTTCATGATGAGCTTCGCCGTCCAGGCAGCGACTTCGCAGTCCGCGGCCGGCACCAAGAAGGCGGTGGCCGCCCCCGTTGCAAAGTCCCCCGCGAAGAAAGCCCGCAAGGCGACCAAACGCGCGTACGGCAATCCCGAAGTGAAATCCAGCGCACTGCTGGTGGTCAACGAAGACGATTCATCGGTACTGCTGTCGAAGAACGCCGATGTGCCGGTCCCCATCGCATCGATCACCAAGCTGATGACGGCGCTGGTGGTCCTGGAAGCGAAACAATCCCTCGACGAAGATCTCACGGTGACGAAGGACGACCGTTCGATCGATCGCGGCGCTGCCTCGCGGCTTGCCATCGGCACCACGCTGTCGCGTGGCGACCTGATGCACCTGGCGCTGATGGCGTCGGAAAATCGCGCGGCGCATGCCCTCGGCCGTAATTATCCGGGTGGCATCGACGCCTTCCTGGTCGCGATGAACGACAAGGCCCGCGCCTTGGGGATGACGCAGGCCCACTTCGCCGATCCCACCGGCCTGTCGAGCGAGAACGTGGCGAGTCCCGCGGACCTGTCGCGGCTGGTGATCGCAGCATCGCGTAACGCCACCATCCGCAGCTACTCGACCGACGACGAGCACGCCGTCTCGGTGGGCAAGTACAAAGTCGCGTTCCGTAACACCAACAACCTGGTGCGCAACAAGGACTGGGACATCGTGGTCTCGAAGACCGGTTACACCGAAGCGGCGGGCCGTTGCCTGGTGATGAAGACGCTGGTCAACGATCGGCCGGTGGTCATCGTGCTGTTGAATTCCTTCGGCAAGTACACGCGGGTGGCCGACGCCGCCAGGATCCGGCGCTGGATCGAAACCGGCCGGCACCAGTCGCCCGTCCGGGCCGCAATGCTTACGCCCCCCGCCAACACGGTATTGCGCTCTACCGAGTTCTGAACGCAGCGCAGACAAGCAGGCCATGAAACGACGCAGCTTTTTCGGTACCGTCGTCAGCCTCGCAGGTTTTTCGAAAGAGTCGCGCTCACAAAGCGCCGCCGATTTCCCGCCGCTCGCTACCAAGCACGCCGATTGGATCAAGCTCCTGCCGCCGGAGCGCTACGACGTGCTGTTCCGGGAGGACACCGAGTTCGCCGGCAGCAGTCCGCTGAATGGCGAGAAGCGCCCGGGCATTTTCATCTGCGCAGCGTGCTTCCTGCCGCTGTTCGAGTCGGAGCACAAGTTCGAGAGCGGTACGGGCTGGCCGAGCTTCACCCAGCCCCTGGAGGGCCACATCGCCACGCGCACCGATTTCAAAATGATCCTGCCCCGCACCGAGTATCACTGTGCCCGCTGCGGCGGACACCAGGGGCATGTCTTCAAGGATGGTCCGGCGCCGCGCCACGAGCGGTGGTGTAACAACGGACTGGCGCTGCAGTTCGTCCCCGCTGGGACGGCGTTGCCGGAGCTGCGCAAGTAGCTCATTTGGGCGCGATTACGCCGCCGGTTTTTTCTTATCCCTCTCCTCACATTGCACAAGTTTCGGACTCAGCTTGTCCGGGTCGTTGCAGGAGCGTTCGCACTGCGCCTTGATCGGGTTGTTCTCGCATTTGCGCAGGCATTCACGACGATAGTTCTCGATCTCCTGTGCGCAGCTGGGTGCGTTGAGCGCCAGGCGGGGAGTTTCGGCGGAGGAGGATGTCGATGCCATGATGGCAACGGCGCCGAGAAGCAGCCAGGCGCGTGCACGGCGTGGGGACGATGATGGGTTCATGGCGATGACTGGCGATGAAGACTCGCGTCAAGCTACCACCGATCGGTGAACTGCGGCTGAATCGTGCTTCGCGTGGGTGGTGAGGCGGCCTACGCAATGATCGATTCACCGTTGACCACTCAACGCGGCTCCGCCCTAAAGAGCTACTCCAAACCCTCATCCGGCGTTAGGGATTTCCCTGGCTGACAATCCACGTCACTCTTTTCCCGTGCGGCCAGCCGAAAAGAAATCCGTCTTAGAAGTGCCGGTGTATAGCTACCGGTCAGTACTGCTGACATTGAAGCAAGTATTAAATCTACGAGAGAGCACCGCTGTAGCAATGTGTATTCGACAGAGATTTACACTGCTATTGCCGGGTTTTCTTGCTGCGTCGTGCCCTGTTTATCTCGCAGTGCTTTCGGCAGATAGCGCTACCACAATAGTCCCGCGCGCCTCGCGGCGAAAAGAATTGCCGGTATTGCTGGCTGTTTACGAAAAACTTGGTTGGATACAGTAGCGCTGCGCGCTAGGATATTGGCAGACGTGAGAACGTCGGATACGGATGTCGAGCGAGGAGCGCCGCCCATGAATTTTCGTCAATGTGTCATCGACTGCATTGCTGAGGGAGAAGTCGTGCAGTCGTTCAATCGCCTGCGTGATCGACCGATCACACCGCAACTATTGTCGCTGCTGGGTTCGACGGATAAGAACCAGATGAGTCTCGCGGAACTGGAGGAGACAGAGCAGGAGCTGCTGGCCTGTTTCATCCTGTTCGTGCATCGCCATGTGTGGCGGAAAATGAAATTCGCCGAAGCGCGAGTGACCCGGGTCCATGAGGACCGTACGTACATCGCAAACAATTCGCAATCGACCGGCGCAGTCGGCAACGAACTGCGCAGCTACGTGCGATGCGATGCGCAGTTACGCCCGGACTTCGGCTCCGCGGTCGGTCAAGAGGCGCCGTAGCAGCGAACGGTGGCAGCGCGCTTCGTCGGCGCAATAGCAGCCGACGGAGAACGACGACTGATGCGATAGCGCCGCCAGCATATCCAGGATCCGGGCGCATTCCGGTCGCTTCATCTCAGCCAGGTAACGCCGCGAAAATGCCTTCCATTGTGCATCGGTGACGGCGGCGAGGCCGGATTTCAACAGCTCCTCGCTCGGCGCCAGGTTCGGCAGCCACACATCGTAGAAATCGCGACTGGCAAATTCGCTCTTGGGCACGCCGCGCGGCGGACGCCGAACGGTGCCGATGCGCAATCCCTCATCGGGACCGCGAGGCTGGCCCAACCTGACTATAGATACCGGCATGGCAACGAAATTATCGCGGCGTGCGGTCGCGATAAACGGCCCAATCCTTGAGGATCAACTGCACCACGCGATTGCCTACCTGGTAAGCCGCCTCCACCGCGGGCAGGCCTTTCTCCGGATACGGAGCCGTCGTGCTCCATGCGGCAGTCTTGCCGATCGGCGGCATCGTATAGTTGCTCGCGGTGCGCAGGACCATGATCCGCTGCATGTCCACGAGCTTGGGTCGAGACAGCCGGCGCAGCGCGGTCAGCGTGCCGCTGTCTTCCATGTTGGTCATCATGAAGTTGCGTTCCGGACCGGCCTGTAGCTTGACCCAGTCATTGGCCCAGCGATTCATCAGTTCGCCGTGCCAGTACTTGCTGGAAGCGAGACTCTCGCCGAGCGTGACGAACGGCGGTTTGACGGCGTTCGGATAGCCTTTGAACTGCTTGCGGAAATCCGCGATGCCGGCGCTGTCCGCCACCGGATGATCCTTGGTCACCGAGTAAGCCCATTCGGCGAGCTGCACGTTCAAGGGGAAGTTGATGGTGTCGACGGTCCAGCCATCCGCTTTGTCATTCGGCTTCTTGGCTCCGAGCGGCAGCAGGCCGTAGGGCCACTCTTTGGGAATCTCGCGCGCATCGATCTCGTAGAGCAGGTCGCCATCGACGACGTTGCGCGACCACGCGGCCGTGCCGAGCGATACGTCAGTTGGATCGCCGCCTGCGATACCTGCAATCAACCAGTAGGCTGCGCTGAGATCGAAGCGTGGATCGGTGCCCAGCGCCATGATGGAAGCAGTGGCGTTGGTGATGCCGCCGCCGGTGCAGATAGCCAGCACGCCGGCGTCGTTCATGCGCAGTTCGTACTCTCCGAGCGGAAAGGGATACGAGCGATCCAGCTTGCCGCGCTCGATCCAGAGCTGGAATTCGCCGGGCACGTCACCGGTGATGGCGCCCGTTTCGAACATGGTGACCACCACGACTTTCACAGGGATCCGCGCGTCCGCGGCGCTGGCTGGTCCGCTCAGCATTACTGCAATCGCCAATGTGAAGACACCGCACCAAGTGGCGAGTGAGCGATGTCGAATCGTCGAACGGCTGTTCATGCGGTTACTGCTTGTCGCCCGGCGACTTGTCCTTGTACGTCGGCCAATGCTTCACGATGTCCTCGACCACTACCGAACCTACGCGGTAGGCGGCTTCGACCGAAGCATCGAGCCCGGCGTAGCCTTCGTTCTCCTTGAGCAGATGCTCGGCGGCGGTCATGCCCGGCGGCGGCATGGTGTAGTTGCTTGCCGTTCGCAGCACCATGAAGCGTTCCTTGTTTACCTTACCCGTTGGATGCAGGTAGGTCATGGCTTGAAAGCTGCCGGTGTCTTCCATGGCGGATGTCACGAAGTTGCCCTTGCCTTCGGTCCAGTAGTTCACCCACTTGTCGGCCCATTCGTTCAGGAGCTTGCCGTGCCAGAAGGTCATGCCGGCGAGATTGTCGCCCTTCAATACGAACGGCGGCTTCTGTGCATTCGGAAAGCCTTTGAAGGCGGAGCGAGTCTTCTGCAGAGACGCCGAGTCGTCGAGCTTGACGTTGCGCGTGAGCTGGAAGGCCCAGTCGGTCAGCGCCGCGTTCAAGTGAAACATTTCGCCAGTGGGTTCCGGTTTGTTCGGATCGTACGGCTTGCGGGTGGAGCGAGCGAAATAGCCCGTTGACCAATCAGCGGGAATCTCGCGCGCGTCGATTTCATGGGCCAGATCGCCATCCACCAGGTATTCGGCCCACGCGGCCGAGCCGATCGACGCATCGGCGGGATCGACTCCGGCAATGCCGGCAACCAGCCAGTAAGCTTTCGAAAGATCGAAGCGCGGATCCAATCCGAGCGCCATGACGGCGGTCGCGGAGTTGGCCGTGCCCATGCCGGTCACCATGCCGAGCACGCCCGTCTTCTCGTTCAGGTACAAATCATGGTGATGGGCGAAAGGTAATTTCTTATCGAGCTTCTGGCGTTCCTTCCAGAGCTGGAATTCGGCCGGCTGGTCGCCGGTGTCGTTGCCGATCTCGAACATGGTCACGACCACGACCTTGATTTCGATCGGCGCGGCGGCGGACGCGAGAGTCATCCATAGGCACGCGGCTACGATCAGCGACAGCGCAGCATTACGGTTCATCATTGATTCCTTCGTTGGAAAGGGCGACGGGCGTGGGGCTACGGCAGGATAAGAGAATGACATCTCTTTGTCCTGCCCAGGCCCGTCGCCCGTAGCCCGTAGCCCCAGCGTCTTCAGAACTTATAAGCCGCCGACACCAGGAAGTTGCGTGGCAATTCAGGCAGCACCACCGACGAACCGAACAGGTCGGGGAAGTTGGAGCGGAAGTAACGTTCGTCCGTGAGGTTCTTGCCCGACAGGCCGATCTTCCAACTGGCGGTTTCGTAATACACGCTGGCATTCAGCAGTGTGTACGAAGGCAGCTTCACCGTCTTGGAGAATCCCGAGTAGACGGAATCGACGTCGGTGATGCCGATCGTGCCCGTCAGGCCGTCGAGCACGCCGTCGAAGCTGAGCAACGCATAGAGACTGAGCACGTTCTCGGGAATGCCGGCCTTGCGTGAATCCTCGCGTCCCCCGACCGTTACGATCGATGGCACGACGCCGCCGTAGATCAGGGAGGGATCGACTCCCGGCAGGTCTGCGGCGCCGGCGAAACTGAATTGCGTTCCGGCCTTCTCCGCGGAGATGTTGTAGACCTTGAGGTTGGTGTACGCCGCCGTCAAGGTGACCATCTTGTTGACGACCCAGCGAGCCTCGAACTCGTAACCCTTCGCTTCGGTGCTGTTGTTGGTGACGGTGTCCTGCGCGTTGAAGTCGACGCGCTCCTGTTCGAAGTAATCGAGCGCGAGGTACATGCGGTTGTCCAGCAGGCTCGCCTTGATGCCGACTTCCTTGAGCTTGGAATCGCCGATGGCGTTGCCATCGCGCAGCAGGGTCGTCGGAATCTGGCCACCCTGTCCGAGAACCAGCGTCGACTGTTCGGCATAGGTCGCGTAAGGCCGGATGCCGAACGGCAACTCGTAGGAGATGCTGGTGGACCAGGAGAACGCATCATCCGTGTCCGACGCCTTGAGGCCGGGATCTTCGATCGAGTCGAGCAGCACTTTCGATGTCATGTCCAGGTAGTCGTAGCGCCCGCCCGCGATCAGGTTGAGGTGTTCGAACAAGGTGATGTCCGCAAGGGCGGCGATGGCGTAGTCGGTGTAATCGCCGACGGTATGCGCGTTGTACGGTTCCTGCCCGCGTGTGGCCAGGGTGCGCCGATCGATCGGAGAGCCGGGCAGCGTGAGGTCGCGCCGATCGAAATACTCGAACGCGAAATTGTCGCCGTGTTCGAAATCCTGGTGGCGGATCGATGGGCTGACCTGGAAATTACCCTGGAAGCTGGCGGTCTGCGGCGTGCTGTAGGCAAGGATCAACTGGTCTTCCGCGACCCAGGTATCGGCGAACTGCGAGAAGCCGTAGACGTTCTCGTTGATGTTGTCGAGGCTCTCGTAGAACACCTTGTTGGTGATCTTGAAATTGTCGGAGACGTCGGCGATTGCATCGAAGTACAAGGTCACGACCTCATCCTCCAGCGTATCGTCCTGCTGCGTCAGCACCGACTTGCCGTTCAGGTGCGTGGTGCCGGGATTCACCAGAGCCATGTTGGGATGCGTCGCTTTGAAGGTGGCGATGTCTGCAGCCGAAATGGACGAGGGATCGAAGACGAACTGGCTGAGGTTGCCCGCCGTAGATTCGGTGTCCGACAGCAAGCCATCGCCGTTCGTGTCGAGGGAGACGGGGCTGCCGGTAATATAGGTGCCGTGGTCGACCAGTTCCTGCGTCAGGCGATTCCAACCTGCGACCTGGTTGCCGATGAAGTCCTGGTACATGCCACCGAACTCCAAGCGCAGCTGGTCGTTGACGTTGAGATCGAACGAAGCCTGGTAGAGGCTCTGGCGGGTGTCGCTGTTGTCGTAGTAGCTGTCCGAATTCTCGAACTCGCCGTACAGGTAATAGCCCATCGATTTGCCGGCGAGCTCGGTGGGACCGCCGACTTCGGCGTGCATGATTTTCTTGCCCCAGCTGCCTACTGTGAGCCCCAGTTCGCCACGGGCCTCGGGAAGATAGGTTCCCGTGTTCGCGCGCGCCGACTTCGGAATGAAATTCAGATAGCCGCCGATCTTCGACGGACCGTAGATGGGCGACGCAGGTCCGCGCACCACGTCGATGCGATCGCTGGCGCCGATCGGCGTCGGATAGTTGCCTGGATTGTCGATGCGCTTGATGCCGCGAAAATAGTTCTCACCCGGCGTGCCGCGCACATCCAGGGAACCGGCGACGCCGAAGAACGACTGCGTGAACGAGCCGGGCGTCATGGCGACCATGTCGTCGAGTTCGGTGATCATCACCTTGGTCAGCATTTCCGCGCTGATCGTGGTCACCGAGCGCGGCGTTTCCACTGCGGTCTTACCGAAGCCGAACACCGATTCGAGTTGCTCGGTCGGCATGACGTTGACGCGATCGCCTTCAACTACGACCGTGTCGAGAACAGCCGAGTCGGCATCGGCGAGAACAGATTGTGTCGCCAGTGCACTCAAGGCGCCCGAGGCCAGGCAGATTGCGTGAACCGAGCGAGCCAGCAAAGAACGCTTCATTTTGACTTCTTCCCATTGCGAGTACGGTACGGCCAGTACCAATGGCTACTCACAAGCAGGTTTGAGGCCAAATGTTGTCTATTCGGTCAAAAAAATTTGGGTTTGATTTAAATGCCTATGAAATCAGACTATTGAAAATAAAAACGGGTGGCAGGCCCGCGACGCCCGCAAGCTCGACAATGCGATTGCTCGGCTATGCGTGCTGCGTCGCGCACCAGCAAGGCGCTTATTGGATACAGAGCTGGTAATGCTTGCACAAGAATGAATAACTCACCGGCTTGGTGTTGGCGAGCGAGTTCATGCCCTTGCTTTGGAAAGATTGGGCAAATGCCTGCACGCGTTTTTCGTAAGCCGCGAGCAGCCGCTGCTTGGTGGGTTCCTCGACGAACGAGTACTTGAGCGAGTTGCGGCCGAGCTGGGTCATCTCCTCCCAGGACAGGTTGAATTCGCGCACGGCGACGAAGTATTCGTCGGTCATGTTGGAGTCCCACATGCCGCGATCGTCGGTGGACAGTGCGACCGGAATGTCGGTGCGCAGGTATTCCGGGAAGGGGTGCTGCGAGTAGTCGCTGACGTACTCCAGCAGCAGGTTGCTGATCAGGTTGATTTCGACCATGTAGGGGCCGTTGCGCATCATGCGCATCATGTCCGGATCGGTGATCAGGTTGACGCCGTGGCCGATGCGCTTCGCGCCCAGTAGCAGCGTGTCGCGGATGTGGAAGTTGGGTTCGTCCACCTCGCCGGCATGGATGGACAGGTTGATGTCCGGATACTTGTGTCGCAGCTCGCGCAACGTGGGCAGGAAACGCAGCGGATAGCCCTTGTCGTCATCCTCGCGGCCGACCATGTTCACGCCCACGTACAGTTCGCGATAGCGATCGTTGATGGCGAACAATTCCTTGAGCCGGCTTTCGGCGTTCGGGACGAAGCGCAGCAGCGCGTTCTGGAAGCGCACTTCCACGCCGGTGGCCTTCGCGTCCTTGGCGGCGAGCCGGTCGCGGTAAATGGCGAACACTTCGTCGGTGGAGAACGCGGTGCCGTCGGGCCGCTCGTAGCCGTCGACCGAGATCTGCGTTTCGAGGTAGACGAGCCCTTCCTTGCCGAAGGCCTCCATGTTTCGATACAGGATGTCGGCGATCAGGTAAGGGTTGCTGATCAGGCCGGCGATGCGGGCCCAGTGCGCGTCGAAGAATTCGTTGCGCCCTTCGAAGCTGGTGTCCAGCCGCATGCTGTTGAGCCATGCGGATTTCTCGCGTGCATCGAGGTCTTCCAGCTTTTTATATTCGGTCTTCTCGCAGGGCCCAAGTTTTTCGTAGCCGGTCGCGGCGATGTTCTTGAACAGCAGCAGGTACTTGTCCTGCCCGAACTCATTGGTGCCGAAGTCGCGGCAGTTCATGATGCGGGTCTTCGCGTAATAGGTATAACCCTGCGCCTTCGCCGCGATCGCGGCGTCCCACATCCATTCGGACAGGATCGCGCCCTGCAGATGATTGTGCAGGTCGCCGCCCTTGGGCAGCGCGTACAGGAACGTGTACATCTGCTGCGGCGTGGCGGTTTTCTTGAATTCCTCGAACCAGCGCTCTGCGGCGTGACTGTAGCTGCCGATGGAACAAGTGAGGAGTGCGGTGAGCTGGAGAAAACGACGCAATGACATGGCTGAACTCTTTAATGACTAAGCGTTGCGAGGAGCGCGAAGCGAGCGCGTTGACTTACCGTCGTTGATAGATGGGCCGGACCAAGAATTCTCTCGCGGAGCACGCCGAGCACGCTGGGCAGAAAAGATCGAAATGGTCCGAATCGGAATCCTTTTCCGACCATTTTTTTAATTTTTTTCTGCTCAGCGTGCTCGGCGTGCTCCGCGAGAGAATTCCTATCCTATCTCACCCACCAAGCCGCGCGTTGCGGACGGTGCCCGCCTGCACCTGTCGAATCCCGCATCCCTGCAGGATGATCTTGGTCAGCGTCTCCGTTGCCGTCTGGAAATCGTGGTCATCGAACGTGTTGCGCCCGAGCGCTGCCTTGATCTGGCAGGCGAAGTCCGCGTAGTGCTGCGTCGAACTCCACAGCAGGAAAATCAGGTGCGCGGGATCGACGGCGTCGATCTTGCCCATCTCGGCCCAGCGACGGAACACTTCGGTGCGGCTGCGAAACCAGGCGCGGTAGTCGTCGGTGAAATACTCGACCAGGTTCGGCGCGCCGTTGAGAATTTCGATCGCGAAAATGCGCGACGCCAGCGGGAAGTCTCGCGAGAAACGCATCTTGGTCGCAATGTAGGCAGGCAACACCTTGGCGGGATCGTCGTCCGCCGACAGTTCGTTCAATGTGCCGTCCCACAACTCGAGGATGCCGCTCAACACCGCCGCGTACAGGTCGAGCTTGCTGTTGAAGTAATAATGAATGTTCGCCTTGGGCAGCCCGGCGCGTTGCGCGATGCTGTTCATCGTCGCACCCTTGTAGCCGTGGCGTGCGAATTCCTCCTCGGCGGCCGACAGGATGAGCTGTTCGTTCTTCTGCCGAATGCGGCCGACAGCTTTGCGGCCACGGTGAGCGTCGATTCTGAGCAGCATGGCGTTAAAAGAATCCTTCCTTCGTGGTGAGTGACGGGAAGCGGCCCATCATTTGGGCATCGTGCCGGCGACGCCTTCGACAAACCAGCCGAACGACATCAGCTCGTCCACGGTCATCGATTTGCCGGCCGGTACTTTCACGGCGCCGGTGCTGTCTTTGATCGGCCCGGCGAACGGCACGAGAGTGCCCGCCGCGATGGCCTGCTTCTTTTCCTCGAACAGCTTGGCGACATCGGGCGGCACCGCGGGATTCAACTGAGTGAGCACCACCGCGCCTTCCTTGATGCCCCAGAGCGTCTTGCGACCGCCGACCGGCTTGCCGGCCAGCACTTCCTTTGCGACCTGGATGTAGTACAGCGACCAGTCTTCGGTGTTGGCGGTGAGCTGCGCCTTGGGGCCGTATTTCGCCATGTCGGAGTCCCAGCCGAAGGCGTATTTGCCTTTCTCCTGCGCGACTTGCACCGCCGCCGGTGAATCCGTGTTCTGGCTCAATACGTCGGCGCCTTGCGCGATCAATGTTTCCGCCGCCGCGCGTTCCTTGCCGGGGTCGTACCAGGTATCCACCCAGATGACTTTCGTTTGAATTTTCGGATTGACGCTGCGCGCGCCGAGCGTGAATGCATTGATGTTGCGGATCACTTCCGGAATGGGATGCGAGCCGATGAAGCCCAGCGTATTGGTCTTGGTCATCTTCCCGGCCAGCAGGCCGAGCAGGTAGGAGCCTTCATAGAAGCGCACTTCGTACGCCGACATGTTGGGCGCGGTCTTATATCCCGTGGCGTGTTCGAAATGGACTTTCGGAAACTGCTTCGCGACCTTGAGCGTGGGCTCCATGAAGCCAAACGAGGTGGTGAAGATCAGGTTGTTGCCGCTAGCCGCCAGTTTGCGGATGACGCGCTCGGCATCGGCGCCTTCGGCGACGCTTTCGACGTAAGTGGTTTTGATCTTGGGTCCCAGCGCCTTTTCCAGCGCCAGCCGCCCGAGGTTGTGCTGGTAGCTCCAGCCGCCATCGCCGACCGGACCGACATAAACGAAGGCGATCTTGAGAGGCCCGGCGGGAGCATCTGCGGCTGCGCTGACGGCGCAGGTCAATCCCAGCAACAGGGAGCACAAAGCCGATCGCAGGTTGAGTTTCATCGCGACTCTTGAGTATGTCTTAGCGCGGCCGGGCCGGGCAGGCTCAAAGCGTACGATAGATTCCCGCATCGTGTGGCACACGAATGGTGCTACACATGAAAAAAGTTGTTCAGTACGCACTGTTGAATGGCGCATCGGTGTTCTTCGCACCAAAGACTTACATCCTGGGTCGCTTTGCGCACCAAGATGTCTCGCTTTGGGTTGACGGCGCCGGTGGATGAACTTAGCTTCGGGTGCTCACATGTAAAGAAGTGTGCTTCATGATTCTCGTCGCCGGCTCGGCCAATCTCGATTTCGTCGTCCGCGCGCCGCACATTCCGGCAGCAGGCGAGACCATCCTGGGATCGACGTTCATGACCTACCCCGGCGGCAAAGGCGCCAACCAAGCCATTGCCTGCGCCAGGGCAGGCGGCGCGGATACAGCGATGTTGCTGGCGCTCGGTGACGATGTGCACGGTGTGCCTATCGAAGCATCGTTGCGGACAGCAGGTGTCCGCATGCACATCGTGCGTGTCGCAGATCGGGCGACGGGCACCGCGTTCATCTGTGTCGCTGACGATGCGCAGAATGCGATTACCGTGGCGCCCGGCGCCAATTATTCGCTCGATGCGCAGCACCTGCCAGCGCTCGATGGCGTCACGTACTTGCTGATGCAGTTGGAGATTCCGCTGAGCACTGTCGTAGCCTATGCGACGGCGGCGAAATCGCGAGGAGTGAAGGTGGTGCTGAATGCCGCTCCAGCGCAGTCGCTGCCGGCAGAATTGCTGGCGTTGCTCGACGTGCTCATCGTGAATGAAGGCGAACTCGCGGCGATTACCGGATGCGGGGCCGACATCGAGCAAGGACTGCAGCGTCTCGCCGTGCCTTGCGTGATTGTCACGCTCGGTGAGCGTGGCTGCCTGGCTCGCAGTGAGAGGCAGTTTATTTCGCAGAAAGGATTTCGCGTGGTGCCCGTCGATACGACGGCGGCGGGCGATACGTTTTGTGGAGTGCTGGCGGCGGGGCTGGACCGGGGTTTGGATCTGTCCGAAGCGTTACGCAATGCGTGTGCGGCGGGCGCATTGGCGTGTACGAAGGCGGGGGCGCAGTCGAGTATTCCGAGCGGCGAGGAAGTGCGGGCGTTTTTGCGTTCGGGCGACGCTTCGCGCTAGCGGCGATCGCCACCAGCGCCAGCGTTCAAGAAGCATCTATCTCCCTGAGATACCCCTCGACACTCTTCTCATCCAGGAACGACCCACTGAAGCTATTCTTCGCCAACGTCACGATATGCTGCCTCTCCAGTCCCAGCGCCTCGCGCGCCGCTACGAAGTTATCCAACACATACCCACCGAAATAAGCCGGGTCATCCGAATTCACCGTCGCGCGCAATCCCAATTCCAGCATCCTCTTGAGAGGATGCTGCCGCAGATCCGCCACCCCACCCAGTTTGAGATTGGATAACGGACACACCGTCAGCGTCATCTGCGACGCGCGTAATCGCTCGACCAGCGCAGGATCTTCCAGCGAGCGGTTGCCGTGGTCCAGCCGGTCGATCTGCAGCACGTCGAGCGCCTCCCTCACATATTCAGGCGGACCTTCCTCTCCCGCATGAGCGACGAGACGCAATCCCCGTGCGCGCGCAGCCGCAAACACGCGACTGAATTTCCCTGGCGGATGGCCCACTTCCGCCGAGTCCAGGCCCACGCCAGTGAGATGTTCGAGATAAGGCTCCGCCTGCTCCAGCGTCTGCAACGCATCGTCCTCGGAAAGATCGCGCAGAAAGCACATGATCAATCGCGAAGTCACTCCGAGCGACGCACCCGCCTCCTGCAGCCCATCCGTGATTCCGCCGATGACCGTTTCGAAGGCAATGCCACGGCGAGTGTGGCCCTGCGGATCGAAGAAGATCTCCGCATGCCGGACGCCATCGGCACGCGCACGCTGCATATAGGCGAAGGTCAGCTCGCGGAAGTCGTCCCGCGTCTGCAGCACCGCCATGCCCTGGTAATAGATGGCGAGGAAATCGTCCAAGCGCTGGAATCGATACGCCGCCCGTACCGCCTCCACCGTGTCGAAAGGCAAATCGACGCCGTTGCGCGCGGCGAAGGCGAACAGCATCTCCGGCTCGAGCGATCCCTCGATGTGAAGATGCAATTCCGCCTTAGGCAACTGCCGCAGCCAGTCCATGTCGACGGCGACATTGGCACAGTCACTAGTGGCGATCACTGCGGTTCTCCTGCATCCTGGGCCAACTTGACCAACTGGTCATGATTTTTGCATGGCGCATCACCCAGTGGACTCCTCGATCGACGATTTTGCGAAAAGAATTCCCGCGCGGCGAGGCGGCCACTGGCTTGCGGCGTGCAAACAGCGGGGCGAGTGCCGTGGCGCCGGCCGTCGCTGCACCATTATCTGCAAACAGTCGTAGGATCGGCACCAGGATGAATCTCGCGGACGCAATCGACCCATGGGCAAACTGACTACGCACGTTCTCGATGTGAGCAACGGCATCCCTGCCGCGGGCGTGCGCATCGAATTGCACGCTTTGAGCGGTCAACCGCAATTCCTGCTCGAAGTGACTACCGGCCCCGATGGCCGCTGCGCTTCGCCATTAATGGACGGCGCGGGCTTCCTGAGCGGCCGTTACTCGCTCACGTTTCATCTGGGCGAATATTTCCGTGCTCGCGGCGTGGCATTGCCCGATCCCGCATTCTTCGATGAGGCCGTGATTCGTTTCGGCATCGCCTCTGCCGAACAGCATTATCACGTTCCGTTGCTGATCTCGCCCTGGAGCTATTCGGTGTATCGCGGTGGCTGATGCGCATTCCAACCCGGGCGCCGACGAAACCCACGGCACGGTGCGCTTCGTGCTCGATGGTCGCATCGTCGCAGTGAAAGGCGTTCCCGCGACGACGACTGTGCTCGACTATCTGCGTGAAGACCTGGGGCGCACCGGCACGAAGGAAGGCTGCGCCGAAGGCGACTGCGGCGCATGCACCGTGTTGCTGGGTGAGTTGAACGCCGACGACAAGATCGAGTATCGCGCGGTGAACTCGTGCATTCGATTCCTGCCCACCATCGATGGCCAGGAACTGGTGACGGTGGAAGGCCTGCAGGCAGCGGACGGAACGCTGCATCCGGTACAGCAAGCAATGGTGGACGAGCACGCATCTCAATGCGGCTTCTGCACGCCGGGGTTCGTGATGTCGCTGTTCGCGCTGTATCTGAACGTCGAGAAGCCGGAGCGTGAACAGGTCGTCGATGCGTTGGCGGGAAGTCTCTGCCGCTGCACCGGCTATCGCCCCATCATCGATGCGGGGTGTCGCATGTCCAGCTATCCAGTGCCGCAACGCTGGAGCAGGGCGGATGCCCACGACCGCGCACGCGTCGAGAAGCTCAAGAAATTGCGTCGCACCGAGGCGCTGGTCACGACGGATTTCATCGCGCCGCGAACCACCGACGAATTCGCGGCCATCAGGCAAGCGCGGCCCGATGCGCTGGTGCTCGCCGGCGGGACGGACATCGGCCTGTGGGTAACCAAGCAATTGCGACAGCTGCCCACGCTGCTTTACGTCGGCGCAGTTCGCGAACTGCGCAGTGTTCGCCGCACGAACGAAGCAATCGAGATCGGTGCTGCGGTGACGTTGACCGAGGCGTGGCAGGCCATCACTGCCGTCTATCCGCAACTCGCTGACCTCGCGCATCGGTTCGCTTCGCCGCCGGTGTGCAACTCGGGCACGCTGTGCGGCAACGTCGCGAACGGTTCGCCGGTGGGCGATTCGATGCCGGCTTTGATCGCGCTCGGCGCACATGTGGACCTGCGGCTCGGTGCTCAACGTCGCCACCTGCCGCTGGAAGATTTCTATCTCGGCTATCAGAAGAAAGACCTGCAGCCTGGCGAATTCGTTGCCAGCGTCAGTGTGCCGTTACCGCGCGCCGGCCAATTCATTGCCAGCTACAAGGTGTCCAAGCGCTTCGACCAGGACATCGCCGCCGTGTGCGCCGCCTTCGCCATCGAATTCGAAGGTGAGATCGTACGAACGGCGCGCATTGCATTCGGCGGCATGGCTGCGATTGCGTCTCGTGCGAAGCACGCCGAAGCCGCATTGACGGGACAGCGCTGGACTCTGCAGGCGCTCGAGCGAGCTGCGCAGGAATTGAGCAAGGACTTCCAACCGCTCAGCGACATGCGTGCGAGTAGCGACTATCGCCTGCAAGCCGCGAAGAATACGTTGCTACGCTGTTTCCAGGATCGCGACGGCAAGCTGACATCGCTCTCCCAGTTGCATGCGCCGGTAACCGCATGAGTGCGCGAACGAATCGAGCCGCTGCTCCTTACGTCGCGCCGGCAGGGCAAGCGTTGCGACACGAAAGCGCACACCTGCATGTGAGCGGTCGAGCCTTGTACTGCGATGACATTCCCTTGCCCGCGAATGCACTGCATGCGGCGTTCGGCATCTCGTCGCTCGCACACGGAAGCATCCGTAACATCGATCTTGCCGCGACGCTGGCTGCACCCGGCGTTGTCACCATCGCGCTGCCCGGAGATATTCCTGGTGAGAACAACTACGGCAGCGTGATCCACGACGATCCGATCTTCGCCGAAACTCTCGTGCAGTACGCCGGCCAACCCTTGTTCGCAGTCGCCGCCACCTCGCACGGCGCAGCTCGCCGTGCCGCTGCGCTGGCTCGCATCGAATACGACGAGTTGACGCCCGTGCTGGATATAAGGACGGCTCTGGCGGCGCAGAGTTACGTGATGCCAAGCCAACACATCGTGCGGGGCGAACCAGGCCGCCGGCTGGCGAAAGCGCCGCGACGGCTCAAAGGCACGGTGACCATCGGCGGCCAGGACCATTTCTATCTCGAAGGGCAGATTGCCATCGCCGTGCCGCAGGAAGACGGCGCCATGCTCATCGACAGCTCCACGCAGCATCCCACTGAAGTGCAGCACATCGTCGCCCACGCATTGGGCAAGCGGGCGCACGACATCGTCGTGAAATGCCGGCGCATGGGCGGCGGTTTCGGCGGCAAGGAAAGCCAGCCGGCACTGATCGCCGCGGCAGCGGCCGTGCTTGCGCACAAGACACAGCGTCCCGTGAAGCTGCGGCTGGATCGCGATGACGACATGCTGATCACGGGCAAGCGCCACGATTTCCTCGCCGACTACGATGTCGGCTTCGACGAGCATGGCCGCATCCTGGCGTTGAATCTCATGCTCGCGTCGCGCTGTGGCTATTCGGCGGACCTGTCCGGGCCGGTCAACGACCGCGCCCTGTGCCACATCGATAATGCTTATTTCATCGAGCACGTGGATTGCGTCTCGCATCGCTGCAAGACCAACACCGTTTCGAACACGGCGTTCCGTGGGTTCGGCGGGCCGCAGGGCATGATGGTGATCGAACACATCGTTGAGGACATTGCCCGCACGCTGGGTTTCGACCCGCTCGAAGTGCGTCGCCGGAATTTCTACGGCACGCACGATCGCAACGTGACGCACTACGGCCAGGTCATCGAAGACAATGTCATCCACGCCATCGTGGACAAGCTCGAAGACACGTCGGCGTACACGGCGCGCCGGATCGAGATCTCACGATGGAATGCCGCAAATCCGCTGATCAAGCGCGGCCTGGCGCTGACGCCGGTCAAATTCGGCATCTCGTTCAACGCCACGCTCTACAACCAGGCCGGCGCGCTGGTGAATGTCTATACCGACGGCACCATCCTGCTGAACCACGGTGGCACGGAGATGGGACAGGGTCTCTATACCAAGGTCGCGCAAGTGGTCGCGACGGAGTTCGGTTTGCCCATGTCCGCGATTCGCGTGACCGCCACCGACACCGGCAAGATTCCGAATACATCGGCAACTGCTGCGTCATCCGGATCCGATCTGAATGGCAAGGCCGCGCAGGCAGCAGCACGATGCATTCGTGAGCGCCTGGTCGAGTGGGCTGCCGGTACGGATGGCGTCGAAGCCGATGAGATCCGCTTCGAGAACGGCATGGTGCACATCGGCAAGCGTCATCAGTCGTTCGGAGAATTCGTCAGGCTCGCGCACGCGGCACGTATCTCGCTGTCGTCGACGGGGTTCTATCGAACGCCAAAAATTCATTGGGATCGGACGGCGTTCGAAGGCCGGCCGTTCTTCTACTTTGCGTATGGCGCGGCGGTGTCGGAAGTGGCGATCGACACGCTCACCGGCGAAACGCGGCTGCTGCGAGTAGACATCCTGCACGACGTGGGGACGTCGCTGAATCCGGCCATCGACAAGGGTCAGATCGAAGGTGGCTTCCTGCAAGGCGTGGGCTGGCTCACCTGCGAAGAATTGTGGTGGAACGAACGCGGCGAATTGAAGACGCACGCGCCGTCGACATACAAGATCCCCACGGCGCGGGACTGGCCGCTCGCGGCGTCGATTCAGTTGCTCGATCATCCGAATCCAGAAGACACCATCTTCAGGTCGAAAGCGGTGGGCGAGCCGCCGCTGATGCTGGCGATGTCGGTGTTTCATGCGATTCGCGATGCGGTGGCAGCGTGCGGCTCCCGCAATTGCCTGCCCGATCTGCCAGCGCCCGCAACACCCGAGGCTGTGCTGCGTGCAATCGACAGCGTGCGTTCGGAGTCAACCGCATGACCACAACAGACACAATGGACTCCGCAATCGCAGGCCACGGCGCATGGTTGCAACCATTGCAGGACTGGCCGGCTGCAATTCAACGCGCGCTGCAGGACGAATCCTCCATCGCGCGCGTGGTTGTTGCCAATGTTCGTGGATCGGCGCCACGCGAAGCCGGTACTTGCATGCTAGTCGGGGCGAGCCACGTTCTCGGCACGATCGGCGGCGGCACGCTCGAATGGGTCGCGATCGAAACAGCGAGAGCGCTGCTTGTCGATGCGAATGCTCCTGCGGCGAAGGTGCAGCGGCTGGTGCTCGGCGCAGATCTCGCGCAATGCTGCGGCGGTGTCGTAGATCTCTGGATTGAGCGCTACACACCTGGCGATTGCGCACTGCTGGATCGCGTGGCCGAAGCAAAGCGACAAGGCGGCGGACGTCTCGTGAGTCGGCAGGCGGCGCAAGGCATAGAGCGTGAATTGAACTGGATGGACTCGCCGCGACTCGCGCGTCGCTCGATTGCTCCGCCAGGGGACGCGACGAAGGTGCGATTGAATTGGCCCGGTGCGCCGCGTGCGCAAGATGCCACGCTCATCGAGTCGCTGGACGAACCGTTGCCGTCATTGTGGTTATACGGCGCAGGTCATGTCGGACAGGCATTGGCGCGCGTTTTGACTACTTTGCCCGTGCGCACGACCTGGATCGATTCTCGCCGCGAACTGCTGCCGGACGAACTGAGCGCGGCGGTCGATATGCGACAGGCAGACGAACCCGAACTCACAGTGCGCGACGCTCCGTCGCAGACTCATTTCATCGTTATGACTCACAGTCACACCCTGGACTACGCCTTGTGCCGGGCGATCCTGGAGCGCGATGACTTCGCCTCGGTGGGCGTCATCGGCTCGAAGAGCAAGGCCGCACGCTTTCGTTCACGACTGGCGCGCGACGGCCTGCCCCGGGAACGCATCGCCAATCTGTGCTGCCCCATCGGCCTCGACGGATTGAAAAGTAAATTGCCCGCCGTGATCGCTATCGCCGTCGCCGCGCAATTGTTGCTGGCAATCGAAGCACGGTCGGCAGCGCACGCAAATGACGCAGTCTCCTTTGCCGATTGCGACGCGAATGGCGCTGCTGCCTGCGTGGCATGCGAGTTGCTTCATCAGGCTTCATGATGCACACACCGACGCCACCACGATTGCAACTGCAGGGAATCACCAAGCGCTATCCCGCGGTGCTGGCCAACGATCGCATCGATCTCAAGGTCGATGCCGGCGAAATTCACGCGTTGCTGGGCGAGAACGGCGCCGGCAAGAGCACGCTGATGAAGATCGTCTATGGCGTCGTACGGCCGGACAGTGGCTCCATCGGTTGGGAAGGTGCGCCGGTGGTTATCGATTCTCCGGCCACCGCGCGCCGTCTCGGCATCGGCATGGTGTTCCAGCATTTCTCGCTGTTCGAGACACTCACCGTTGCCGAGAACATCGCGCTCTCCATCGAACCAAGAACGAAGCCCGCGGTGCTCGCACCACGCATTCGCGAGATATCCGAAAGCTACGGCCTGCCCGTCGATCCCAACCGCTTGGTCCACAGCATGTCGGTGGGCGAGCGCCAGCGTGTCGAGATCGTTCGCTGCCTGCTGCAATCGCCGCGGCTCTTGATCATGGACGAACCGACCTCCGTGCTCACGCCGCAGGCGGTGACCATGCTGTTCGAGACATTGCGCCGGCTCGCCGCCGAGAAAGTGAGCATTCTATATATCAGTCACAAGCTCGACGAAGTCCGCTCACTCTGCGATTCGGCGACGGTATTACGCGGAGGCAGAGTCAGCGGCACAGCCAATCCCCGCATTGAAACGAACGAGAGTCTCGCGCGCATGATGGTCGGTGCGGACTTGCAGGAATGTCGCCTGACGCCGCGAGAACCTGGGGAAGTGAGGCTGGAAGTGAAATCGTTGACGCAAGCGTCCATCGATCCGTTCGGCACCAGCCTGCAGCAGATCGATTTAGCGGTGCGCTCGGGTGAGATCGTCGGCATCGCCGGCGTCTCAGGCAACGGCCAACGCGAATTGCTGGCTGCGATATCGGGCGAAGCGCGCAGCGATCGTGCGAATGCCATTCGTATTTGCGACCGTGATGCGGGAGCGCTCGATCCGGCTCAACGGCGCGCCATCGGCTTGAGCTTCGTGCCCGAGGAGCGCCTGGGTCGCGGCGCGGTGCCGGATCTGAGTCTCGCCGACAATGCATTGCTGACGGCGTACGGCGCGGGCATGGTGAAGAACGGATTCGTGCGCACCGGCGCGTGTCGTGATTTTGCCCGCGAGACCATCAGGCAATTCGATGTCCGTTGCGGCAGCGAGCTGTCGATTGCCAGCAGCCTGTCGGGCGGCAATCTGCAGAAGTTCATCGTGGGCCGTGAAATACGGCTCGCGCCGCGCGTGATGGTCGTCGCGCAACCGACATGGGGTGTAGACATCGGCGCGTCGCAGTTGATTCGCCAGGCACTGATCGACATGCGCGACCAGGGCGTCGCGGTGCTGGTGATTTCCGAAGAACTCGATGAACTCTATGCCATCTGCGATCGACTCGCCGTGATTGCCGGTGGCCGATTGTCGCCGACGTATCCGACCGCGCAGTTGCCGTTGGAGCAGATCGGTGTGTTGATGACCGGCAGTTTCGTTGCTTCCGCAGGAGCCGCCGATGTCGCTGCTTGAACGCGTATGGCCGTTGCAACTGGAGCGACGTGCGGCGCCATCGCGAGTGATGAGTTTCGCTTCGCCATTGATCGCGGCTGTGGCCATGCTGATCACCGGCTTCATCCTGTTCAGTGCGCTGGGCAAGGATCCGGTAGCGGCCTTCAACGTGTTCTTCATCGAGCCGCTGTCGAATGCTTATGGACTGGGCGAACTGCTGCTCAAGGCGACGCCGTTACTGTTGTGCGCTGTGGGCCTGACCATCGGCTTTCGCGCCAATGTCTGGAATATCGGCGCCGAAGGCCAGTTCGTCATCGGCGCGATTGCCGGAGGCGGCGTCGCATTGTTTGCGTCAGGTCTCGGCGTGTTCGCACTACCTGCGATGCTGCTGGCCGGAGCTGCAGGCGGCATGGCGTGGGCCGGCATCGCGGCGTGGTTGCGCACGCGATTCAATACCAGCGAAATCCTGGTGACCTTGATGCTCGTCTATATCGCCAAGCTGGGATTGTCGTACCTGGTGCACGGTCCGTGGCGCGATCCCGCCGGCTTCAATTTCCCGCAGTCGCAGGCGTTCGATGAAAACGAAATCCTGCCGCTGTTGTGGGAAGGCGCACGGGTCAACATCGCATTCATCATGGCGCTGGCGCTCGCCGTGCTCGGCGCCATTTTCGTGAGCAAAAGTTTTGCGGGCTTTCGTATGCGGGTTGCGGGGCTCGCGCCTGCGGCTGCGGCTTACGCGGGCTACAGCGACAAACGAAATATCTGGCTCGCTCTGCTGATCAGCGGTGGCTGTGCCGGCCTTGCAGGCATCTGCGAGGTTGCCGGTCCCATCGGCTTGCTGTCGCCGGACATTTCTCCGGGCTATGGTTTCGCGGCCATCATCGTGGCGTTCGTCGGGCGGCTGCATCCGCTCGGTGTCGTGCTCTCCTCGCTGCTGATGTCCGCCCTGTATCTGGGCGGTGAATCGGCGCAGATCGAATTGCAATTGCCGTCGTCGGTCACCGGCCTGTTCCAGGGCATCCTGCTGTTCTACTTGTTGGCGGCAGACCTGTTCATCACGTTCCGGTTGCGACGGGTAAAGCCCATCGTGGCGCAGCCCCTTGCCATCGGCGTCAAGACGGCGAACGCATCATGAATCTCGAACAATGGTTGCCGATCGTCACCAGCACGGTCGCTGCGGCGACGCCCTTGATCATCGCGGCGCTGGGTGTGCTCGTGTGCGAGCGTGCCGGCGTACTCAATTTAGGTGTCGAAGGCATGATGCTGATCGGCGCCGTGACAGCGTTTGCAGTCGGCGTTTCGAGTGGCAGCCTGCTGCTGGGCTATGTCGCGGCCGCGTTTGCCGGCATGGCGTTGTCGCTGTTGTTCGGCTTGTTGACCTTGACGCTGCAGACGAATCAAGTGGCGACGGGCCTCGCGCTCGCGCTGTTCGGTGTCGGGTTGAGTGCGTTCGTCGGGCAGGGCTTCGTCGGCCTGCCCATCGACAGGGTGCCCGATTTGTCTATTCCATTCCTCTCCGGAATCCCGATGCTTGGCCCCCTGCTGTTTCGGTATGACGCAGTCGTCTACTTGTCGCTGGTGCTGTACTTGGCCGTCTCCTGGTTTCTCTATCGATCCAGTGCCGGCCTGCGATTACGCGCCGTAGGCGAATCGCCGGGTGTCGCGCATTCGATCGGTGAACGCGTCATCCTGATCCGTTATCTCGCGGTTCTGTTCGGCGGTGCGACCAGCGGTGTGGCCGGTGCGTATCTGTCGACGGCGTTGACGCCGATGTGGGTGGAAGGGATGAGTGCCGGCCGCGGCTGGATCGTGCTGGCGCTGGTCGTGTTCGCGACCTGGCGTCCGTTACGCGTTCTGCTGGGCGCGTACCTGTTCGGTGGCGTGACCGTATTACAGCTGCACGCGCAAGGGCTGGGAGTGAATGTGCCGAGCGAGTTCCTGTCGATGCTGCCGTACGCGGCGACGATCGTGGTGCTGGTGGTGATCTGTCGCGATCCCCGCACCATCCTGCTGAATCAGCCTGCGTCGCTGGGACGCAGTTTCCATCCCGATCATTGATGCGCATGGATGCATTCCTGCTCGAATGGCTGAGCCTGCTGGGCCGCTGGGTGCACCTGATCACCGGCATTGCCTGGATCGGCGCGTCGTTCTATTTCGTCTGGCTGGATAATCACCTGCAGGCGCCGGCACGCAAGGACGCCGCAGATGCGGGTGTCGCCGGCGAATTGTGGGCCGTGCATGGCGGCGGCTTCTATAACGCACAGAAGTATCGCGTCGCTCCGGACCAGCTGCCGGGCACTTTGCACTGGTTCTACTGGGAAGCCTATTCGACCTGGCTGTCCGGATTTTTCCTGCTCTCACTGCTGTATTACGCGCACGCCGAGTTGTATCTCATCGATCCGGCGGTGATGGCGTTGTCGAAACCGGCGGCCATTGTCATCGGGCTGGGATTTCTCGCCGGAAGTTGGATTATCTACGATCTGCTATGTCGTTCGCCGCTGGGGCGCAATGAGCGTGCGCTCGGCGGTGTGCTTGCTGTATTGCTGGGTGTCGAAGCGTGGTCGCTGTGCCATATTTTCAGCGGCCGCGGGGCGTTCATTCAGTTCGGCGCGGCGCTCGGCACCATCATGGTCGCGAACGTGTTCTTCGTGATCATTCCGGGACAGCGCGAACTGGTGCGGGCCAAGCTCGAGAACCGTGCGGTCGATTCGATTCACGGCCAGCGCGGCAAGCAGCGCTCGGTCCACACCACGTATTTCACGCTTCCGGTGCTGTTCACCATGATGAGTCATCACTACGCGATGACCTATGGCGCCAAGTACAACTGGATGGTGCTGATAGGCATGAGCCTGGCGGGCGCGTTGATTCGTGCCTGGTTCGTGGAGCGCCACAAAGCCCACGAACGCGGTGGCAAGACATCGCCGGTTACAGCCATTCTCGGAGTGCTCACGCTGGCGGCGGTTGCCTTCGCGTTGACGCCGGCGCGAGTGTCACCCGCAGCGCAAGCTGCAGGAGCCGGTCAATTCGAGCGCGTAGAAGCCATCATCAAAGCGCGTTGCCAGCCCTGTCACTCCGCTACCCCGACACAGCCGGGGTTCGCGACGCCGCCTGCCGGTGTGGTGCTCGATAGCGCCGAACATATTTACGCGCGATTGCCCCAGACGCAGGTGCAGTTAGCGGCGCACACCATGCCGATCGGCAACCTGACGGGGATGACGGAAGAAGAACGCAGCCTGGTATTGAACTGGATCGAACATGGCGCTCCTCGCTGACTCCTCGCCGAGTTCGAGGAGTGCGCATCGTGGCGCGCTCCTGCATTTTCTCGGCGACCCGGGGACGAGCGGCGCTCGCGATTCGTTCGAATACTGGCCGGACGGATTGCTGATCGTCGATCGAGGGCTGGTGGTTGCCGTCGGTCCTGCAGTGGAATTGCTGGCGACGCTTGGCTGCGATACACCGATCGTCGAACACGGCGACAGCCTGATCCTGCCAGGCTTCATCGACACGCATATTCATTATCCGCAGACCGATATCATCGGCTCGGGCGGTGCGCACCTGCTGGACTGGCTGGAAAAATATACGTTCCCGGCGGAGCGGCGCTTCGGCGATCCGGCGCATGCGCGCGAAGTGGCGAATTTCTTTCTCGACGAATTGCTGGCCAATGGCACCACCACGGC
>JBEVKB010000043.1:0-20738 GCA_040509875.1 Steroidobacteraceae bacterium | reverse complement strand
ACAACCGCTGCGCCCATTCCCCTGCGTTTGGTTCTACCGGCATGCTGTCTCCAGGTTCGATAAACATCGAACCTAGACAGGTCTCACCTAAGTTTTTGACAATTCAAGAAAAGATGTGATCAAGAGACAGCCCGAAACGGGGAGAGGCAGATATAAAGAAAGCTCCCTTTTTCTTTTACCCCTCCCTGGTTCCGGCAGAAGTGGCGTGTAATAGCCGGAAGCTTGTAGTCCTTATAGCAGCGTCCGCGCGCACCTAAAATTTTTCACCTTTCGTCATCCATCCGGATGACAAAACTCTGCGATCTGCGCTGTCATGATCTGCAGCACCAGCGCGCCTGCGCGGTCGCGCGCCCGGCCCGCTTTTCCAATCGCTTCAATTCGGATTCATTGCCGCCCGGCGGCAGGAGATGTCATGAGCAGCGCATTCGAGTGCACCCAATCGCCACGCCCTTTCGTCCGGCAATCGACGACGCCTTTGCAACGACCACACCTCGCCGGCCTGCTGTCGTTGGCAATACTCGTTACACCCGCATCGGTCGTGCTCGCCGCAAAGCCCGTCGATGCGCGCGATTACCAGCTCGATATCGGTCATCGCGTGCTGTCGCAGGTCGAACGCAATGACGGCAAGCTGGGATTAACGCTTGCGCTCACATTGAACAACGGCGGCAGCCACGGTCTGTACGACCTGCGCCTGTTCCTGACGCCGGCCGGAATTTCACAACTGGCGCATGAATGTGCGCCGGCGAGAATGCGCTCTCTGAGTGCGGGCAAGCACGACGACATCACGTGGACCTACGAATGCCTGATAGCGCCGCTGCCTGACGAACCGTCGAGGGAATTGCAGTTCCGCGTGGAAGCGGTCGACGAAGCCAGCCAGGAAATCGTGACCTTCGTCAGTGCCAGCCAGGAGAGTCGCTGAGATGCGCGCTCACTATTTATCAGGCATGGCCGCCCTCTTCATGGCAATGCCGTGGACGGCGATCGCGGCGCCCGGCGATACCCAGCTCATAACGGGATGGCCGCCTGGCGCAAGGCCGGGTTACGGAGAAAGTCTCAGCTTGAGCGCCGACGGGCGTTACGTCGCTTACGTAACCAGCAGCGATAACATCGTCGTCGGCGACACGAACGGCCGCGAGGATGTCTTCGTGTACGACCGGCAGACCGGTGCGACCGAGCGCGTGAGTGTGAGCACCAGCGGCGGCGAATCGAACGGAGACAATTACGAGCCGGCGATCAGTGCCGATGGCCGCTATGTCACCTTCACCTCCTATGCCAATAACCTGGCCGCCGGAGCCACAGGCAACAACATATTCCTGCACGACCGCACGACGGGCACGACCGAGATCGTCAGCGTCGATAGCAACGAGGTTCCGGGGCAGTACGACAGTTATCGCAGTTCGATCAGCGCCGACGGCCGCTATGTCGTATTCGATTCGCGGGCGGCGAACCTGGTCGCCGGAGACACCAACGACAGTAACGATGTCTTTCTGCGCGACCGTAGCGCCGGCACCACCGTACGGATCAGTGTGGATAACAGCGGTCAGCAGGTGAACGGTCATTCCACGCTGGGAAAAAGCTCGCTCAGCGCCGATGGGCGCTATGTTGCCTTCGCGTCGGCGGCATCCAACCTGGTGGCGGGCGATAGCAACGAGACTTTCGACGTCTTCGTGCGCGATCTGCAGACCGGCCATGCCGAACGGGTGAGTGTGAGCAGCACTGGCACACAGGCGGATGACTACAGCGTAGCGCCAACCATCAGCAGCGATGGCCGTTACGTCGCCTTCACGTCGTTGGCCGCGAATCTCGTGCCCAACGACACCAACCAGGCCGTCGACACATTCGTACACGACCGCGTCACGGGCAGCACCGAGCGCGCGAGCGTCAATAGCGCCGGCGGACAGGGGACCGTCAATTCCGATATCCATAATAGTAGCGCGGAATTCCCGGCACTCAGCGGCGATGGCCGCTACGTCACGTTCTACTCCGGCCAGGGCAACCTGGTCAGCGGCGACAACGACGGGCTTTACCAGATGTTCGTTCGCGACCGCGTCACCGGTACGACCGCCACGCTGGGCGCGGTGGGCTACGAGAGCATCTTCAGGGAGGATTACGGCTCTTCGCTCAGCACCGATGGCAGGTATATCGCGTTCCGGGTTCAGGGCAGGATCTATCTCGCAGATCAGCAGACGGGAACGATCACGCTGATCTCCGTAACCACTTCGCAGACTGCCACCGGCCACATCGCAGCCGATCGCAGCGTGAGCGCCGACGGCCGATACATTGCCTTTACGTCATCAGCCCAATTCACGCCCTACCCGAACGGCGTTCCTGTCAACCGTGTGTGGGTTACAGATACGCAGACCGGCGTGAAAGAGCAGATCGGCGAATCCGGCCGCGATCCCGCGATCAGTCCCGATGGACGCTATGTCGCCTTCGTCTCATCCGCATCGACCCTGGTTCCGGAGGGCAGCGCCAATGCCTTCGACGACATCTTCCTGCGCGACCGCGCAAGCGGCGCCACGGAACGCATCAGCGTGAATGACGCCGAAGTAGAAGGTAACGCCGTCAGCCTCAGCCCTTCCGTGAGTGCCGACGGCCGCTTCGTGGCGTTCGCATCCCGCGCAACGAATCTAGTGGCGGCAGACACCAACAACAGTCTGGACGTTTTCCTGCGCGATCGAGTAACGGGCACGACTCGCAGGATCAGCGTCAGTTCTTCGGGCGAAGCCGGCAACAGCGAAAGCACCAATCCGACCGTCAGCGCCGATGGCCGTTACGTGGCCTTCGATTCCATCGCGACCAACCTGGTGCCGGGCGATAGCAACGGACTTCGCGACGTATTCCTGTACGACACGAGTACGAACGTCATCCGGCGAGTGAGCGTCACCAGCACCGGCGCGCAGGCGACCAAGGCCAGCCTCGACCCGTCGATCAGCGCCGACGGACGCTACGTGGCATTCCAGTCCGCCGGCCTGCTGAACGGCTCGGATGCGAACAACATCTTCGTACGCGACATGAATGGAACCGCGCTCGAACTCATCAGCGTGGGCCCAAGCGGAGGCGCTGCCAGTGCAGCGTCACTCAGCAGCATCAGCGCCGACGGTCGGTACGTGTCGTTCTCCGCCAATGAAGATCTCCTGCCAGGCGGCAATGCCCGCCTGGCAGCGGTCTTCGTGCGGGATCGCGTGGCGCTCTCGACCTTCCGTGCAAGCATCGCCACCGATGGCTCCCTGGCGAACGACGCGAGCAACCAGTCGTCCATCAGTGCGGACGGACGCCACGTGGCGTTCAACTCGCTCGCTTCGAACCTGACGGAGCGGGATTTCGATTCCGCGGAAGACGTGTTCGTCCACGAGTTCACTGCGAGTGCAGCCGAAGCACTGCGCATCAATGCGGGCGGCGCCAGTTTCACCGATAGCCAGGGCCATGTCTGGGCTGCCGATACCGGCTTCAACACGGGCAGCGTCAGTACTTCCACTGCGCCGATCGCCGGCACTGCGGACGATTCGCTGTACCAGAGCATTCGGTGGGACGACACGCCAGCGCCTGAACTTCAGTACAGTGTCCCGGTCGCCAACGGCAGCTACCTGGTGAAGCTGTACTTCGCGGAGAGCAACACGAAGACGGCATATGCAGGTGCGCGAGTGTTCGATGTCGACATGGAGGGCAGCGTGCGCTTCGACAATCTCGATGTCTTTGCACAGGCTGGTGGACTCAACACCGCACTGGTCAAGAGCGCCACCGTGACCGTGAGCGATGGCGTGCTCAATATTCTTTTACGTCACCAGGTGAAGAATCCCATCATCAGCGCCATCGAGATCGTTCCCCAGGAATCTGCGCCTGTCGGAGTCGTCATTCGCACCAATGCCGGCGGTGGCGTCTACACGGACAGCAGCGGCCAGGCATGGGCGGCGGACAGCGGTTTCAACACGGGCAGTACGAGCACTTCGTCTGCGCCGATCGCGGGCACCGCCGACGATTCGCTCTACCAGAGCATTCGGTGGGACGACACGCCAGCGCCGGAACTGCAATACAGCTACACCGTGCCGAATGGCAGCTATACGGTGAATCTGCACTTCGCCGAGAGCAATACCAAAACGGCGTATGCCGGAGCGCGAGTGTTCGATATAGACATCGAGGGCGTGCAACGCTTCGACAATGTCGATGTGTATGCGCAGGCGGGAGGGCTCAATACAGCATTGACCAAGAGCACCGTGGTGAACGTGACGGATGGACAGATCAACATCCTGCTGCGTCACCAGGTGAAGAATCCGATCGTCAGTGCGAGTGAGATTATCGGGAGATGATGTATCTCCCTCAATGGGTCGCGATGACGAACAATCTGGGGAACGGCAGCAGGACGCTGCCGTCGGCCAGTGGCGGATAGGCGCGACTCACAGCTTCCTGGTATCTGGCCAGGTAGCCGACTCGTTCCTCCGCATCGAGCGGATCGAGAAAGGGCCGCAGACCGGTGCCTTTGAACCACTCGACGACATCGGCGGCGCCGCCGGGAAGTCGGTGGTGATAGGTCGTGAGCCAGACATCCACTGTGGTCGCGACGCTTTGCAGGAGCTCGTAGTACCAACCGGCGTCCTGGCGAGCCGCACGCATTCCGGGTGCGCCCGCCAACTTGCCGGACCATGGACCGTCGGCCGCTGTTTCCCGCATCAGTATGTGAGCGGGCTCATCCAGGTTGTCGGGCATCTGCACGGCGAGGCTTCCGCCTGCGGCGAGTTTATCGATGAGAAATGGAAACAGCCGCGTGTGATCGGGCACCCATTGCAAGGAAGCGTTGGCGAGAATGACATCGAACGGCCCTGCATCGCTCCACGTCTGGATGTCGGCGACCTCGAAGCGCAGGTCCGGAAGACGCTTGCGCGCCGCGTTCACCATGTCGGGAGAACTGTCCATGCCGCAGATCGATGCGTTCGGATACCGATCGCGAAGCAGCTGCGTCGAATTGCCGGGGCCGCAACCGATGTCGACGGCGGTGGTCACGATGCTGGTAGGAATATGAGCGAGCAGATCCACTACAGGGCGATTGCGTTCGCGCTCGAAGCGGGAGTATTGCGTGGCTGACCAGCTCATGTAGTTTTCCTGCGGTGCTCGACCGCGAGGATTGTCGCACACGAAGGTTGCCGCACTTCGAAGCGATGCTGGACTCAAGGGGCCTTTGACTTCGCTACCTCTCCCGTTCGCCGGGAGCAGAGGTGCGTCTTCGCGCCGGTGAAGGCTCCTCCCGCGACTCGAATATCAACCGCCGACCAAACCACCGCGAATCGATCGAATACGCCCCCGGCCCCAACAGCGCGAGCGCAATGGCGACCGCGATGGCCACAACCGCAATGGGCCCGTCGTCGAAGCCGCTCCACATAGCAGCCATCGCTTCGAGGATCACCACCGCACCGGCGGCGATTGGCGTCATCACTCCCACACACAAGGCTGCTGCGGCCGCAGCGGCAAGCAGCAGGAGCAGCCATTCCGGATTGCGGCCCGGCACGACGATCATCACGGTGGTGCTGACCGCAAGGCGCAGCAACAACAGGCCGACCCCGGGGGCGCCGTTGGGGAAGGTGACGAATAGTCTTTGCATCCGTAGGAGGTTAGCGGTGCGGACACAGCGGCGATATCCCATCCGTCAGTGAGCGTGCGCCCCCCCAAATGAGTCGTTACAGTGTCGCTCCAATAGGATAAAAGCATTCGCCTGGAGGCGGCACGCCGCAATAATATGGGCATCGGCCCGCAGTCCCGAGGAGACAGCCGCATGCTGCCCGCAGCCGGTTCCACCGAACATCGAATCAGGATATTGACCGTCGACGATCATCCGATGCTGCGCGAGGGCATCGCTGCCGCGGTCGATGCGCAACCGGACATGGAAGTCGCGGGTGAAGCCAGCAACGGACGCGAAGCGCTGGACAAGTTTCGCAGCCTGCGGCCCGACGTCACGCTGATGGACCTGCACATGCCGCAGATGAACGGCGTCGATACCATCCGCGCCATTCGCAGCGAATTCCCGGATGCCCGCATCGTGGTGTTGACGACCTACAAGGGCGACGTGCTGGCGTTTCGTGCACTGAAAGCCGGTGCGCTCGGCTACCTGCTCAAGAGCTCGTTGCGCAAGGAGCTGCTGGACGCGATTCGCGCCGTGCATAACGGGCGGCGCCACGTTCCCGCCGAGGTTGCAGTAGCAATCGCCGAGCACGTGGGCGCCGACGATCTCAGCGAACGTGAACTCGATGTGCTACGCCGCGTGGCCGCGGGAATGGGCAACAAGAAAATCGCCGGGCAGCTGGCCATCGCCGAGGAGACGGTGAAGACCCATATGAAAAGCATCCTGTCGAAACTCAACGCCAGCGACCGCACCCACGCCATCACCATAGCGCTCGATCGCGGAATCCTCGATCTTTAAGAAGGCATCACGCATGCGGGCACGCGGGTTCTACGCTCTGGCGCTGTGCCTGGTGACTGCGTGCGCGTGTGCCAGCGAAGCGCCGGATGACTATCGCCGGATGGCCGATTTTCATCACACCGCCTGGACGAGCGAGGAAGGTTCACCCGGCGATACCTGGGTAACAGCGCAGACTCCCGATGGCTGGCTGTGGTTGGGCGGTCCGCGAGGGCTGTTCCGCTTCGACGGCATCGAGTTCGAGCACGTCGAGCTCGAAGGACGCGACCCTCGTCAACCCCAGGCCGTGCGCTCCCTGTTCGCTTCCGAGTCCGGCGAGCTCTGGATCGGCTATGTCTATGGCGGCGCGAGTTGCCTGTCGAAGGGAACGTTCCGTCATTTCGGCACTGCCGAAGGCATGCCGGCCACGTCAGTGTTCGCCATTGCCCACGACCGCAGCGGAACGATCTGGGCCGGCGGCGCCAAGGGACTGCTTCGCTTCAACGGCCAGCGCTGGGAAAGAAAAGGCCCGGTGGACGGTTTTACCGACCAGGACGTGATCAACATGTATCTGGATCGCAGCGGCACGCTGTGGATTGCGGGCGATAAAAATCTTTTCTACCTCGCGCGCGGCGAATCGCAAATTCAAGCCAGCGACGTCGCCCTGAACGGCAACGGCAGCACGGACTTCATGCAGTCCCCCGACGGTCGCGCGTGGTACGGCAATTCCGACGGAATATGGCTGCTGCCGCGACAGGTAGCCTCGGTCCCCTACTCCTCGCCGATAGATCCAGGCATGGCGCTGGGCTCCCTGTTCGATCGGGATGGCAGCCTGTGGACCATCTATCCGACGCTGCGAAAATTCCGCGTGCCCGAGGGCAGCACGAAAATCCTGTTCGGCGATTACAAGGATGCGGAGCAACTCACCGAAAAGAACGGCCTCACGGCGCCCAACGTCAATTCGGTGATGCAGGATCGGGAAGGCAACATCTGGACCGCGACTCGCGGCGGTATCGATCGCTTCCGTCGCACCAACGTACGCAGGCTCAACTTGACCGGCGATACGCCGAAGAGCCACGCCATCGCCGCAGCCGACGACGGTGCGCTGTGGATAGGCATGGGCGCGGGCAACGTCACCTATCCCAACGACGGCTTGTGGAAATTCGACGGCCGCCTGAGTCGCATGGCCGCCGGCGTCATCACCGACGTGACAGCAGCGGAGCGCGATGCGAATGGCACGATGTGGTTTGGCGGGGATCGTGGCCTGTGGCGCCTTGAAGGCAGCGATCGATTCACCAAGCTTCCGGAGCTGCCCACCATTGCACGCAACAAGGATATCCACGGACTGACCGTCGACGCAGACGGAAATCCCTGGGTGACAGTAGTGAACTCGGGGCTGTATCGCCTTCACGATGGCGCCTGGCAACTGAACGGCCGCCTGTCCGCACTCCCATTGGATCAGCCGCTGGTTCAGACGCGCGATCGACTCGGGCGCGTGTGGTTCGGCTATCGCGACAGCAGGCTCGCCGTCGTACAAGCGGACAAGGTGCAACTGTATGGCGCCGAGAATGGCCTGCGGGTAGGCCAGGTCAGCGCGATCGGCGTGGGCCGCTACACGGTGGTGGCCGGCGAGCGGCGGATCGCGTTACTGAACCATGGCCGATTTCACATGCTCCATGACATCGAGGACAACATGGCGCTCGAAGGTGTCACCGGCATCGTCGAAACGGGTTCGGGCGATGTGTGGCTGAACGGCTTCCGCGGCGCTGTCCGCATCGCCGCGCACGATCTCGAAAAAGCCCTGCGAACGCAGGTCTACACCGTGCCGGTGGAAATATTCGATGCGGAAGACGGCTTTCCCGGCATCGCGCAGCCGGTGCGTCCACTGCCGACGCTGATTGCGGGAACGGATGGACACCTGTGGCTCGCCGGAACGCTAGGCACGGGCATGATCGATCCGTCGCGCCTGAATCGCAACGCCATTCCTCCGTCGCTGGCCATCCGCTCGGTGATGGCCGACAACCACACCTATCGCGCGACGGCCAAGGCGCAGTTACCCAAGGGCACGCACAATCTCCAGGTCAACTACACCGCGCTGAGTCTCATGCGGCCGGAACGCATCCGCTTTCGTTATCGCCTGGATGGCTACGATGAAACCTGGGTCGAAGCCGGCGCACGGCGCCAGGCTTTCTATACCAACCTCGGTCCTGGCGAATATCGCTTCCGCGTGATCGCCGCGAACGAGAGCGGCCTGTGGAACAACACCGGCGCCTCGCTGAAAATCGTCATCCCGCCGACGTTCACGCAAACGCGGACGTTCCTCGTCCTGAGCGTGCTCGCAGCGCTCGCCCTGCTTTGGGCCGCCTACGCTTTGCGTGTGAAGCAGGTGACGGCTCGCGAGCGCAGCCGGTTGGAAGAGCGACTCCGCGAACGCGAGCGCATCGCCCGCGAGCTTCACGATACGTTCCTGCAAGGCGTGCAGGGATTGATATTGAGATTTCATACGGTGGCCGACCAGATTCCCGCTCACGAAAAAGCACGGGCTTCCATGGAGCAGGCACTCGACCGCGCTGACTCGCTGCTCATCGAAGGACGCGACCGGGTGAAGAACCTGCGCGGTGCGGATAGCCCGCCAAGCCTGCAGCAGGCAATGCTCAGCGCGGGAGAGCAGATGTCAGCCGATCACTCCGCTCGCCTGCTCGTGATGGAGAGAGGCACACCTCGCGAGCTGCATCCGGTGGTGTGGGAAGAGGCGACGCGCATCGGCATCGAAGCCATGTTCAACGCGTTCCGGCATGCTGACGCGGCGACTATCGAAGTGGAGATATCTTACGAGCGCCGGCAGTTGCGTATCGCCGTTCGCGACGATGGAAACGGCATGGAAGAGTCGGTGGTTCGCGAAGGCCGCGAGGGGCACTTCGGTTTCATCGGCATGCGCGAGCGCGCCCAGCGTATTCGCGGCCGGATCTCAGTCTGGAGTCGTCCGGGCGCCGGCACGGAAGTGAGCTTGGTGGTGCCGGCGAGCATGGCGTACGTTCGTGCGCGGCAGAAAGGCTAGCTGCTTACTTCTTTACCTCTCCGAGTTGCGGGAGAGATTGAGAGTCAGAAGCACTCATCCGCAACTCACCAGCCGCACCCGCGCCAGCAAGAACGGACCGGCATTCCCGCACTCTTTCCCTCCTGCGACTCGATCTGCTCCCACGCAACCGGCATCTGCAGGGTGTTCGAGTGCAGCTGTTCTATCGCTGCTCACACGTTGGGCCACATCGCGGTATCGAACGCCGGCAGTATGTTTTTCTTGAGCGCCAATACCCTGAAAATTTATGAGCTCCCGCTCACGATCGCGTCACTTTCGATCATCAAACGCATTCAGACCATTGTTTCCCGTGCATTGCGAATGCAACGGCCGTCACATTCGTGCATGGCGGTGTGACGAACCCACGAATTTTCGTGATAACGGTACCACAGACTCGCGCGCATATGACAACATATGATTGTTTATGAGCGATCGTGCGACCGCCGTGGAGTTGTCAAGCACTGCTCCGCTGTGATCGGAGTGATCAATGGAATGACGAGATGGGGCTAACACAGTAATAAAGGGGTTCGATTAAATGAACAAAACGAGTCTTACAAACCGCATCGTGCGCCGACTAGGCGGTGCGGGAATGGCGGTTGCAGGGTTGGGGTTATGGACCGGGTCGACGCTCTATGCCGCGGAAGAAACGCCCGGCCTGGAAGAAGTGGTGGTCACCGGCTCGCGTATCGCGAGAGAAGGCATGGACGCGTCCACCCCGGTAACAGTGGTGAGCACGACCGACATCAAGATCTCCGGCTCCGTAAACATCGAGGAAATCCTGGCCGATTCGCCTCAGTTCGTCGCCTCGACGAACGGCGGCGCTACCGCTAACACGGTTCCCGGCGGCACGGCCGACGTCAACCTTCGCGGATTTGGCGCTAGCCGCAACCTCGTGCTGGTGAACGGCCGGCGCTTCGCCATCTACGGACCGGAACAGGTCACCGACCTCAATACGATTCCCACGGCATTGATCGAGCGCACTGAAGTCGTGACCGGCGGTTCGTCCGCGGTGTACGGCTCCGACGCTATCACCGGCGTCGTGAACTTCATCATGCGCGACGATTTCGAAGGTATGGAAATCAATGCGCAGAGCACCGTCGACAGTCCCACGACCACGCCTACTTATAGTGCGGACCTGACCGTCGGCGGCAATTTTGCAGATGGCCGCGGTAATTCCGTCGTCTCCGTCAACTATCTCAAGCGCGGCTCGATCACTCGCGGCGAACGCGGCGGCTTCACGTTCTTCTCGTTGTCCGACGGCTGCGTGACACCCGCTTCGTTCAGCGATTCGGCGCCTGGCGTACCCGTCTCGGTTCCCTCGGGTTTGAGTTGCCGTGCGGCTGGCGGCGTGCCTGGCCTGATCGCAGGCGGCAGCGGCGACATTCCCAACGGCCGTTTCACCGGCATTCCTACACCGGGCAGCGCTCAATCGAGCCCCGGTCTGGATGCTGCATTGGCCGCAGCTGGATTGAGTGGGCTGGGCTCACGCGGCTTCACGTTCAACGATGCGGGCACGACTGTCCGGCCGGCTTTGACGCCGCAGGACGATTTCAATCTCGGCCCGGACAACTACCTGCAGGTGCCGCAGGAACGTTGGATGCTCAATTCGTTCAACCATTACGACTTCAATCCTAAGGCGACCGGCTACCTGGAATTCCATTTCAGCAACAACCGCGTCGATCAACAGCTCGCGGCGACCAACGTCAACGGTCCGTTCCTGTTCAACACCAACAACCCGTATCTCACTCCGGAGATGCAGGCTGTATTGCGGCAGCTGGACAGTCGCGAGACCGGACCTTCGACGGTCGTCACCGGCACGTCTTCGATGGTGAACAATCCGAACGACGGACTCGCCGTGCTGAACGTCGGCCGCCGTCTGGTTGAAGTGCCATTGCGCCGGAACATGTCCGATCGCAACGTCTGGCGCACCGCTATCGGTGTGCGTGGCGACCTCGGCGATGTGTCGGAAAATTTCCTGCGCAACCTTTCTTACGATGTCTATTACAGCTTCGCGCGTACCGAAGAAACCAGTCACCAGGAAGGCAACGTTTCGCGTAGCCGTTTCCAGGCCGGCGTGTTGTCGGTCGGCGGCGCGGCTCCTGTCGTCAATCCGTTCGGCCAGAACATTTCGGCTGCGGGCGTGAACGCGATCCAGATCGGCGCGACCAACTCCACCGAAGCTGAGTTGCAGGTGGCTGCAGCCAACATCTCCGGCCAGGCGTTCGACCTGCCGGCGGGTCCGGTGGGTTTCTCCTTCGGCACCGAGTGGCGTTACACCTCAGCCGAGTTCATTCCGGATGAATTCCTGCGCTCCGGCGACGTCGTCGGGTTCAACGCCGGCCTCCCCACGGGCGGCGACGTGACGGCGAAGGAAGTCTACGGCGAAATCCGCGTGCCGCTGGTGACGGACGTGCCGTTCGTCAAGGACCTCACCGCGAACAGCGCCTTCCGTTATTCGGACTACGATCTCGACGGCGTCGGCGAAGTGTGGACCTATCTCTACGGCCTCGACTGGCGCGTCAACGACGACGTGGCGTTCCGCGGTCAGTTCCAACGCGCCATTCGCGCTCCGAACGTTGCCGAGCTGTTCGGCGGTTCGCGTCGCAGTGTCGAACCGGCAACGGATCCTTGCTCCTCCGGTCAGCCGGCGAACTTGCGTACCGACGCGGTCCGACAGCTGTGCATCCAGGCCGGCGTTCCTGCTGCCGCGGTCTTCGGCGCGGGCGTGCAGCCGAACACCATCATCGAGGCCTTCTTCGGCGGCAATCCAAACGTCGCGGAAGAATCGTCCGATACGAAGACGTTCGGCGCGGTGATCACACCGCAGGCTCTGCCGAACTTCGCAGTGAGTATCGATTACTTCGATATCACTCTGGACGGTGCGATCGCGCAGCTGGGCGGCGGTCTCAACAACACGTTGAACCTCTGCTACAACGTGATCCAGGATCTCAACAGCGAGTTCTGCCGGGCTATCACGCGCAACCCCTCGACCGGCGAAATCGGTTCGCCATTCACCGCGCAGATCAACCAGGCGAACACCGGTGCGCTGGAGACCTCCGGCATCGACCTGCAGGTGCGTTATCGCTACGACGCGGATTGGAGCCTGTTCGGCAACTCCAATTCGTTCGACGTGAGCAGCAGCTGGACCTATACGGATGAGTTCACTTCCACGCCGGTGCAGGCGTTCCCGAACGTGAAGAACCGTTGCGTCGGTGCTTACGGCACCACCTGCGGCGAGCCGATTCCGGAATACAAGGGTGTGACCCGCGTGACCTGGAACAACGGCGATCTCAGCCTGAGCCTGCGTCATCGCTTCATCGACTCGGTGACGATCGATCGTTACCTGTTGCCGAAGCGTTCGGGCGCCGTGGCTCCGGCGTTGTCGGACCTGGTCAATCCTAAGTTGGGCACCGAGCAGTACCTGGATGTCTCGTTCATCTATGAACTGGCCAAAGCGGTGGAACTGTCGGGCGGTTGCAGGAACATCCTGGACAACGACCCACCGGTCGTCGGCAGCGCGCAGATCCGGGCGAACACCTGGCCTGCTACGTACGACACCAACGGTCGTGAGTTCTTCCTGGGTGTGAACCTCAAGCTCTGATCCGATCTGAGTTCAGGTTCGTAATCGAAGGGCGCGGCGGAGATGCTGCGCCCTTCTTTTTTGCGCTTCGCGAGGAGCGCGGACGCGCCGGTGAGGGCCGGACGGTGCACGCACGCTACCCGCCAATTGTCCCTCGACGCCGCATCGTAGTCCGCAGCCCAAGCGAAGCAACTAGCCGACTCAGTCGCCAGCCGGCGCGGCAACCGCCCCATCGATCGCATGGCGCACCAGGGCTTGCTCGATAAAGCCGCTCGCCTTCATCTCTTCGACGAACTCACGCAGGCTGGCGGCAGCCGCCGCTCCCCGACTCTTAGGCAAACCCATCGCCTGACGGATGACCATGAAACGGCCAGGCAGTAACCGCAGCCCCGCGATGCGTCGCGCGTCCGCTTCCAGTTGCTGACGAACTCCCGCCGCGACGTCCGCCTGCGTCGACACGAAGGTATCGACAACGGCCGGCGACGTCGGCGCTCGGACGATCTCGGCTTGCCGCAGTTCGCGAGTCAGATAAAGATCGTAAGCACTGCCCTTGCCGACGACCACCTTCGTTCCAGCGCGATCGACCTGTTCGTTCGCGACGATCGGCGAGTCCTCGACGACGAGATAGGCGCCTTCGATCAATGCATACGGCGGCGAGAACGCGATGCTCGCGCCTCGCACGGGATCGATCGCGAAGAATCCAACGTCGGCGGATTCCTGGCCGACCACGTCGACTGATTTTCCCGCGGCATCGACCACTACCATCTCGAGCGGCACGCCCAGCCGCTGCGCGAGATTGCGGGCGAGGTCGACGGATACGCCTTGCGGCAACCCGCCCACCACTGCTCTGGCCAGGATCGGATTGCCGAGGTTGATCGCGGCACGCAGGACGCCAGTGGGCGCGTACGCGGCAATGAGAGTGCTGTCTATGTGCATGCGCTGGATTTAACCGCAGGTTGCCGAGCATCGGCAAGCTACGATACGCCTGCGTCGCAGCCCTCACCTATTAAAGAATCGCATCGCTGCAATCATGGAATATCAGTTCAAAATGCGCGGGGGAGCGCGGAGAATGCAACGTCTTAGTGAGAGCGATTGCTCGAGGCCGCTATACCTCCAAGATACCCCGCTTCAGCGCAACCATCACCGCATGCGTCCGATCCTTCGCATCCAGCTTCGCGAGGATGCTCTTCATGTGAACCTTCACCGTGCCTTCCGTTACATTCAGAGCCGCCGCGATTTCACGATTGGCGTTGCCGCGCGCGAGCTCTTTCAACACTTCCAGTTCACGCGGCGACAGCACTTCCCCACCCGCGTGCTGCGCCAACGCCATGGCGAGTTCGGGCGGCATCACGCGTCGCCCCGCATAGACCGCACGAATCGTGTCTCGCAGTTCCTTGCGCAACATTCCTTTGAGCATGAAGCCGCGCGCACCGCTCTGGAGAGCACTCAACACCTGCACATCGCCGCGATACGTCGTCAGCACGACGATCCGAGCATCGGGGTTTTGCCTCAGAATGCTACGCAGTGCCTCGAGTCCTCCCATCCCAGGCATCTGCAGGTCCATGAGCGTGACATCCGGACGATGCAAGCGGAATTGCTCGATGGCCGTTTCTCCATCCACTGCCTCGGCAACCAGTCTCATGTCAGGCTGCTCGGAAAGCGCCAGCGCGATTCCGTCGCGTAACAACGGATGATCGTCGGCGGTCAGGACGGTAATGACGTGCGGGCTATCGGGTGTCAGGCTCATGTCGCATCCCGCATCCTTGCTCCGATCAACCGGCTCAGCCAATGCCAGCGCTTGCGACCCGCTCGGGCATAGGCGAGCCTCGCCGGCACGTGCAGCTCGATAGTAGTACCGGCGCCCGGCTGACTCGATATGGCGATGCGACCGCCGACTCTCGCGGTCCGCTCACGCATTCCCTTCAGCCCCCAATGCCCGGGCTTCGCCGCCGTTGACACATCAAAGCCGCTGCCATCGTCGGTAATTCGTACCACGAAGGATCCACGCCCGAACTGCGTGAGCAATGAGACATGCGTCGCGCGTGCGTGACGAAAGGCGTTCGCCAGAGTCTCGGCGCCAATTCGATAAGCTTCCTCATGTACTACTGGATTCAATGCACACTGCGCGCCCTCCACTTCCGCATCGAAGGCGGTCGCGTGATCGCGTGCCAGCTCCTCGCCCGCCATCTGCAGTGCTTGCGCAAGATTCAAACCGACGGGTCCACGGATGCCGGAAACTTTGTCGCGGCCTTCCGCGAGTACGCGATCGGCACGGTCCAGCGCGTCCTCCATGAGCAGCTTGGCAGGCTCCCCGGCCGGAATGCGCTCGGTCGCGGTCTGGAATCGCAGCATCAGGCCTTGAACTCCCTGCAGGAAAGTATCGTGCAACTCCCGTGCTATGCGTTCGCGTTCCAGCAGGCGCTCCTCGTGGCGCCATTGGAGACGCGATTCGATCTGTCGCATCCTGAATATGAACAGCAGCCACAACATCCCGGAAGCCAATGCAACGCATAAAGCGACGAACCAGCGCGACTGGAGGAACGTCGGCGGTATGACGAACGCAACCGTCGCACCGGCGCGGTTCCAGACACCCGCGTCATTCGATGCCACGACCTGGAAACGGTAGCTACCGGGCGCAAGTGCGGTGAAATAGGCCTCGCGTCGCGTGCCGACGTCCTGCCATCCCATGTTGGCGCCTTCCAGGCGATACTTGAAATTGACGCGCTCCGGCGCCGCGAGACTCAGTGCGGTGTAGGCAATCTGCAAGTCGCGTGATCGCGGCGGCAACTGCAGTATCGGTGCCGCGCCAGTGCCGACGACGTAACGGTTGCCATCCGCGGTGAGCGCCTTCACATAGACGTTCGGAACGACAGTATTGGATTTGAGGCGCCGCGGATCGATCCACATGATGCCGTTGGTGCTGGTGAACCATAGGCGTCCATCGGTGCTCGCAGCGAGGGACGGGAGCGGTCGGATCGCGTTGGGCGCTCCAGGCATGCCAGCCAGATAATTGAGCAGACGAAAGCGGACGACGTAGTCCGGAGCGAGCACAACCTTGCGAACGTCCTCCGCCGCGATGTGGACAGCGCCTTCACTGGTGTTGAGCCACAGATCTCCCGCCGCCGTTTCGACGATTCCATTCACACTCGCGAACGAGTGGCGTGACGTTGCCTTCACCATCCGGAAGCGGTGGCCGTCGAAGCGACTCAGTCCTTGCTGGCCGCCGACCCAGACGTTTCGCCCGCGACCCCATATGGCCTGCACCGTACCCGTGAGCAAACCATCGCTCGCTGCGTAGCGAGCGATGCGACCGCGATCGAGAACCGCGATGCGACCGTCCACGTAGCCGAACCACAGGCGGCCGTTCGCATCTCTGACCAGCGTCGTCGCCGGCTCGGTCGGCAGCTCGGGACGCCCACCCCACAATGTCCAATGATTATTCGCGACACGATAGACGCCGCCGCGCACGATGGACACCCACATGGCATCGTCGTCGCTGGCCATCGCTTGGATTCCGCCCGCAGCTTCCCGCACGCCGGGACGGCGCCATTCGATCCACTTCTGCGACTGTCGGCGCCAGAGGGAATTGTCATCGCCGACCCACAATGTCCCGGCGGTGTCGCGATATAGACATTGGATCGAATTCATCGGTCCCCTGACGACTTCGCGCTCGATCCCGTCCACGAAACGGTGCAGATCTCCCGACCACGTGCCGACCCAGACTGTGCCCTCATCCCCGGCGGCGAGAGCGGAGCGGTTCTCCGGCATCGCCACTTTCACGAACGCGGACGAGCGAAACTTGTCCAGGCCGCCATTGGTCCCGATCCAGATGTTGCCCTCCCGGTCTTCGAGCAGCCGCAACTCGTATCCGCCGGTGAGGCCGACACGCTCCCGCGATCCGCCCGAGGGCTGGCCGGTTTCGGGATGGGCTGGATGACTGAGCGGCCAGCGAGTCACGCCCTCCGTCGTGGCGAGCCACAGGTTCCAATCGCGATCCATCACGCTCGCCTGCAGGCCATCGCTCCAATCGAAACGACGCATGCGCGTTCGGATCGGCGCAGACCGTTCCACCTGGGGCACCTGCAGCCTCTTCAGCCCGAGTTGGGCCTGACCCAGCCAGACGCCCCCGTCCGGCGACGATACCAGGGATGGCGACAGGTCTTCTCTACGCAGGCTGAGCAACTTGTCGAATCGACGACTGCCATGACGCAGAAAAAACAGCGCATTGTCGGCGAGCACCCAGAGCGTTCCGTCACCATCGACACGCAGGTCGTTCACGAGAGTGTGAGTTGGCGACATGCCCCATGCCTGGTCCGCACGCATCCACGTGCCTCCTTCCAGCCGCATCATTCCCGTGGTCGCGCCCGCCCACAAGACGCCGGAGCGATCGCGCGCAAACGCATTGATGGTATGAGGAGGCAAGCCTTCACGCATGAAGTAATTCACCAATCGGTCGCCGGCGATGAAACTCGCGCCTCCGTAGCGGTAACCGATCCACAGTCCACCTTCCGGGGGCGCCCACATCGCGAAAATATTCTTGGCGGGCAGCGGCGAGTCTCCGACGCGATCGATGCGCTCGAACTTGACACCGTCGAAACGAAACAGACCCTCGGCGGCCGCGATCCAGATATAGCCATCCTGTGTCTGCGTCAGGTTCTCGATTCCAGCCGGCGCACCGTCACGAACAGTCCATTGAGTGTGATAGAGCTGCGACACGGTCTGGTCCAAAGGCAACGCGCGGGCGTCGCCCAATAGAAACAAACCGAGCAAGTGTCCGCAGACGATGCTGCGGTCGAAGCTCGCCCCAAGGAATTTCAAACTGCACCTGCGATGCCGGATTCGAGCGGGTCTCGAGAATTCATGGGATCCTTGGCACACTGCGCCTGAATGAATGGATCGATACGGACAGGCGACATCCATCCCCGCGCCCGGATCGCCATCTACTCTTGCGCCAGTTCCTTTCGAGAAGATTCAAGCGATTCGTCGCCATCGTAAGCGGGCAACCGGGTGGAGTCGCCGGGAAGGCGATCGCCTGGCGGCAGACACAAGCGTCCCTGTTATCTGCCCGTCTGCGAATGACGCCGATAGGCCGGCGCCAGTTCGTCAGCTTGACGAAGTTTCTCGCGCGCATGAGCACGTGGCAGATCGAGCAACCGATATCGAAGCTCATCGCCCACCGTCTCCGCCACGATCAGCGACTTGCGAGCCAGGTTCACGAGACATCCTGTTAGTGCCGGGTAAGTGAGATTCTCATCCGCGACCAGGGCAGCGGCCGCGTCCAGATCGAAGCTGCCGCCGAATGCCGACAAACGTCTGAAGACCGCCTGCTCCACGGCGGACAGCAGGTTGTAACTCCAATCGAAGGTTGCACGCAACGTCTGCTGGCGCGGCTGCGCAGTCCGACGCCCCGCGATCGAAAGATACAGATCGTCGTGCAGGCTGGCCTCCAATGCCCTCAACCCCAGCCAATGCACCTGGGCCGCGGCAATCTCGATCGCGAGCGGGTTGCCCGCGAGCCGGCGGCACAGACTCGCGGCAACCAGCAGATCGTCCGCGTCGAGTCCGCTTCCGACATGGGCGCCGGCTCGTTCGACGAACAGCTGGATCGCCGGGGACTGCCGCAACTGAGTCTGTGAGAACGGATCGTTCGCGGCTGGGATCGTCAAGGGCGCGAGGTCATGAGCAACTTCGTCGCGTGCGCGCAGCGGCTCACGACTGGTCGCCAGGATATGCACCTGTGGAGAATTTCGCAGCACACTTTCGGCAAGCCTTGCGGCAGCGTGGATCACGTGCTCGCAGTTGTCGAGCACCAGCAGCAGCGACTGCTTCGACAGGCACGCAAGAATCTCCGGCAGAGGATCCGATGCCAGCGGCGCGAGTCCCAGCGCACAGGCCATCGCGCCCGCAACGCTCTCGGGCTCGGTCACTGCGGCGAGATCGATGAAACAGACACCGTGCGAATAGTCCGTGTCCGGAGCTTCGGCGAGCGTGTGGGCCACGCTGACCGCCACAGTAGTTTTGCCAATCCCACCGGCACCGGTGACCGTCACGAAACGTTGTCGCGGCAGTAGCGCGACGAGCGTGTCGATCGTCAGCGCGCGTCCGAAAACCGACGTGGGCAGGGGCGGCAGATCGTTCTTCCGTAGCGCTGGCGGAACGCCCGGTCGCGGAACTGCCGGGTTCGACGCATGCACGCTGGCCGAATCAGCCGACACGCAATGCTCCGCAACCGGCGCTATGAAGCGATAGCCGCGCCCCGCGACGTTCTGCACATAGTAGTTGTCCGACTCACCGTCCCGCAGGATCCGGCGCAGCAGCCCCACGTGGACTCTGATGGTGCCGTCCTCCACAAAGATATTCCGCCAGACATGCCGCAGCAGGTCTCGAGTGCCGAGGATGGCTCCCGGCCGGTCCGTCAGCGCCAATAATATCCCCATGGCACGGCTGCCTATCGGAAGCGGTTGGCCATCCCTGAGCAACCGGCGTTGCACGCGGTCCAGCTGAAATGGACCGAACGTAATGACATCGGCAACGACCGCGGCCTGCGAGTAGCCCGCTGACGCCGACTGCTGCCGACGGCCGGCGATACGAGCGTCGGCGCATGCCCAGGCCTCTGCCTGGAGAGTTTCCTCAGCGGAGCACAATCGTTGTACGAGGGAGGACCGCGAGCGATCAGGCATGGCCGCACCACTGTTGCGTTCGAGCGATTCGACGGTCGCGCGGCAACTGCAGGATGCAGGTCGAGACGCGCCGTCACGAATGAAAATGCTGTTCAGCAGCGATTTCATGCTAGCGGGCGCATCGTCTCCATCAAATATACCGAGGAGGTATGGACCCTCTACCCGAAAGAGGTAGCGCGACGCGAACGGATGATCGGTTCGAGGGCAATCCGGTTCCTGGCAACAGGTCGCTGCGCTGCGGAGCGGAAATTTTCGCGCGCGCCGCGAACACCGGATCAGTGCTGCGATGTGATCGAAAACATCGACGATGCGTGGGATTTCAGCGGTATGGCGGATGAACTCTCGACGGTGTGATAGCGGCGACAGGACGATCTCTCAGCGATGGGCTCTGAGTAATTTCAGTATCGGCAGAGCATGTGCAACGCCCCCTTCCGGATCAATCGGGGCGGGCGTTGCACATGGATGCGCGGCGCTACGGCGCCTGGCCCCCACTCAGCGAGTAGGCGCGGACCACGGTCAGCTCAACAGTGTTCTGCTGCAGATCCGTTGCTGCCGCCTTGAAAGAGACGAACGACGCGTCGGCCGGTGTTATGAGCTGCGCGGCCCACTGCGTGCGCTGCCGATCCGTCGGAGTCACCGGCACAGTAACCCAGGTGCGCCCATCGTCGAATGAGGCCTGGACCGTCAAGGCGCCCACGGCAATCGCACCCGGCTGGCCGATCTGGTGAACGGTAATCGGCACTGTCGTCGTGCCAACAGCCCCATGATTATCTACATCGAGCGGCGGCTGCAGTCGCATGGACATCAGCTGTATCTGCGCAGCAGGGCGTGCGGTCTGCGAAGTGAACGTCCAGGCGCCGCTCACTTGGGTCGACAGACCCAGAGTCGTCTGAGTCGCGGTCGCCTCCAGTCGGTAGGCTGCATTGCCGGAAGCGACATCGAACCTGCCTTCCGCGCAGTCCGCGTCCCCTACCCTGATACCGTTGCTGAACAATGTCTGTGTGCAGGCGCCGGAGT
>JBEVKB010000042.1:0-24958 GCA_040509875.1 Steroidobacteraceae bacterium | reverse complement strand
GCGGAAGGCCGTCGCGACGCATTTCGCAGACGTTTTCGTTGTGAGCGCGCGGCCGAAGTGGAACAATCGGCCGCACCCCCTCCCTTCGCGAGACCCGTCATGCGCCTCACCGTCAATGGCAAAGAACACGTCGTCAACGATGTGGATGACGCGACACCGTTACTGTGGGTGTTGCGCGATTCGCTCGGCCTCGTGGGGACGAAGTACGGATGTGGGGTCGCCCAGTGTGGCGCGTGCACCGTGCATCTGAACGGCACGCCGGTGCGCTCATGCTCGGTTCCTGCGTCAGCAGTCGTAGGCCAGCAGGTCACGACAATCGAGGGACTCGCCGGCGCGGACGGCAAACTGCATCCGCTGCAGAGCGCGTGGATCGAACACGACGTGCCTCAATGCGGCTACTGCCAGGCGGGCCAGATCATGTCCGCCGCCGCGCTGCTGCGACAGAAACCCAAGCCCACCGATGCCGACATCGACAACGCCATGACAGGCAACATCTGCCGTTGCGGCACCTATATACGCATCCGCAAAGCGATTCACGCCGCTGCCCGCAACGCCGGCGAATGAGGTCCACCATGAGTGCTGCCGAACGAGACATCCGCTGCGCCGACGACGATATCCGCGAGATCCTGCGCCTCGCCGAAGGACAGAGTTTCATCGCCCCGACATTCAATCGACGTTCGTTCTTCAAACTGGCCGGAATGACGACGGGCGGGCTGGTGCTCGCGTTCTACGTCGGTGACAGCGCAACCGCCTTGGCGCAATCGACCGCCGAACCCGCGACGCCCGCGAAAGAGTTCGTCCCGAACGCCTTCCTGAGCATCTCGCCCGACGGCTCCATCCTGATCTACTCCAAGGGACCGGAGATCGGCCAGGGCATCAAGACGGCGTTTCCCATGATCATCGCCGAAGAACTCGACGCCGACTGGTCGCGGGTTCATGTCGAACAGGCTCCGATCAATCCGGCGGTCTACGGACGCCAGAGTGCCGGCGGTTCGCGATCGATTCCTGCGAGTTGGGATCAATTGCGCCGCGCCGGTGGCGTCGCTCGCGCCATGCTCATTGCCGCGGCAGCAAAGGACTGGGGTGTTCCCGAAACGGAATTGACGACGGCGAACAGCACCGTCACGCACGCAGCCAGCAATCGTAAAGCCAGCTACGGCGATCTCGCTCTCAAGGCTGCGGCACTGCCAGTGCCTGACGCAAAGACGATCGTGCTCAAGGAGTTCAAGGATTTCACTCTCCTCGGCAAGCGCATCGGCGGCGTCGACAACGTGAAAGTGGTGACGGGTCAACCGCTATTCGGTATCGACCAGGTGATACCGAACATGCAGTACGCCGTGTTCGAGAAATGTCCCGCCGTCGGCGGCAAGGTGCGCAGCGCCAACCTCGATGAAATCAAGAAGCTGCCCGGCGTCACCAATGCCTTCGTAGTCGAAGGCAACGGCAAACCTACGGAGGTGATGCCCGGCGTCGCCATCATCGCGAAGTCCACCTGGGCGGCGATCAGCGCGAAGAAACAGTTGAAGATCGATTGGGACGAATCCAACGCATCGACGGACAGCTGGAGCAAGGCCGTTGCCGAAGCCACCAAGCTGTCTAAGCAGGCCGGCGCTGAGACGCTGAAGAACGTCGGCGACGTGGATAAGGCGATGGCATCGACCAAGGCAATCGAGGGTTTCTACACCTATCCCTTCGTCTCGCATGCGCCGCTCGAACCTCAGAACACCACCGCCTGGTTTCGCGGCGATGAAGTGGAAATCTGGTCGCCGACGCAGACACCGGACGGCGCGTTGCGGCTGGTCGCCGGCACGCTGGGAATTGCGCCGGAGAAAGTGACGCTGCACCAGACGCGCGTCGGCGGTGGCTTCGGTCGTCGCCTCATGAACGATTACATGTGCGAGGCCGCGCAGATTTCGAAACAGGCCGGCGTTCCGATCAAGCTGCAATGGACTCGCGAAGATGACATGCAGCACGACTTCTATCGCGCGGGTGGTTTTCACTCGTTCAAGGGAGCCTTGGATAACGCCGGCAAGCTCGTGGCCTGGCAGGACCACTTCATCACATTCACTGCTGACGGACAGAAGCCTTCCAGCGGCGCTGACATTGCGCCTGACGAATTTCCCGCGCTGCTGCTGCCCAATTTCCGCGTCACGCAAACGAAGCTGCCTCTGCAGATTCCGACCGGACCGTGGCGTGCGCCGCGCTCGAACGCGATTGCCTTCGCCGTGCAGAGCTTTCTCCACGAATTATCCAGCAGCGGCAAGCGGGATCATCTCGAGTTTTTGCTTGAGATCATGGGCGAGCCGCGCTGGCTGCCGCCTGCGAATGAATTCGCGCTCAACACCGGGCGCGCCGCCGGTGTAATCAAGCTTGCCGCCGAGAAAGCCGGCTGGGGCAAGAAGCTGCCTAAAGGTCACGCGCTCGGCCTGGCATTTCACTTCAGCCACGCCGGTCACTTCGCGGAAGTCGCCGAAGTCAGCGTCGACTCCAATCGCAAACTCACGCTGCACAAGGTCGTGGTCGCAGGCGACATCGGCCCCATCGTCAATCTCAGCGGCGCCGAGAACCAGACGGAAGGCGCAGTCATCGACGGCTTCAGCACCATGCTCGGGCTCGAAGTCTCGATCGAGAACGGCCGCATCCAGGAAACCAATTTCGACCGCTACCCGATCCTGCGCATGCGTAATGCGCCGCGCGTGGAAAGCTATTTCGTGAAGAGCGACTTCTCTCCAACTGGCGTGGGCGAACCGTCGTTGCCGCCGCTGGCGCCCGCCGTCTGCAACGCGATCTTTGCGGCAACGGGACATCGAGTCAGAACGCTGCCTCTGAAGCGCGAAGGTTTCTCCGTCTAACTCTTACCTCTCCCGGAACCGGGAGAGGTAAGAGTGGATCACCTCTGCGGCGGCGGCACGTAAGTAGATAACATCGCCGCCGTGATCGCCCTCACGGCTGTCCGTTCCCGGCCGACCATCGTACGCAGGTGATCGCCGATGAGCGCATCGCCGAACGCCGCAATGGTGACTAGCAGGGTCGCCGTGGTCACCCGATCGCGAACATGGTTCTGGGCCGAGTCCGCCGTCTCTTCTATATTGTCGATGTACTTGCGCACCACCTCCTGCACTGGCGCCAGGTGCTCGGCTTCGCCGGAGAGCATGATCCAAGCAGCCAGCTGGCCTGCGCCTCCGGCATCGAAGGCATCGAAAACTATATCGACGAAGTCACGCACCGATCCTTCTCCGCTGCGAAACCGCGTGACGGCGGATTCGATGGCGTCGGTGAGTTCTCGTACCATCTCGCGCATCAGCGAACTATGCAGTCCGCCTGCCGAGCCGAAATGATGAAGTAGATTGGTATGGCTCATGCCTAGATCCGCAGCGACAGCCTGCAGGGTGATGGCATCCGGACCGCTCTTCAGGAGGAGCCGGCGCGCGCTGGCCAGTGCCAAGGTGCGTGCCTCTCCCGGTGTGCGCCGCACTCGGCGCGGGGGCGTCTCTTTTTGAATTGACATTGTTCTCAGTAACTTTTCAAATGGAGTACCTGCGAACTCTTGTCCATTATGGCAATAACTACCTCGCCTGCCGACATCTTGATCACATCTCGTACGCTCGAGATCGATCGAGGGTGCGAAACTCCGCGTTGGTGGCATGGCAACGACCCGGTCGCCACGGCGTTCTTCAATGCGTTGTCAGTCACTTTTCCGCAGGGAGAGACCTTCTTCATCGAAAGCGTGCGGCGGTTTCGCGACGCGGCGGGGCAGCCGCTGCAGGCACAGATCAACAGTTTCATTGAGCAGGAGGCGATGCATACACGCGAGCACGTTGTATTCAATCGCCTGATCAAGCAGGCAGGTTATGACACCCAGGCGATTGAGGCGCATACGCGCAAGCGCATCGAAGTGGCGCGCGGCCGCCATCCGATCGCACAGCTAGCCGTTACGACAGCGCTCGAACATTTCACTGCCATCATGGCCCACGCGCTGTTGACTGAGAAACAGGTGCTGCACGGGGCAACGGCCGAGGCCGCGAAACTGTGGCGGTGGCACGCGATGGAAGAGATCGAGCACAAGGCCGTGTGCTACGACACCTACCTGCTGGCTACCCGTCACCAGCGACCCATGAAGCGCTGGGCCATTCGTTGCCAGGTGATGGCGATGGTGAGTTTTCAGTTCTGGTGCGCCAATGTGCGCTACATGGCGGACTTCTTCCGCCAGGACGGTATCAACACGCCGCGTACCTGGTGGCGCGCGTGGAAGTTTCTATTCGTCGCGCCGGGAATCGTGCGCAAGATCACACTTCCTTACCTGAGTTACTACCTGCCCGGCTTTCATCCGTGGCGTCATGACAATCGCCATCTGATTGTCGATGTCGAACGCGCCTCGGCGAGCGGCGACCGCGCCTGATCTCGCGCTCCCGCGCTAGTCGCAAGTATCTTGGCAAAATTCTTTACCGTTGAATCTTCAACGGCACTGAACTTTTCCAATACGTACACATCCTAAGAATTAATTCCTACTTTTCTCCCAGGCCGCCGGGGAGGAAGCGCAAGCGGCCGCATGCCGTCAAGTGATCACTATCGCGTCAACCCGATTGCAGCGCCTCTTCCGTTTGACTCTGCATAGACAGGAGCAACACGCGCATCGACGTCAGGCCATTCACAATTTCCGGGAGAACAATGATGAGTGTGACCGTCAATTCTTTTCCGCCATTCCAATCCATGAACTCACCGCGAGGCTGGGTACTCGCGATCATCGTCCTGTTGCACGTGGTGTTCTTCTGGCTGTTCGCGTCGGGACTGGGCGCGAGAATGATCGGCGCTGTGAGCCCTCAGAAATTCCAGGTCGTCGAAGTACCGTACAAAAAGCCCGAGACTGTCACCAAGCTCCCGAACGACCCGATCGTGGATCCCATGCCTGTGGGTCCGATCGTTCCTCGACCGGAACCTCCGATCGTGGACAACACGACGCAGAGCGAATCGATCTCGGCAACCATCGCAGAGCCAACACAGTTTCCCGGCGGAACGGAAACACCAGTGCGGCAGCCCGTCGTCGCGATGCCCGCCATCGATCCGGGAATGCCGCTGGGCGAACCCGACTATCCAGCCAACGAAATCAGGATGCATCACGCGGGCACGGTGATGCTTTCGATCTATGTATTGGAGAACGGCCGTGTAGGCGATGTGCGCGTCGAGCAGTCGAGCGGCTTTCCGCGACTGGATGACGCTGCCGCGCGCGCGGCGAAGCGCTGGAGACTGAAGCCCGGATCGCAGGACGGTCGTCCCATGGCGATGTGGAAAACGATCCCGATTACATTTCAGCTCAAGAAATAACTGACACCGTTGTCGAAGCGATAGCACCAACAAAAAAGGCCACTCGATGAGTGGCCTTCCTTGTTTGGTGCGAACGGAGAGATTCGAACTCCCGACCTCCTGGTTCGTAGCCAGGCGCTCTATCCAACTGAGCTACGCTCGCATGAAAACTGTTTAACCTATTCGACCTTCACCCACTGAAAACAATGGCGGAGAGAGAGGGATTCGAACCCTCGATGGGCTTTTGACCCATACGCCCTTAGCAGGGGCGCGCCTTCGACCACTCGGCCATCTCTCCGGCGCAAAACCACCAACCAAACTGTCGTATGCCCGCCCGGCGCGGCATTCTCTCCCGACAAAAACCTTAATCTCCAACGCAGCGATGCCCGCACAGCCCACCGGAGTGGACGCGCTGGCGATCCAGGCAAGTATTTACTCGGCCTTACCGCTCTCCTGGGAGAACCTGCGGGCCGTACTTGCGATCCTGGGTTTCTGGGGAGTCGCCCGTCTGCGAAGGCGGGCAAGAATACTGGGGGAATCCCGGTACGTAAAGACTTGAAAAAAGAAAGACTTCAGATGTGCCCGCGGAGTGTGCCGAAAACAGCACTCCGCGGCCAAAAACAAGGAATCAGGGGCCGGTGCCCGCCACTGGACGCGGAGCGGCACCGCCAGCAGCTTCCTCTTCGCGCTTGATGCGCTCATAAATCTCTTCGCGATGGACGGCAACTTCCTTCGGCGCGTTGACGCCGACGCGGACTTGATTGCCTTTGACGCCTAGAACGGTGACGGTGACATCGTTGCCGATCATCACGGTTTCACCGACGCGCCTTGTCAAAATCAGCATGAGTCGCTCCTTGCTTAACAGCAGAGTCGTCTTACATTTGGTCTGCCGGCAGTGGGTATCACTGCGCTTTCGCAGCTCACGTGCATGACTGACTCACGATGAGAGTAGGTGAGAGGTTACTGCTTTGGAATCCGGATTTCCCTGAAATTCAAAATCTCCCTCACAGGAAATGACAATTTGTAACGAAATAAGGGCGAAATATCGAAAATAGTTGGCAACACTTTGGGCCCTTCGAGGGTGAGCGCCATGAGGGGCACTTTGCAATCGCACAAGTACGTTGCCTCAGACATTAATCGAGAGGATTTTTTACAGTCGCCCATGCAGCAGACGCGGTCAGGAAGACCGCGTGCTCCGATGAGGAGAAGTTGCTTTGACTATTACGCTGTGAGCGTCGTCTGGATCCAAGCAGGGACTGTAGTTAACGCAGCGTCGAGGCGAGATGGATCGTTGCCACCAGCCTGCGCCATATCAGCGCGCCCGCCGCCGCGGCCACCGATGGCCTGCGCGACGACATTCACCAGATCGCCGGCTTTGAGGCGGGACACCAGATCTGCTGTCACACCGGCAATCACGATCACCTTGTCCGGACCCTGCACCGAAGCGAGCACCACAGCGGCGGATTTAAGCTTGTTCTTGAGCTGATCGATCGCTGCGCGCAGCGCGGCTGCATCCGCGCCGTCGACGCGGCTGACTACAACTTTGATACCTGCAACGTCGATAGCAGTGGATGAAAGATCGCTGCCTTGCCCGCTCGCCAGCTTCGATTTGAGCGTGGCCACTTCTTTTTCGAGCTTCCGACTGCGATCGAGCAACTGGCGGACTTTCTCTTCGACTTCGCTGCGACTCGCTTTCATCAACGCGCTGAGATCGCGGATGACCTGGTCGGATTCCGAGACCCACTCGAGCGCGCCATCGCCAGTGACTGCCTCGATGCGCCGGATGCCGGCGGCCACGCCGCTTTCGCTGACAATCTTGAACAATCCGATGTCGCCCGCGCGACTGACGTGCGTGCCACCGCACAGCTCGGTAGAGAAGTCGCCGATCTTCAGCACGCGCACTTCGTCGTCGTATTTCTCACCGAACAGCGCCATCGCGCCGGAGGCCACGGCGGCGTCATAAGACATCAAAGTGATCTGCGCAGGAGAATTCGCGCGTATTTCCGCGTTGACCAAGCGCTCGATCTCCTTGAGTTCGGCCGGCGTTACCGCGGCGTAATGCGCAAAGTCAAAACGCAGGCGGTCTGGCGCCACCAGCGATCCCTTCTGAGTGACATGATGCCCGAGCACTTTGCGCAGGGCCGCGTGCAGCAGATGCGTCGCCGAGTGATTGGCCTTGGTTGCAAGGCGCAGGCGTTCATCGACAGTCGCTTCGACTGTGTCGCCCGCCTTGAACCCGCCGGCAACCATTCGCCCGACGTGCGCGAACGCGCCACCGAGCTTGAGCGTATCGGTCACTTCGAAGCGGGATTCGCCCGCGACCAGGAAGCCACGGTCACCGACCTGCCCACCGCTCTCCGCATAGAACGGCGTGCGATCGAGTATCACCCTGCCCTCTTCACCAGACTTCAATTCGGGCACGGACTCGCTGCCGCGAATCAGCCCGACGACCTTGCCGGTTTCGCTCAGTAATTCATAACCGCGAAAATCCGTTTTGCCTTCGAAGGCAACGTCGGCGCGCATGTCGGTGCCGAACTTGCTGGCATCGCGCGCACGATGACGCTGCGCCTGCATCGATGCTTCGAAGCCTTCGTGATCGATGGCGAGGCCGCGCTCACGCGCGATGTCGGCAGTCAGGTCTTCCGGGAAACCGAACGTGTCGTACAGTCGGAAAACGGTTTCGCCGGGAATGACCTTGCCGGTGAGGCCGGCGATAGCGGTGTCCAGCAGCAACATGCCTCGCGACAAGGTCTCTGCAAATCGTTCTTCCTCCTGTCGCAGCACGCGCTCGATGTGACTGCGCTGCGTATTCAATTCCGGGTAGGCCTCGCCCATCTCGGTGGCAAGCGCAGCGACCAGCGAATGAAAGAACGGCTGCGTCTGTCCGAGCTTGTACCCATGACGGATGGCCCGACGGATGATCCGGCGCAAGACGTAGCCGCGACCTTCATTCGACGGCAGCACGCCATCGGCGATCAGGAAAGAGCAGGCGCGAATGTGATCGGCGATCACGCGCAGCGAACTCGAAGCCAGGTCGGTACTGTCGGTTGCCTCGGCGGCCGCTTTGATCAGGTTGACGAACAGGTCGATTTCATAATTCGAGTGCACACCCTGCATCACTGCAGCGGTGCGCTCGAGGCCCATGCCGGTGTCCACCGAAGGTCGCGGCAACGGATTGAGCACGCCGTCGGCCGAGCGATCGAACTGCATGAACACCAGGTTCCAGATCTCGATCCAGCGATCGCCGTCCTCGTCGGGAGAGCCCGGCGGACCGCCGGGAATATGCGCGCCGTGATCGTAGAAGATCTCTGTGCACGGACCGCAGGGGCCGGTCTCGCCCATCTGCCAGAAATTGTCGGAACCCCCGCCTTTCTTGTCGCCGATGCGCACGATGCGCGCGGCGGGCACACCGACTTCCTTGTTCCACAGGTCGAACGCTTCATCGTCGGTGTGATAGACGGTCACCATCAGGCGCTGCGGATCGATGTTGAGCCAACGCTCGCCGGTGACGAACTCCCAGGCGAACTTGATGGCGTCGCGCTTGAAGTAGTCGCCGAAGCTGAAATTACCCAGCATCTCGAAGAACGTGTGATGCCGGGCGGTGTACCCGACGTTCTCCAGATCGTTGTGCTTGCCACCGGCGCGAACGCAGCGCTGCGAACTGGTGGCGCGACGGTAGTTGCGCTTCTCCTTGCCGGTGAACACATCCTTGAACTGCACCATGCCCGCGTTCGTGAACAGCAGTGTCGGGTCCGATCCCGGCACCAGCGAACTCGATGGCACGACCTGGTGGCCGTGCTCCTGGAAGAACTGCAGATACAGGGAGCGCAACGCCGCGCTCGACAATCGCTTGGAGGTCGTCATGACAACTGGTCGGATTTAGAAAAAGGGTCGCTACGAATCGATATCGGCATCCGGGTCGGGCTCTGCGCTGGCGGAGGACTTGCCCATGGCGGCCCGAATCTGCTCGGAGCTGAAGCCACGATATTGAAGGAAGCGCGACTGCTTTGCACGCTCGGCCCGGCTCCCGGGGCTACCGCGGAACTTTCGCTCGCGCACTTGCGTGGCGATGGCATCCCAGTCGACTTCAGCGGTGCGCAGATGTTCGTCGATGACTTCCGGGGCGACACCCCGCTGCCGCAACTCGGCGCGGATGCGGCCAGGTCCATGGCCCCGTTGGGAATGCTGACTGATGAATGCGGTGACGAAGCGATCGTCGGAGAGCATGCCGCGCTCCGTCAGGCGGCCGATGACGGCGTCGATGGGAGCGGATTCGTAGCGGCGACTCTGGAGCTTGCGACGGATGTCGCCAGCGGAGAGCTCGCGGCCGGCAAGTAGTCGGACGGCTACGACTTCGATGGCTTGTTCGTTACCGCGATCTTCCTGGGGCGGGCCGGAATCGAAGCGGAGGCGGTCTTTACTTCGATTCAGGGGCATGGGAGGGTTGCCTCGGTTGTGACATCTGCCGGTGGAGGCAGTGTTTGCGCGTCGCGTGGGCGGCTTCGCGCTTCGCTGCGAGACCCTCACCCGCGCTACGTTCCTTCGCGCGACTCCTAGCTTTCTACCTCTCGCGCAAGGGGAGAGGTAGAGAGCACTAATTCACCAGTTACGCCGATTCGGCAGCTTCGTCACGCTTTACGGGCAGCAGCTTCGCGCGCAGTTTCGCTTCGATATCGCGCGCAATCTCGGGATGCGTTTCGAGGAAGGTGCGGGCGTTTTCCTTGCCCTGGCCGATGCGCTCGCCGTTGTAGGCGTACCAGGAACCCGATTTCTCCACCAGGCCGTGAAGTACGCCGATGTCGATGATCTCGCCGTTACGCGAAATGCCCTGGCCGTACATGATTTCGAATTCGGCTTCGCGGAACGGCGGCGCGACCTTGTTCTTGACCACTTTCACGCGGGTCTGGTTGCCCACCACTTCCTCGCCGCTCTTGATCGCGCCGATGCGGCGGATGTCCAGGCGCACCGAGGCGTAGAACTTCAGCGCGTTGCCGCCGGTGGTCGTCTCGGGATTGCCGAACATGACGCCGATCTTCATGCGGATCTGGTTGATGAAAATGACGATGGTGTTGGAGCGCTTGATGTTGCCGGTGAGCTTGCGCAGCGCCTGCGACATGAGGCGAGCCTGCAGGCCGACGTGCGCATCGCCCATCTCACCTTCGATTTCAGCTTTCGGCGTCAGCGCCGCGACCGAGTCGATGACGATGATGTCCACCGCGCTCGAACGCACCAGCATGTCGGTGATTTCCAGGGCCTGCTCGCCAGTGTCCGGCTGCGAGACCAGCAGGTCCTGCACGTTGACGCCGAGCTTGGCGGCATAGGCCGGATCGAGTGCGTGCTCGGCATCGACGAATGCCGCGGTACCGCCGGCGCGCTGCGCTTCGGCAATCACCTGCAGGGTGAGCGTGGTCTTGCCCGAGGATTCGGGACCGTAGATTTCGATGACGCGGCCCTTGGGCAATCCGCCGACACCGAGCGCGATGTCCAGGCCGAGCGAGCCAGTCGAAATGGCTTCGACGTCATAGGAAGCACTCGCGTCGCCGAGGCGCATGACCGAGCCCTTGCCGAACTGTTTTTCGATCTGGCCGAGCGCGGCGCTGAGCGCCTTCTTGCGATTTTCTTCCATCTGGATGACTCCGGTGAGTGGGGACGACCTGCTGGCAGACCCCGGTGACGAGGCGCGCATTATTTCACAAGCGCCAGTCGAGCGAGACCCCTTATCCTGTATATTTACACAGTTTCGCGTTTTAGTGTCCACCGGTCGAGAATTCGATACTGCGAGCCACGCGCAGCATTGCTCGATTCGACCAGCACCACCTCGCAAACCGGCCAGATCATAGGCCCAATCGGTGCGTCGATCCGCGCGGACGGCGCGCGCGCCAGTGAAACGTGCGGTCGGAATTCCTGTGGCGCCGAATCCACTTGCTGCTCTAACAGACTGAATCTCAAGCGAGCGGCCAGCGATAGCAAAGAGGGCGCAGGTTGCGTCGCGGTCAGGCATAAGACGCCCGCTGCCGACCACGATTCGATGGTGTCGAGCGTGAATTCGAATGGCGGGCCACGCAACTGCGCGCCGATCTCGCAGATACGTTCGAGCGACTCTTCGGGCACAGCCCCCAGGAAGGCTAGCGTCACGTGAAAATTAGACGGCGGAATGGCAGCGCCGCCGCAGCGGGCGATCCATTCGTGCGTGTCCGATGCAATCTGCTCGCGCAGTTCGTCCGTTGGCCACAAAGCGAAAAACAGTCGCCGCCGACGGATTGGCAATCCGCTCACGTCAGTTCGAGGCGCAGCAACTCGCCAAGTGAGCGCGCTACTGCCTGTCGGCGCACTGCTTCGCGATCGCCCGGAAATGTTTCCATCGCCACGCGCGTTTCGATCGCGCCCTTCTCGTACCAGGCCCAGCCGAACCACACCGTGCCCACCGGTTTTCCCGGTTGACCGCCGCCCGGTCCGGCGATGCCAGTTACTGACACGGCGATCTGTCCGCCGAGAGCTTCCAGCGCGCCGATCGACATTTCGCGCGCGACGGCCTCGCTCACTGCGCCGTGAGCGACGAGTGTCGATGGCAGTACACCGAGCAGCGCCTGCTTGAGAGAGTTGCTGTAAGAGACCACGCCGCCCAGGTACCAACCCGAACTGCCGCCGATATCGGTCAGCACCTTGCCTATCCAGCCGCCCGTACACGATTCCGCGCTGACCAGGCGTCGCTCCGAATCCATCAGGTGAGCGCCCACCTGGACGGCGAGGCGCTGCAATTCGACGTCGGTGACGGCCATGGCATGACTGCTGGGACTCATGCGGCATGCATAAGCCCGCAGGCCGCACACGTCAAGAGTGGGCATTTGTACATGGTCACAGGCAAAATCGCGCTCCCGCCGGATCACTCCCGCAGACGACGATGCCCAGCTAATGTCAGCCGCTCTCGAATCGCACACCCCCGTCATGCAGCAGTACCTGCGCCTCAAAGCGCAGCACCCTGACGCGTTGCTGTTCTATCGCATGGGCGACTTCTACGAGTTGTTCTTCGATGACGCCAAGCGCGCGGCGCGACTGCTCGACATCACATTGACGGCGCGCGGCCAGTCGGGCGGCCAACCCATCCCAATGGCCGGTGTGCCATATCACAGCGCCGAGGGCTATCTGTCGCGCCTGGTGCGCCGAGGCGAGTCGGTGGCCATCTGCGAGCAGATCGGGGATCCGGCGAAGTCCAAGGGTCCGGTGGAACGCCAGGTCGTGCGTGTCGTGACCCCTGGAACAGTTACGGACGAAGCATTCCTGGAAGCGCGTCGCGACACGTTGCTCGCCGCGGTGTTCACGGAAAACGGCCGATTCGGGCTGGCATGGCTCGAACTGTCCAGTGGACGTTTCAGCGTGCTCGAAGCCAGTGGCGAAGAAGCGCTGTCGAGCGAACTGGAACGCTTGCGACCCGCCGAAGTGCTGGTCAGCGAACAGGCGCGCCTGCCCGGGAATGCGCCTTGCCGTGAACGTCCGCCATGGCACTTCGATCTCGACAGCGGCACGCGCCTGCTGTGCACGCAGTTCGCAACGCGCGATCTCGCAGGATTCGGCTGCGAGAACCATCCGCTTGCCGTCCGCGCCGCCGCCTGTCTGCTGAACTATGTGCGCGATACTCAGAAGGCAGCTCTGCCGCACTTGAGAGGCCTGCGCGTCGAAGAACGCAGCGACTGCGTGCTCCTCGATGCAGCGACCCGACGCAACCTGGAACTGGACGCCAGCCTCGCCAACCGGCCTGAATGCACCGTCGCCGCTGTGCTCGATCAAACGGCCACGGCAATGGGTGGACGCGAATTGCGGCGCTGGCTGCATCGTCCCTTGCGCGACCGCAGAATCGTCGAGCTGCGACTGAATGCCGTGAGCCTGCTGATCGCCAAGGCATTGCATCCGCAGATACGCGAACTGCTGCAACACGTGGGCGACATCGAGCGCTCGCTCGCGCGCGTGGCGCTGAAGAGCGCGCGACCGCGGGATTTGGCGCAATTAAGGAGCGCCCTGGCTCGCTTGCCAGAGCTACAGGAGTTACTGGCGCAGCAAGACGCGCCGCTGTTGACGCAGCTTCTGCAGCAGGTCGGCACCTATCCTGATCTGCATGCATTGCTTGAAAGCGCCATCGTCGCCGCACCGCCGCCATTCCTGCGCGACGGTGGAGTCATCGCAGCGGGTTACGACGCCGAACTGGACGATCTCCAGCGCATCAGCGAACACGGCGACCAGTACCTGCTCGACCTGGAAGCGCGCGAACGCGTGCGCAGCGGGATTCCCAGCCTGAAGCTGGGTTACAACCGCGTGCAGGGCTACTACATCGAATTGAGCCGCAGCCTCGCGGACAAAGTGCCGGCGGACTACCACCGCCGCCAGACGGTGAAGAACTCCGAACGCTACATCACGCCCGAGTTGAAAGAGTTCGAAGAGAAAGTCCTCGGCGCACGCGACCGAGCACTGGCTCGCGAAAAGCAGCTTTACGACGAATTGCTCGATCAGTTGATCGCACGGCTCGCCGAACTGCAGACCACGGCCGCAGCGCTCGCTGCATTGGATGTGCTGTCTACGTTCGCCGAACGCGCGGTCGCTCTGCGCTATGCTGCGCCGACACTCACCGATGAGCCGGTGATCGAGATCGTCGGCGGTCGTCATCCGGTCGTCGAGCAATTCATCGACCAGCCCTTCGTCCCGAACGACCTAGGGTTGCACGATCACCGGCGCATGCTCGTCATCACCGGTCCGAACATGGGCGGCAAATCCACCTTCATGCGCCAGACCGCGCTGATCGTGATCCTGGCTCGCATCGGCAGCTACGTGCCCGCGGTCTCAGCACGCGTCGGTCCGGTCGACAGGGTCTTCACTCGCATCGGCGCGTCCGACGATCTCGCGGGTGGACGCTCGACCTTCATGGTCGAAATGACGGAAGCCGCCAACATTCTCAACAACGCCACCGAGCACAGCCTGGTGCTGATGGACGAAATCGGTCGTGGCACCAGCACCTACGACGGCTTGTCTCTCGCTTGGTCATGCGCGACTCATATCGGCAAGCACGTGCGCGCGTTCACCTTGTTCGCCACGCATTATTTCGAGCTCACGGCGCTGGCAACGGAAATCGACGGCTGCGCCAATGTGCATCTGGATGCCACCGAGCACAGCGACCGGTTGATCTTCCTGCATGCAGTGAGAGAAGGCCCGGCGAACCAGAGCTATGGATTGCAGGTGGCGTCGCTGGCCGGCGTTCCGCCTAAAGTCATCACCGCCGCGCGTCGCTATCTCGGTGAACTGGAGCGGCGCTCGCTGGCTGCGCATGCCGCCGGTCCACAACAGCAGTTGCTGCTGGAGATGCCACGGGAGCCTGTGCCGCACGAAGCGGTGACTGCACTGAACGCCATCGACCCGGACTCGATGACGCCGCGCGAAGCGCTGGACGCGCTCTACAAGCTCAAGGCGCTGGCGCCGTGACGTGACTCGCCTGCGCTGTGCGGAGGAAGGCGCCGTGCGTGAGGAAATGCACCGTCTGGTTCGCCACCGCGCTCGAGAACACCATGCTGCTGTGTGAAGCAGGCAGCACCAGGTGATCCTTCGCTCCAGGCAACTGCGTCTCGGACACCAGCACGGTGCCGTCATGTTCGCCTTCCATGGTCGCGAACAGGCGCCCCAACCCGAGGCCGGACGATCCGGCGATCACGCCAACATCGCGCTGACCAGCCCAGGTGCGCGGGCAATGCTCGATGCATTCCTCATTGATCGACATACCGAGGATTGCGCGGCCGAACGGCAGTAGCTTGGTAATGCCCCGTGCCGCGCAGCTACCCTGAAGCGGCGAGCCCAACAACACGGCGCGACCCGGCGGCAGGGAGTTCGCGCCATCGAGTTCCAGCGCACGCAGGATCACGATGCCGCCCAGGCTGTGTCCGACGAAATGCAGTTGGTCGCATTGCTGAGCGCGTGCGAATTCGAGCAGCGCCCGCGCATGGGCATTCATCGGTCGGGTCATGGAGGGATACGAAAACGCCGCGGTCTGCATCTTCGCGGCTTGCAGGCGACGCCGCAGCACCGTCAGCTCGAAGCCGGACATCCACAGGCCGTGAACCAGAATGACGGTAGCGCTCATCGACTGGGACTATCGTTGCCGGCGCAGCTACTCCGCCTTCACCGGCAGCTTCACGCGGATATGCAGTTCCTTGAGCTGCTCATCGCTGACCGGCGTCGGCGCATTGGTGAGCAGGTCGGCGGCGGTCTGCGTCTTGGGGAATGCAATGACGTCACGAATGTTATCGGTGCCCGCCATGAACATCACCACGCGATCCAGGCCGAACGCGATACCGCCATGCGGTGGCGTGCCGTACTTGAGCGCTTCGAGCAGGAAGCCGAATTTCTGTTCGGCTTCCTCGGGACCGATGCCCAGCAGTTCGAACACCGTCGACTGCATTTCGGGACGATGGATACGCACCGAACCGCCGCCGATCTCCGAGCCGTTCAACACCATGTCGTAGCCCTTGGAAATCGCGTTCGCGGGATCGGCGCGCAGTTCGGCCGGATCGTCGGAACGAGGCGCGGTGAACGGATGATGCAGGGCGAACCAGCGCTTGCTGTCCGCGTCCCATTCGAACATCGGGAAGTCCACCACCCACATCGGCTGCCAGCCGCCTGTCGACAGCCCGAGGTCGGTGCCCACCTTCAGGCGCAATGCGCCGAGCGCATCGCTCACGACCTTCGCGGTGTCGGCGCCGAAGAAAATCAGGTCGCTGTCCTGCGCGCCCGTGCGCTCGAGAATGCCATCGATGGCAGCGTCGCTCAGGTTCTTGAGAATCGGCGACTGCAGGCCCTCGCGACCCTTGGCCTTCTCGTTGACCTTGATGTACGCCAGGCCGCGAGCGCCGTAACGCGCAACGAACGTGGTGTAGTCGTCGATCTGTTTGCGCGACAGCTTTTGCGAGCCCTGCGGGACGCGTAACGCGGCCACGCGCCCGTTCGGATTGGCGGCGGGGCCGGCGAACACTTTGAATTCGCTGTCGCGAACCAGGTCCGCCACGTCGACCAGTTCCAGGGCGATGCGCAGATCCGGTTTGTCCGAACCATAGCGACGCATGGCTTCTTCATAGGTCATGCGCGGGAACGGCTGCGGCAGGTCCACCTTGAGCACGGTCTTGAAGAGGCTGACCATCAGCGCTTCCATGTGCTGCATGATCTCTTCCTCGCTCATGAAGGAAGTCTCGATATCGAGCTGAGTGAATTCGGGCTGGCGCTCGGCGCGCAGGTCTTCGTCGCGGAAACAGCGCACGATCTGATAGTAGCGATCGAAGCCGCTCATCATGAGCAGCTGCTTGAACAGCTGCGGCGACTGGGGCAAGGCGAAAAACTGTCCGGGATGCGTGCGACTCGGCACCAGGTAATCGCGCGCACCTTCCGGCGTTGCCTTCGTCAGCATCGGCGTTTCGATGTCGATGAAGCCATGTTCATCGAGATACGCGCGCATGGCGCGAGTGACCTGATGACGCAGGCGCAAGCGCTGCTGCATCACATCGCGACGCAGGTCGATGTAACGATACTTGAGGCGCAGTTCTTCGTTAGTGGTCTCGTCGTGATGGAACGGCGGCGTTTCCGAACGGTTGAGGATTTCCAACTCTCGCGCCAGCAGCTCGACCTGACCGGAAGGCAGGTTGGAATTGGCAGTGCCGGCCGGCCGCGCACGAACGAGCCCACGAATCCGCACGCAGAATTCACCGCGCAGGCGCTCGGCGCTCGCGAATATTTCCTTCGTGTCAGGATCGAACACGATCTGCAGCAGGCCTTCGCGATCGCGCAGGTCGACGAAGATCACTCCGCCATGGTCGCGCCGGCGGTGGACCCACCCCGCAACCGAGACTTCCTTGCCCGTGAGGGATTCGTTGACCTGACCGCAGTAATGGGAGCGCATGGGGAACTCGAAAGTGTGAGCGAACGCCGGCTAGTTTAGCGGAAGGTGCAGCAGCCCATCACGCCAACGCGCCGGCCCAGCGATCGCGGAGCGTCGGCTCAGCGTCGCCCTGCCTTCTTCTTCGCCACCGGCTTGGATTTCGCGGCTTTGGCCGGCGCTTTGACGGGTGCTTTCGACGGCGCGGTCGACTTCTTCGAATCGGAACGGGCGACGGTGGACGCAGGCTTTTCGGCAGGCTTCGACTCGGTGACCGCCGGTTTGTCCTTGGCGTCGCTCTTCGCTTCCACCTTGGTTTCCGGCTTGGCCTCATCGCTCTTGGCCACGGGCGCATCGTCCGAGCCCGCGAGGTTGCGCTTGCGGTCCTGGTCCGACTTGAAGTCGGTTTCGTACCAGCCGCTACCCTTGAGACGAAATACCGGAGCCGAGATCAGCCGCTTGAGGGCGGACTTGCCGCAGTTGGGGCATTTCTTCAGCGGCGCATCGGAAATTTTCTGCAGGACCTCGGTCTGTTTGCCGCAGGAACTGCATTCGTATTCGTAAAAGGGCATCGCAAAGCCTCGGGCGCAGAAAGAACGAGCCGCATCTTAGGGATGCGGCGCAAATGTTCAAGGGAGAACTGACGGGCGGAGCGCCCGTCAGGCTTTGTCGAATGCCAGTGCGCCGTTGCGCACTGTCGTCATGACTTTGGCGCCCGGACCGAACTCCCCCTTGAGGATGAGTTGCGCCAGCGGATTCTCCACCTGCTGCTGGATGGCGCGCTTCAATGGCCGTGCGCCGTATACCGGATCGAAACCGGCTTCTCCCAGCAGGTCCAGCGCCGCAGCGTCGAGCGCGAATTCGATATCCCGATCGCTGAGGCGTTTGCGCAGGTAGCCGAGCTGGATATCCACGATCGAGCGCAATTGTTCGCGTCCCAGCGGATGGAACACGACGATGTCGTCCACGCGGTTGATGAACTCGGGCCGGAAGTGCTGCTGTACCGATTCCATCACTGCCGCTTTCATGCGCGCATAGTTGCCCTCGCCCGCCAGCTCCTGGATCACGTGCGAACCCAGGTTCGACGTCATGATGATCACGGTGTTGCGGAAGTCGACGGTGCGGCCCTGGCCATCGGTCAGCCGGCCGTCGTCGAGTACCTGCAGCAGCACGTTGAACACGTCGGGATGCGCCTTCTCGACTTCATCCAGCAGCAGCACGGAATACGGCCGGCGTCGCACGGCTTCGGTCAGGTAACCGCCTTCTTCGTAGCCGACATAGCCCGGCGGCGCGCCGATGAGTCGCGCCACAGAATGCTTCTCCATGAACTCCGACATGTCGAGGCGGACCATGGCCTCCTCGGTGTCGAACAGGAATTCCGCGAGCGCCTTCGACAACTCGGTCTTGCCCACGCCGGTGGGACCGAGGAACAGGAACGAACCGTTGGGGCGATTCGGATCGGCAAGGCCGGCACGCGAGCGCCGGATGGCATCCGACACGGCTTTCACCGCCTCTGTCTGGCCGATCACGCGCCTGCCGAGAGATTCCTCCATGCGCAGCAGCCGGTCTTTCTCGCCTTCGAGCATCTTGGACACCGGGATGCCGGTCCACTTGGAGACCACTTCGGCGATTTCCTCGTCGGTCACGCGGTTACGCAGCAGCTTGGTGCCCTGCTGTTCGGTGGTCGACGCCTGTTCGAGTCGCCGCTCCAATTCCGGAATCTTGCCGTATGCGAGTTCCGACATGCGCTGCAGGTCCTGCGCGCGTCGCGACGTTTCGAGATCCTGCTTGGCGCGTTCGAGTTCTTCCTTGATGTGGGCCGCGCCCTGCACGGAAGCCTTCTCGGCCTTCCACACTTCTTCCAGGTCGGAATATTCCTTCTCGAGCGCCTTCAACTGCTCGTTGAGAATGGCGAGCCGTTTCTTTGACGCATCGTCGGATTCTTTCTTCAGCGCGTCGCGTTCGATCTTGAGCTGGATGACGCGACGTTCCAGCCGGTCCATGGACTCGGGCTTGGAATCGATCTCCATGCGAATGCGCGAGGCGGCCTCGTCGATGAGATCGATGGCCTTGTCCGGCAACTGGCGATCGCTGATATAGCGATGCGACAGCGTGGCGGCGGCGACGATGGCCGGATCGGTGATCGCCACACCGTGATGCACTTCGTAACGTTCCTTGAGGCCGCGCAGGATGGCGATGGTGTCTTCCACCGTCGGCTCGTTCACCAGCACTTTCTGGAAACGCCGTTCCAGCGCCGCATCCTTCTCGATGTACTTGCGGTACTCGTCGAGTGTGGTCGCGCCCACGCAATGCAGTTCGCCGCGTGCGAGCGCCGGCTTGAGCATGTTGCCCGCGTCCATCGAGCCTTCGGCTTTACCGGCGCCGACCATGGTGTGCAGCTCGTCGATGAACAGGATGACCTGACCTTCCTGCTTGGCCAGGTCGTTGAGCACGGCCTTGAGCCGCTCTTCGAACTCACCACGGAACTTGGCGCCAGCGATGAGCGCGCCCATGTCGAGCGACAGGATGCGCTTCTTGCGCAGGCCTTCGGGCACTTCGCCGTTGATGATCCGCTGCGCCAGGCCTTCGACGATCGCCGTCTTGCCGACGCCGGGTTCGCCGATCAGCACCGGATTGTTCTTGGTACGACGCTGCAGTACCTGCACGGTGCGGCGGATCTCTTCGTCGCGACCGATCACCGGATCGAGCTTGCCCTGCTCGGCGCGCTCGGTGAGATCGACGGTGTATTTTTCGAGCGCCTGGCGGCTTTCCTCCGCGTTGGGATCGGTCACCTTCTCACCGCCGCGAACTTCGTCGATAGCCTTGTCGATGGCGCCCTTGATGACGCCGGCATTGCGCAGGGTGGAGCCGAGTTGGCCGCGGTCTTCCAGCGCCGCCAGCAGGAACAGTTCGCTGGAGATGTACTGGTCGCCGCGCTGCTGGGCGAGCTTGTCGGTGACATTGAGCACGCGATTCAGATCGGACGACAGGTGCACTTCACCCGCGTTGCCGGACACTTTCGGCAGGCGATCCAGTGCCTCGCCGAGCTGCGAGCGCAGCAGATTGACGTTGGCGCCTGCCTTGGTCAGCAGCGGCCGCACCGAGCCGCCCTGCTGGTCGAGCAATGCCGCCATCAGGTGCAGGGGTTCGATGTATTGATGGTCGAGCCCTACCGCCAGCGACTGGGCGTCGGCGAGGGCCATTTGAAACTTGCTTGTGAGCTTGTCCATTCGCATGAGAAGTACCCGCAGACTGACTGACCGGCCGACACCGGCCGGCTCCAGGGATTACAGATACCTGGCGATGTGGGGCGGCGCATTGAGGAATTCAACGCAATACCTGCGGCAACCGCCTAGGGCGGCGGCGATCGGGCGAGCCGTTCAGTGGGCCATCGAGTGACTGACGTAGATGACCGCGACACCGAGCGAAATCAGGATGATCTGGCGAATCCCCGAGCCCGGATCGACGCGCCGGTGCAGGCCGGGAATCAGGTCGGCCACCGCGATATAAAGAAAACTCGAAGCCGCCAGCGCCAGCGCGTAAGGCAGCAATGCCCGAGTCTGCGCCAGGAAGAAATACGCGACGACGCCGCCGATGACCGACGTCAGACTCGTGAGCAGGTTGAGGGTCAGCGCGCGGGCGCGTGACATGCCGCCGTTCAGCAGGACGGCGAAATCGCCCACCTCCTGCGGAATCTCGTGCGCGACCACCGCCATGGAGGTGACGATGCCCAGGTGAATGTCCGTGAGGAATGCGGCGGCGATCAGCACTCCATCCAGGACGTTGTGGAAACTGTCACCGATCAATACCAGCGAAGCCGAAGCCGCGTCGCGATTCTTCTCGTGCGAGTGCTCATGGTGGTGTACATGGCCTTCGCACACTTCCTGGTGGCAATGCCGCCAGAGCAACAGCTTCTCGAGCACGAAGAAGATCAGCACGCCGATCAGCAGGGTGAGACCGATGCGGTGCGCGCCGGCCAGGCCGACTTTCTGGATCGCGTCGGGCAGCAGGCCCAACAGAGCCGCTCCCAACAGCGCGCCGGTGGCGAAGCTCACGAGATGCGGCAAGGCGCGCGCGCGGAGCTTGGCTGGAGCGATCAGGAATAGCGAAGCCGCGATCGCGCTGGCCGCGCCGCCGATGGCAGTGAACAGGATGATCCATGCAAGCAAAGACATGTGCGCGCCGTGCGGTTGAACGAGGGTCGTGAGCGCGGGAGGATCCCGGCGTCGAGCAGACTTTTGGGTTGATTATGGACGCGAGCGTAGCATGCGAGGCCGCGCTAGGCGTCGATCCAGATGAGTGTCGCCATGCGCCCGGTACGGGCATTGCGACGATACGAAAAAAACCGTGCGCTATCGGCAAAGCACTGGAAGCCGCCGCCGTAAATGCGCACGATGCCGAGCCGCTGCAGTTCCTGCCGCGCGAGTTCATATAGATCCGCCTGCCATCGCCCGCGTGCGTTGGGTGTAAAAGCACTCTCGCTGCGAACGTCCCTGGCAAGAAACTGCTCGCGCACTTCCGTACCCACCTCGAACGCCTCGGGCTCGATGGCAGGGCCCATCCAGGCCATGAGCGTTTCAGGCGCCGTATCCAATGCAGCGACAGTGGCTGCGAGAACGCCGCCCACGAGTCCGCGCCATCCGGCATGAGCCGCTGCTACACGAGTACCGGCTACATCGCAGAACACGACGGGAAGACAGTCGGCAGTCATAATTGAGCAGACATTGCCCGCGTGTTTCGCGACAGACGCATCGGCGCGTGGCGGTGAGGTTTGACCTTCCGCAGTGACGACTTCGATGCCATGCACCTGTTCCAGCCAGACCGGCTCACTCGGTAACTGGGCGGCGGTTCGCAACAGTCTGCGATTCTCCAGCACCGCGGCCGGATCGTCGGTGACGTGCAAGGCGAGGTTGAGACTCTCGAAGTCACCGCGACTGACACCGCCGTCGCGCAGAGTTGTCAGCGCGCGAACGGTTGCGGGTGCCGGCCAGTCTGGCGTCAGCCATCGGGGAGCAGCCGTTGTCATACCTGACGCCCTCTGTGAATTACCTGCGTGTCTGCCTTACGTCCGCGAGCGCCTGCTTCGCATCGGCGGCGAGGATCCGCAACAGCTCGACCATGTCCTCGGGCAACGGCGCTTCGCATTCGACCGGTTGGCCGGTGGTCGGATGTTCGAACGTAAGCTTCGCCGCGTGCAGAGCCTGCCGCTTGAAGCCTTGCAGAGCTTCGATCAACGTCGGCGATGCTCCCTTGGGCAGAATCGCGCGACCGCCATAGACCCGATCGCCTACCAGCGGATAGTGGATGTGCGCCATGTGCACGCGAATCTGGTGAGTGCGGCCGGTGTCCAGCTCCACGCGGATATGCGTATGGCCACGATACTTATGCAATACGCGATAGTGGGTGATGGCCTCGCGTCCGCTCTGCTTCACTGTCTGTCGCAGCCGGTCCGTTGGATGGCGGTCGATGGGCGCATTGACGGTGCCGCCTCCGGTCATCACGCCGACGCAGACAGCTTCGTACTCACGACCCACATCGCGCGCTTCGAGCGCCCTCACCAGCGACGTGTGAGCTTCGAGCGTACGTGCTACGACCAGCAGGCCGGTCGTGTCCTTGTCGAGTCGATGGACAATGCCCGCGCGCGGCAATACCGACAGCGACGGATCGAAATGCAACAAGGCGTTCTGCAGCGTGCCCGCCATGTTCCCGGCACCCGGATGGACGACCAGTCCCGCGGGCTTGTTGACGACCAGGACCTGGCTGTCCTGGTACACGACATCCAGCCCGATCGACTGCGGCCGCACCGTCACCGCGTCTTCCAGTGTGGCATTCAGCTCGATGCGTTCGCCGCCGACCACGCGATCTTTCGGGCGCAGGGGCGAGCCGTTGATCAGCACCTGGCCACTCTCGATCCACTCCTTGAGGCGAGTACGGGAATACTCCGGCAGCAGCACAGCCAGCGCCTGGTCGAGGCGCTGGCCGGCGTGTTCGATGGGAATGAGCAGGGATTGGCGGATGGGGTCGGTCATGGGAGCCACGCAAGAGTCGGTGAACTTCAGGAACTAAACCGCCCATTGAAGCACGAAAGGACTGGCATGCGCGGGAAACCCCGGCAGGCTCGAACCGGAGGTTGAGGCAGCAGGCGGGTCGTGAGGCTATACTTCGCGGCCGCTGCCCGGCGCGCTACAAGAGAAATCCGGGCCCCGCCAGCAGTAGAACAGATCCAGACAGGCAAAATGTTCAAGAATTCTCCCACGCGCATCCTGATGTTGGCCACCGCCGTCCTGTTCCTCGGGCTGGCCGGCTGCGGCAACAAGTCCAAGGAGCTGATCGGCAATCCGGACAAGCTGTACGAACTGGCGAAGAAAGCCTCGGACAATGGCAATTATCGCGACGCCATCACCTACTACGAGCAGCTCGAAGCCCGCTTTCCCTTCAGCAATCCCGCGCGGCAGGGACAGCTGGACCTCATGTACGCGTACTATCGAAATCATGAATCCGAGTCCGCCATCGACCAGGCCGACCAGTTCATCCGCGAAAATCCCGCGCATCCGCGCGTGGATTACGCCTACTACATCAAGGGCCTGGCGCAGTTCGAGCGCAATCCGAATTTCCTCGAGCGCTGGTTCAACGCCGACCTGAGCGAACGCCCGCCGATCGACGCGCGCAAATCGTTCCAGGCCTTCCAGACCCTGCTGCAACGCTTCCCCACCAGCACTTACGCGGAAGACTCGCGACAGCGAATGATCTTCCTGCGCAATCGCCTGGCGAATTACGAAGTCTACGTTGCGAACTACTATCTGACCCGCGGGGCCTATGTCGGCGCGATCAACCGCGCCAAGTACACCATCGAAAACTACGACGGCGCTCCGCAAGTGAAGCGCGCGCTGGAGATCATGGCGGACTCATACAAGGCGCTGGGGATGACCGATCTCGCGGCGAATTCAGAGAAGGTACTGCAGGAGAACTTTCCGCAGACCACGCACGACGACCGGAATAAGTCGTGGTGGAAGTTCTGGTAGCCGGTTGCTCGTTCCGGCTTCCTCCCCCTGCGACGGGGAAGGCGCGAGAGCCGATTACCTCGTCTTGTAACCCGACGTAATCGGATATCGCCAGTCCCTGCCGAAGGCGCGATCGCTGATTCGTATGCCCGGCGGCGCCTGGCGACGTTTGTATTCGTTGCGTTTGACCATGTCCAGAACGCGACCGACCGTCGCGCGATCGAAGCCGCGAGCGGTGATTTCTTCGACCGACAGATCGTCCTCGATGAACAATTCCAGGATGGCGTCGAGAATTTCGTAAGGCGGCAGCGAGTCGGAATCCTTCTGCTCGTGCCGCAGCTCCGCCGAGGGCGGTCGCTCGATCACGCGATCGGGAATGGCGGGCGACAATCCATTGCGATAGCGCGCCAGCCGATAGACGAGCATCTTGCTGCAATCCTTGATGGGCGCGAAGCCGCCGGCCATGTCGCCGTACAGCGTGGCATAGCCCACCGACATCTCGCTCTTGTTTCCGGTCGTGAGCACCATGCGTCCGGTCTTGTTCGAGATCGCCATCAACAGCACGCCGCGGCAGCGAGCTTGGATGTTCTCTTCCGTCGTGTCCGGTTTGCGTCCGGCGAAGAGGTCCTGCAGCGCGCCCAGCGTGGACTCGAACATGCCTTCGATGGAAATGCTGTCGTAATGCACGCCCAAGGTTCGGGCCTGCAACGCTGCGTCGTCGAGACTCATCTGCGAGGTATAGCGCGAAGGCATCATC
>JBEVKB010000041.1:0-21768 GCA_040509875.1 Steroidobacteraceae bacterium | reverse complement strand
CGGCGCAGCATGTTGAACAGGCTGGTGCGGAACAGGCGCGCGAAGCGTTCGTTGATCATCTCGAGCGTCGGCATGCGGCCGCGCACGATGCGCACCTGGTTGGTGAAGTCGTACTGCCGGACTTCACCCGGTGCGATCACGTCCTCCGTCTTGACGGCGCCGCTGTCGACCCCGTGCAGCAGGGCGTCGATCTCATCCTGGCTCAATACATCGTTGCCGGACATGGTCGCGTCCTTACTGCATCACGAAGCTGGTGAAATAGAGCTGCTCGACGTTCTTCGCCTTGCCGCCCTCGCGTTCGATGATCCTGGCGACGGTGGCCAGCGCTTCGAGCCGCAGGTTTTCCTTGCCTTCGCGCGTGCTGATGGCTTCGTAGGTCTGGTTGCCGAACAGCATCAGCAGGTCGTTGCGGATCATGGGATCGTGCAGCTTGAGCAGGTCGGCGGTCGCCGGATCGCGCGTCATGATTTCGAGCGTGATCTGCAGGAAGCGCATCATGCCCTTGGCTTCGAAATTCACGACGAAGGGCGGATCGAGCTTCACGTAGGCAGGCGGCGCTTTCGGAGCGGCGGGGTCTGCCTTATCAGCGGTGGGCTCGTGCTTGGGCGCGACGAAGAAATAAACACCGCCGCCGACGGCCGCACACAGCAGCACGACTGCAATCGTATTCAGCAGCCAGTTGGGTCTCTTCGGCTCCGCCTCGACAGGGGCAGCGGCAACAGCTTCGGCCATATCTTCATCCTCGGTGAATCTCGCCTCGAATGAGTAGCAAGCTGCATGCCACGGTTTGCATCAGCGATTTAAGTCGTTGATTGTTATGTTTATGTCGTGAATTACCGAGTGTGACGTGCGACACGTGCGGTTGCAGGTGTCGGGAATTTGGCGGAGGGAGTGTGAGGTGGGTCTCTGTCTGCGCCGGACGGCGTCGGACTTTCGCTTCGCCTCTCTTGTTTCCTCCCCCGGCGACCGGGGGAGGAAGGTTGAGAGTCGCATGCGGCGAAGCCGCCTCTACGCGTAAGCGTCGAGCAAACTTCTCGCACGCGTGCTGACCACCATCTCGCCTTCCTGCGTCCCACTTTCCCCACCGCTGCCGAAGCTACGATGCGATGGAGTCGACTGATCCCGCGGCGGCTCGCGAAACACGCCCGCATCACCGAGCGACAATCCTTGGGTCGCCAACATTTCCCGCAACCTGGGCAAGGCATTTTCGATCGCAGCTCGCGTATCCGCTTGCGCCGCGCCGAACCACACCGAAGCCTTGTCGTCGGTAACAGAGATGCGAACCTCGAGCGGACCCAAATGCTCCGGCGACAGCGTGAGCGACGCAGACGTCTGGCCGCGATCGACCATCCAACTCACCTTGGCGGACAGTTCATCCGACCACTGCGGCGTACCGACCGGCGCATGCAACCGAGACGTCGGCGTCTCGACCGCGACACTCTTCGCGGACGTCATATCGGACAGCGGGCTCAGTGAGCCGATGCTTTCGTTGGTCTCCTCAACTTCAGCGGGTTCGGCAAGCGTCGCCGCGAGATCCGTCTTCAACGCGAGCAACGCATCCGAGTCGCTTTTTCCAGCCCCGGAAGCCAGTCCCAGCAATTCCAGTGGATCGGCATTCTCCGTGGAAACAGCCGACGGCATTGCCGCCCACGGCAACGGCACCGCTACGGGCATCGCCAGCATCGCAGCCAGCGCCGTCGGGTCTTCGTCTGAATCCGCATCGCTGTCCGAATCCGCGCTCGTCATTTCCGCAGGCAGCGCTTCGGCCGACGCATCGCCGCCGAGCAATTGCATCAGCATGCCCATGAAGTCGTCGCCGCCTTCTGCAGCCGAGGCCGCTGTCGATGCGGGCGCAACGGGTGTGGTGCCGACGGGTGCCGGAGCAGTAAGAGCGTTAGCTTGCATGGCGCGAATCCGGTGCTTTGCAAATAATCAATTGGGGATCTGGTTGCCGCGCACTCGCTGTGCGCGTTCATCCGTCTCACGCTGATCGCGGCGCTCGACGATGCGTCGCTCTTCCGCCTGCCATTGATTGACGACATGATCGATGGCTTTCACCCGTCGCGCAGCTTCCTGCCAGCGACCGCGTTCCACGTCTCGTTCGCCCACCGTACGTTGCACGATGGCCTGCTGCTGGCGAATCGCTTCGGTGAGCCGGGCGAGGAATGCCTGGTAATCGCGCAGGTCCGTGGCCGTCATCCCCAGGCCCGCCCGCTGCGTCAATTGCTTCTCGTATTCGCCACGGTAACGCATCAGCTCGTTGAGCTTGTTCTGCGCTTCGGTGACGCGCCGCTCGTGCGTCGCGAGGCTGATCGCGAGTTTACGTTCGGTATCGTCGACCAGGTTCTGCACCGGGGCCATGCGTCGGGCGCGGTTCATGGTTTATCTAAAGTCCTCCAGCATGCTTCATCATGCTGTCCAGGGCGCCCAGACTACTGTGATAGTCGACTCGCTCCTGTAAATCCTGCTGCATGAAACGTTGCATCTGCGGCCACAGCCCGATGGCGGCATCGACACGGGGATCGCTGCCCTTCTGATATGCGCCGATGGCGATCAGGTCACGGTTCTGCTGGTACATGGACAGATTCTGTCTGAAGCGTCTCGCCAGCACGCTGTGTTCGTGAGGCACGATATCGTGCATGACGCGGCTGATGGACGCTTCCACGTCGATTGCCGGGTACTGCCCGGATTCGGCGATACGCCGCGACAACACCACGTGGCCGTCGAGAATGGCGCGTGCCGAATCGGCAATGGGATCCTGCTGGTCGTCGCCTTCGGTGAGCACGGTGTAGAACGCGGTGATCGAGCCGCCGCCGGTGACTCCATTGCCCGCACGCTCGACGAGTTGCGGCAACCGGGCGAATACCGACGGTGGATAGCCTTTCGTCGCCGGCGCTTCGCCGATGGCGAGACCGATTTCTCTCTGCGCCTGCGCGAAACGGGTGAGCGAGTCCATGATCAGCAGGACACTCTTGCCCTGGTCGCGGAAGTATTCGGCAATCGCCGTCGACAGCCACGCGCCATGCAAACGCATCAGCGGCGGATTGTCGGCAGGCGTCGCCACCACGACAGCACGACGACGACCTTCGGGACCGAGAATGCGTTCGACGAATTCCTTCACTTCACGACCGCGCTCGCCGATCAGGCCGACGACGATGACATCGGCGCTGGTGTAGCGAGCCATCATTCCGAGCAGCACGCTCTTGCCGACGCCGCTGCCGGCGAACAGGCCGATGCGTTGACCGCGACCCACTGTCAGAAGCGAATTGATCGAGCGCACGCCCACGTCGAGCGGCTCGCTGATCGGCTGGCGTGCGAGTGGATTGATCGGCGATCCCGTCAGGCGCGCGCGATCGTCGCAATTCAGCGGACCGAGGCCATCGAGAGGACGTCCGCCGCCATCGATGATGCGTCCGAGAAGCTGCGGCCCCACCGCCGCGGTTTCAGCTCCGAGTCGCGGAATGACACGGGCATTCGGCTTGATGCCGTGCACGTCGCCCGTCGGCATGAGATACAAACGATCGCCGGAGAACCCCACCACTTCGGCTTCGATGCTGGCGCCGTCGCTGGTCATCACGTCGCAGCGATCGCCCACCGCGGCCTGGCATCCCGCCGCTTCGAGCGTGAGCCCGATCATGCGAGTGAGAACGCCTTCGACGGGCGGCGGCGAAATACGCTCGATGCGACGCTGGCCCAATTCCAGGTGCTGTGCCCAACGGGCAGCGCGACTCACTCTTCACCGCCACGCGTACGCTGATCGCCGAGCAGTGTGCTGATCACTGTGTTGATCCTGGTTTCCAATCGCGCATCGATGAGCGCGGTTTCCGTAGCTACCCGGCAGCCACCGCGAGTCATCACCGGATCTTCGACGATGGTCCAGGCGCGATCCGCTGCCGGCGTCGCGAGTCGTTCACGAACAACCGCGGCATCTTCGGGATGCAGATGGACCCGCACGTCGCGTGCAGCCAAAGGCAACAGCGCCACCGTCTCGCGGATGATGGCGATCACCTGCGACGGATCGATCTTCAATTCACGACGCACCAGCTGACGGGCGATGGTGAGCGCCAGCGACAGCAATTGCTGTTCGACCTGCGCATCGACATCTTTCAGCGGCTCCGCGAGCAGTCCGATCACCTGCTCGAAACGCACCGCCTGCGCCTTGAGTTGATCGATGGTCTTCTGAGTCTCGGCGCGAGCGGCGGCAAGGCCCGCTTCACGCCCGCTTGCGAATGCTTCGTCGTAAGCACGCGTCTCGACTTCTTCCAGTTCGGCAACCGTCTTGCCGGGCCGGCGCGATTGCACGACATTGCCGGTGACGGACGGCAGATCCCAGCGAGCGACGCCTTCGTTGATCAATGGCATCGGACTGCTCATGACCGCTTACCCGGTAGCGTCTCAGACATACTGATCGCTTCCCTTGCCGCCGAGCTGCACCGTGCCCGCTTCCGCCATCCTGCGCACGATGGCGAGGATTTCCTTCTGCGCGGCTTCGACCTCGGAGAGGCGCACCGGGCCACGAGCTTCGAGGTCGTCCTTCATCATTTCCGCGGCACGTTGCGACATGTTGCTGAAGATCTTGTCCTTGAGGCCCTCGTCCGCGCCTTTCATTGCGAGCAGCAGCTTGTCGCCCGGCACGGCGCGCAGTACTTCCTGGATGCCGCGATCGTCGATTTCCATCAGGTCGTTGAACACGAACATCAGGTCCTGGATCTTGGATCCCAGCGCATCGTCGACCTTGCGGATCGACTGGATCAGCGTGCCTTCCTGGCTGGTGTCCAGGAAGTTGAGAATGTTGGCTGCTGTCTTGACGCCGCCGATCACGGAAGTCTTGAGCGCGCCGGTCTTGCCCGCGAAGGTCTTTTCGATCACTTCATCGAGTTCGTGAAGCGCGGTGGGCTGGATGCCGTCGAGCGTGGCGATGCGCATGATCACGTCGGCGCGCAGCCATTCCGGGAACTGCGCCAGCACTTCGGCCGACTGGTCCGGATCGAGATAAGCCAGCACGATGGAAATGATCTGTGGATGTTCGAGTCGCACTACTTCGGCGACGGCGCGGGCATCCATCCATTTCAGCGCTTCGAGGCCCTTGCTGGAACGGCCGAACAGGATACGGTCGATGACGCCGCTGGCCTTATCTTCGCCCAGCGCACCGATCAGCACCTTGCGCAGGTATTCATCGACGCCGACGCCTAGCGATGCTTGGCCTTCGACCGCGACGGTGAACTCACTCAGCACGCCGCTCACATCCTGGCGCGACACGCCTTGCAGCTGAGTCATCGCGCCGCCGATCTTCTGCACATCCTTGGCGCCCATGTGCTTCATGACTTCGGCGGCTTCCTGCTCGCCGAGCGACAGCAACAGGATGGCGGCACGCTCGGTGCCGTTACGCTTCGCTTCTGCTGGCTTACTCATCGTTGCCGACCCAACCCTTCACTACCTGTGCCACTCGCGCCGGATCCTGGGTGACCAGGTTGCGTGCCTGGGCAATCTGCGCGTCATAGTCGAGTGCCTGCGGTTCGCCTGCCAGTGCCGGCGTCACGACGCTTGCACTGATCGCCGGTGAAAACGCTGGCCGCGGTGCTGCGAGCAATCCGCGAACCAACGGTCGCAGCACGGTGAGCACCAGCGTCATCAGGACGATCAAGGCCGCCACCAGCTTGGCGATATCGCGCACCAGCGGTCGTTCCCACAGCGGAATGGCTTCCGGTTTGATTTCCTCCGGCAGCGCCTCGGCCTTGAAGGCGACGTTGACCACGCTGACGCTGTCGCCACGCGCGGTATCGAAGCCGACGGCATCTTTCACCAGTCGCGTCATGTTCTCGATGCGCTCGGGAGTCAGCGCGGTGTCGGACGATTTGCCGTCTTCGCCCAGCACGCGATCGTTGTCGACCAGCACCGCCACCGTCAGCCGCTTGAGCCGGCCGGCGGGTTGCTTGGTGTAGGCGACCGTGCGATCGATTTCGTAATTGCGCGTCGACTGCTTCGAGTTATTCGCCGGGCCCGTCACTGCTGGAGTCGTGGCTTCCGCTTTCAAGCCCGTTGCGGGATCGACGACCGTCGACGCATCGGCAACCGCTGCGGCCGGTTGCGCATTGGCGGGAAGTGCGACTCCCGGTGTGGGCGGCTGATTGGTGAGTGCTCCCGGCACGCCTTGAGTGCCCGATCCGCCGCGGCTGTTTTCTTCGGCAGTCTGCTCGCTGCGAACGATCTGGCTCTCGGGACGATATTGTTCGCGCGCTTCTTCGGTGGTCGACAGTTCGACATCGGCCACCACCTGCGCACGTACGCGACCGACGCCGACCAGTGGCGCCAGCAATTGTTCGATTCGCTGCGTGTAGCGTTCTTCCATGCCACGCGCGATTTCCATCTGCTTCTCGCGTGCGGCGTATTCATCGCCGCCTTCGGGAGCCGACAGCAACCGGCCCTGCTGGTCGATGATGGTGACCTGCTTCGCTTCGAGTTCAGGAATGCTGGACGCCACCAGGTTGCTGATGGCCGTGGTCTGCTCCGATTCCAGCCGGCGACCGGGTTTGAGTTTCAGGAACACCGACGCACTGGGCGGACGGCGATCGCGAATGAACGCCGACTGCCGGGGCAGCGCCAGGTGGACTCTCGCACCTTCGATCTGCTGCAGGTTGGTGATGGTGCGGGCGAGTTCGGTTTCGAGCGCATGCTGGTAACGGGCGCCCTCCATGAACTGGCTGACGCCGAAACCGGGATCTTTCGACATGACGGCAAAGCCGCCATCGCCTTCCGGCAAACCCTGGCCGGCCAGTTTGAGACGCGCGTCATGCACGCGATCCGACGGAACCATGATGGCGCCGTTGTCGCCTTCGAGCTTGTAGGGAATGGCCGCTGCGTCCAGTGCCTGGGCAATCTGCGCGGCATCCTGTTGACCGAGGTTGCCGTACAGCAGTCCGTACGTCGGCTCCTTCGACCACAGCACCACGCCTACACCGGCGGCAACGGCCGCGGCGATACCGACGAGCATCAGCAGCGGTTTGAGATTCGGCGGGATCAGCGTCGGGCGCTGCACGACGTCGGCGCTGGCGCTCATGGGCGCACCTGGGCAGCAATCGTTGGATCTCTGTGACTCATAGCCTTCAAGACAGCACTCTCAATCGGGTTCCGTTGATCGATGGGTCCAGCCATCAGATCGGCATGCTCATGATTTCCTGGTAGGCGCTCACCAGCTTGTTGCGCACTTCCGTGACCGCACGGAACGACACGCTCGCCTTCTGCATCTCCAGCATCACCTGCGGCAGCTCCACACCTTCGACGCCGCGTTCGAATTGCGATGCGAGGTCGGCGGCTTTCGCCTGCGTCGCGCTGACCTGGTCGAGTCCCTGTTTCAGCACGTTCGCGAATGGGCTCGCGCCGGGCGCTTTGACGCCGCCACCGGTGCCAGCAGCTTGCGCCATTTCCGCAGGTTGGCCGCTGACGCCGCGTACCTGCGACTGCATGGAGCGGATCTGCGACAGCACTGCGTCGATCTGCATGGACGACATGATTCAGGTTCCCTTGCCTATATTCGGGCCGACGTCGAGTGTGTTCACAGCTCTACTCCGGCATCGCGCAAGCGAGCGAGTTTGTAGCGCAGCGTGCGCTGGCTGATCCCAAGGCGCTTCGCCACGAGCTGGCGATTGCCGTTGTCGGCGCGCAATGCTTCGAGAATGGTTTCGCGTTCGGTCTGCGAGACCGACGCCGAAAGATCCTGCGGCTTGTGGCTAGAAGCAGGAATCGCAGCGATGTCGTTCTGAGCATCGCCCCATGCCTCAACGGCCTCCATCTGCATGTGCTCGCCCTGGATCACCGGCCCGTTGGCCAGGATCAGCGCTCGCTGCATGACGTTATCGAGTTCGCGCACGTTGCCGGGCCAGGGATAAGTCAACAACATGTGGGCGGCGTCGGCGCTCAATGCCGGAATGCGTTCGCCCGGACGACACCGCGCATTGAGCAGACGCATGGCCAGCGGCAGCACATCGTCGCGACGATCGCGCAATGGCGCCGTCGAGAGCGGGAATACGTTCAGGCGGTAGTAGAGATCTTCGCGGAAACGACCGGCGCCGACTTCAGCGCGCAGGTTGCGATTGGTGGTCGCGAGCACGCGGACATCCAGTTGAATGGGCAGCCGCCCGCCGAGCCGTTCGACTTCGCGCTCCTGCAAAACGCGCAGCAGCTTGGCCTGCAGGCTGAGCGGCATCTCGGTCACTTCATCGAGCAGCAGCGTGCCGCCCTGGGCCTGCTCGAACTTGCCGGCATGCGATGCATGCGCTCCGGTGAACGCGCCGCGCTCGTAACCGAACAGCATGGCTTCCAGCATGTTCTCGGGAATCGCAGCACAGTTCACGGCGACGAATGCATGCGAGGCGCGCGGCGAATTGCGGTGAATGAATTGCGCGAGCACTTCCTTGCCGGTGCCGGACTCGCCGGTGATCAGCACCGTGCAGTCGCTGGCGGCGACGCGACGAGCCAGGTCGGCAAGGCGTCGCGACACTTCGGCGAAAGCGATCATGTCGCCATCGGCCAGCGTGCCGGGCGCCACTGCCCCATTGGCAGTAGACGACTTCTCGCTTGCGATGCTGTGAATGACTGCTGACATGAAACTCTTATGCGATCCGTTGAGAACCGGTACCGACCTCGCGCCGAACACCGGTCGCCACGAGTAAGAGCAAGTTCCGTTCCGCCACCGGCAATTGCTTGCCGCGGTCGGTGGATCCTGTGGAGCGCGTCACACGACGGGCGGCAAGCAGGTCCTTGGTCGAGTTCCGCGGCGAGGCGTCGCCGCGGCGACTCGTCAAACTTCTGTCGCTGCGGCCTCGTTGAGCATTTCGAACTTGCGCAGTTTTTCGACGAGCGTCGTACGGCGCAGCTTGAGCAATCGAGCCGCGTGCGCGACGGTGCCGCCGGCGCGAGTCAACGCCTGGCGAATCAGGTTGCGTTCGATCGTGAACAGGTGGTCGCGCAGGTCGAGGCCTTCGGGCGGCAGTTGCGCCAGCATCGCGATGTCGACGGCAACGTCCGTCGTCAGCATGGAAACCGCTTCGTGGTCTTCCATCGATTCGGTGCTGTCCGCGCGCAGGTCTTCGAACTCGTAGGCCAGTACATCTTCCAGCGGCGTATCGATTTCCTGCAGAAGGTCCTCGACCACGGCGGCCGGACGATATTTCGGCGGCAGGTCGAGCAGGTCCACCTTGCGATCGGGGCAGAGAATCGACATGCGCTCGATCAGGTTGCCCAGTTCGCGCACGTTGCCCGGCCAGGGATGACGGCTCAGCGCCTTGAGCGTGCGCGGTGTCAACGTAACGCTGGAGCGGCCTTCCGCGATGTTGCGGTTGGCGAGATCGCGAATGAGCAGCGGCATGTCTTCGATGCGTGAACGCAGCGACGGCATGTCGATGGGGAACACGTTGAGCCGGTAATACAGGTCTTCGCGGAAGGCGCCGCGCGCAATCGAGTCTTCGAGATTGCGATGCGTGGCGGCGATGATGCGGACGTTGCAGCGGATGGGAGTGTTGTTGCCGACGCGCTCGAACACGCGTTCCTGCAACACTCGCAGCAGCTTCACCTGCATGGGCAGGCTCATGTCGCCGATCTCATCGAGAAACAGCGTGCCGCCCTCGGCGATTTCGAAACGGCCCTTACGCGCCGCGACCGCTCCGGTGAACGAGCCCTTCTCATGGCCGAACAGTTCGCTTTCGAGCAGCTCCGCCGGAATGGCGCCGCAATTGATGGCAACGAACGGCCGCTGGCGACGCGGGCCTGCTTCGTGGATGGCGCGGGCGGCAACTTCTTTACCCGTGCCCGATTCACCGAGGATGAGGACGCTGGAATCGTGGGCCGCAACCTGGCGGATCAATCGCACCACGTCGCGGATCAAGGTCGATTCGCCGGTGGGCATGTTGACGCGGCCCGCTTCTTCCAGCGCGGCGGCGCCAGGCACTCGCAATGCCGAGGCCAGTGCATCTTCACGAAACGGGAACGGCAGGCGGGTGACGCGGACCGCACCGACAGCGGCACTGAGCTGCTGCGAGGCTCCGGCGGAACCGTAGGCAATGACAGGAACATCGCCGAGCTGTTCACGCAACGCGGCTCCAAGTTCACGCCAATCCGGTGCTTCGCCGACATCGCCGATCAGCAGCGCCGGCGGACTGTTCGACATCTGGATCATGGCCCGCATCAGCGCGGCATGGTCGATGACCAGCGGTTCCAGGCCGAGTCCTTTGACTACTGTCGCGACGCGTTCGGCGCGTTCGGCGTCACAGTCGTAGATCACAGCATGGTGGATGCCCGTCACTTTGAGTCTTCCCGAATCGGACAGAGTCATGCGCAGTTCCTGTTCTTATCCATCGCAGCGAACATCTGTCGCTTGCGGCGTGAGCCAGTGGGTATGGTGCTGGGCGCTATTCTGTCGCCTAAACCCGTCAGGTCCATTCAGGGTCTCCCTGAACGCGTGTAAGGCGTGAACTACTGCCAGAAAATTGGCGGGTACGTAAGGGAATCCCCTAACCGCTTTTGGGGCTAGGCGGAAGAAACTGGGGCAAACCGTGAAATTGATTCGGTTTTTTTGAGTAGGTGAAAAGCGACGCGCGCAAACATTACCTGTCGGGGTGGGCGCGGGGTTTAGAGAATTTCGCTTCGCGGGTGCCTGCGGCGCGAGCCCAGAGAAGCTCAGAACTTCCGCGGATGCTTCGCCCCCGCCACCTGGCGGCGATGACGGCGGAACGCGAGCTTCTCCAGCAGATCCGAAATGTGCTCGCCCGGGTGAATGAACTTAGCCTTCACCCGCCCGTCCGGCGTGATCGACGCAATCCGGCCCACCAGCCGCAACGGCTCGGCAATGCAGTCCCGCATGAAAACTTCGAGCACGCCTTGCGCCCCGAGATCCGGATGCGGCGCGAGCCCCTGCCACACGGCACCAAGCGCATTGAAGCGAATCGCCGCCGTGCGCGGTCGCGGACGACTGGCGATCATGAGCTGACCGACGAGGTCGAGCAGCAGATTCATTTTCATATCCAGGCGCAGGATGTCGGCGGCATGCACCGAACTCTCGTCGACTTTCTCGATCTGCCCATGCTCTTCGAGTGCCGACAAAGATTGCAGCACGCGCAGGTTGCGGTCGGCGAAGCTGCCGATGATGGCGGGATCGAACGGCTCGGGCAGACGTCGCCATGCCAGCGGCAGGACATCTTCGTAAGCCAGCTCTTCGTAGAGAACGACTGTATCTATGCCTTCGTACACAGCGGTATCCGTACTACTTGCGCTTCAAGTGATTGCCGAATGCAACGCTGCCGTTACCGGCGCATGCGAAGCATTTCCATGGTGCTGCCGGCCAGCGGCGCGGCCGCGACTGAATTCTGTTCGAGCGATGCACTCGTAAGCCCGGGCATGCCATCCGCCTGCGACATGACATTCACGGCCGCGTCGGATTCCGCCATTGCCTGCTGTAATGCGCCGAGCCACTGCTTGTCCTGCGGTGAGGCGGTCGCGGACAGACGCTCGAGCAGCTCACGACGGTGCTCCACTGTCTTGGGCACTTCGCTCCACTGGCCGCTCATCGCCTGTTGCACCAGGCGCTGGGTAGCGGCCATCACGCCATCGGCAATCGGGGATGTCATTTGGCGCTCCGCGCGGCATTACGCACGTCGGCGGGAATCGTGATCCAGGCGCCGCGGATTTCGTGCAGCAGGTTGGTGACTTCATCGAGCTGCCGCACCGTGTTGTCGGCATTCGCCTTGAGGATGCAGCGGCACATGTACTCGTAGAGTTCGGCGAGGTTCGCCGAGATCTGGCCGCCGCCCTGCATGTCCAGGCTGTTGCGCAGTTCGTCGATGATGGAGACGCTGCGATTGAGCAGGCGCGCCTTCTCTCCCGTTTCCTTGCGTTCCATGCAACCGCGGGCGCCGGCGATACGCTCGAGCGCACCGTCCATCAGCATCAGTATCAGCTTGTGAGAATCCGCCGCGGCCACGCCACCGTGTGCTGCAGTGTTCTGGTACGCGGCCATGTTAGAGGCTCGTGAGTAGGCTGACATCAAGATGCTCCGCAGAATGCTTATCCCTGGTAACGGCGCGTGCGGGGAGGACTTGAGACAGGTAAATCCTTTACCCGGCGTCATTCGCGCCGACGTGATCAGTCGCGCAGATTGGCCAGCGAATCGAGCTGCTGGGTCAGGAAACTGGAGGTCGTCGACAGCGACGACAGCAACGTATCCAGCGCGGTGAACTGCTTGACGTACTGCTTCTGCACCACCAGCATCCGTGCGTCGACGTCGGCCTTGCGATCCGCAAGCGTCTTCTGCGATTTGACCAGCGTTTCGCTGCGCGACTGCAGGCCGCCGGTCGCAGCCAACCGGTCATCGACCTGTTTGTACAGCGTCGCGGCGATACCCTTCTCCGATCCGAACAGCTTGGCCACGCCATCGAAATCGTTGTCCAGCGCCTTGGTGAGCTTGGCTTCGTCGATGGCCAGCGAACCGTCGGCCTGCGTCGTGATGCCTAAGCTTGCGAGCGTCTGGTACTTGCCGCCTTCCGGGACTGCCGTCGACAGCGCACGGCGCACCTGCTCATCGATGCTGGTCAGCATCGAATCGCCGAGCATCGCGCCAGCCGTCTGCGTGGTAGCGTCGTAGCTGCTGAGCTTCGACATCTGCGTCCTCAGCGTGTTGTACGCCGAGACGAATGTCTTGATGCGATTGGTCACCGCGGTGTTGTCGTAACCCACAGTGAGACTCACCGTGGTGTCTTCTTCGGTGACGCCGGTGAGATTCAAGGTGACGCCATCGATCGCGCCTTCGACGATGTTCGTCGAACTGGTTGCCTGGTAGCCGCCGACCATGACGACGGCATCCTGCGCCGGCGCCAATTCGCGGTAATTTCCCGGGCTGCCGGAGCTATAAGCGAGTTGCGCCAGTCCGCCGTCGCCACCCGTCTGCGATATCGCGATGGTGCTGGCGGCGCCAGTCTTATTCGAAGTCAGCACCAGGTGAGCACCGTCGCTCGCATTGATCAGCGTCGCGCGCACGCCAGGATTGTCGGAGGCGGCGTTGATGGCGTCGCGAACCTCCGCCAATGTCGAATTCTCGCTGTCGATGGTGACATTGAAGCTGCTCGCGCCCAGCGAGAGCGTCAGGGTGCCGGTGCCGACAACCTGGCTGCTGCCGTTGGCGAAGGCACCCGACGAAATCTGCTGCGCCTTCGCGAGCTTCTGCACTTCGACATCGTAAGTGCCGGACACGGCCTTGGACGTCGCCGCCGCCGTGAATTTTTTCTCATCCCCGCTGGTCGCGCTGCGCGCCGCGAACACATCGGTGGTCTTCAATGAACTGAGAGAGGAACGAAACGTCGACAACGCGCCCATCAAGCTGCCGACCGCGGATATCTGCGTCGTAACTCGGGTGGTTTCGCGTGTGATCGCGGCATCCAGCGGCGCGCGCTCGGCAGCGACCAGTTGCGCAGCCAGCGATGCGACATCGATCTGCGAGCCGCCGCTGATGCTGGAAGTTGTCGTTGCCATGACCTCGTCCTCTAAGTCTTATCTAGCGAGACGCACAGCACCGCGAGGCGCTCCAGCGTCTGCCGCACAAATGAAATGGCAGGCGCCGAGCATCTTGCGATGCCCGGCGCCTGCCTCGAACCGACCGTTAAGAGTTGCGGTCACATCACTCCCGATCAGCCCTGCAGCAGCGAGAGCACGTTCTGCGGAGCCGAGTTGGCCTGCGACACCATCGCCGTACCTGCCTGCTGCAGGATCTGGGCGCGGGTGAGGCTTGCCGTTTCAGCAGCGAAGTCCGTGTCTTGAATGCGGCTGCGTGAAGCCGACAGGTTCTCCGACACCGACTGCAAGCTGTTGATGACGGACTGGAAGCGGTTCTGCACGGCACCCAGGGTGCTGCGCAGTGAGCTGACAGAAGTCAACGCTGCGTCGACGCTCTGGATCGCGCTGTTGGCGCCGGCCACGTCTTTCACGTTCTGAGTGCTCAGCGAACCGCTGACGGCGCTGCTCGCAGCCAGGCCCAGGTTGCCGGTACCCGTCGTCATCAGGCCAGCCGTGGTGATGGTGTCACCGCCGGTCAGGCTGAGCTTGTTGGTCGTGGTGTCGAACGAAGCGAACACACCCGAGACCTTGCTGTTGATCGCATCGGCCAGTGCCTGGCCGCTGGCGTAGGTGCCCGCCATGCTGACGGCGGAGCCCGTACCGAACGCAATCGTGTCGGTCGAAGTCAGCGTCAGGCTGGCAGGTGTGCCGGGAACGGCAGCCTGCTGAGCCGCAACGGTGGTCGTGCCGCCGAACCAAGCAGCCTGCGCGGTACCACCGATGGTGACGGCACTGCCGGTCGCATTGGTGATGGTGACTTTCTTGCTGGTGCCGTCGTAAGCAGCCGTGATGCCGGCATTGCCAGCGGCAGCCTGGATTGCCGTCGCAAGATCTGCGCCGGTGTTGAACGTACCGACCACGTCAGTGCCGTTGATCGTCAAGCCGCCCGCGCCGATCGCAGTACCTGCACCGGCGTTAGCAGCCAGCAGCGTGGTGAGGTCGATACTCTGGCCCGTGGCAGGAACGGCGTTACTGCCGCCCGTCGAGAACAGCGCGCTGATGTCGGAACCCTCGGTCGAAGCAACCTGGCCGATCGCCGTTGCCTTGGTGCTGGTGCTCAGGCCGACAGCAATCGTCTCACCGACGTTGGCGCCGACCTGGAAAGTCGCGCTGCCGAACGAACCGTCCAGCACCTTGCGGCCGTTGAACGAAGTCTGGCTGGCGATACGATCGATTTCAGCGATGCGCTGCTGCACTTCCTGGTCGAGGGCGGCGCGGTCGCTGTCGGAATTCGTGGCGTTGGCGGACTGCACGGCCAGTTCGCGGATGCGCTGCAGGTTGTTCGTGACTTCCTGGAGGGCGCCTTCCGTCGTCTGGGCGAGCGAGATACCGTCGTTCGAGTTGCGCACGGCCTGGTTGAGGCCGGTGATCTGCGTGGTCATGCGATCCGAGATCGCAAGGCCGGCAGCGTCGTCTTTCGCGCTGTTGATGCGCAGGCCCGAGGACAGGCGCTGCAGTGAAGTGGCCAACTGCGTGCCGGACGTCGACAGGTTGCGCTGCGCATTCAGCGACATCACGTTGGTGTTGATGGTAAGTGCCATGAAAAACTACTCCTGAGGTGACCGTTGCTCCGGGACTACCCGGAAAAGTGTTTCAGAACTGGGCGGCGTGTGATGTCGCCAGACTGCTGCTCAGTGCCTGTATCGGTGCATCCTGGGGCAACTTGAGCCGGCCGCTGCCCCATCGTGAGAACTGCGCAGTCCATCACGTAAGCTCCCATCGGGTACTGCACGGATGAGAAACGGCGCACAGAAACGCGCGCCGAAATCCTTTCGCGTTGCATTGTCGATGGTGTAGGAGAGCCTGCCTGCATGGTCCACTACGCGATCAGATGTAGTTGAACAGCGAGAGCTGCGAGATCTTCGAATACGAAGCCTGCGCGGCCTGCAGTCCCACGAGCTTCTGATTGAGTTCGGTCAACGCCGAGGCGTAATCCAGGTCGCGCAGGTCGGACAGCGTGGTCTGCAAGTCGACTTTGAGATCGGCAGCAGCGTCATCCGCGCTGTCGAGTGTCGCGAGGCGTGCACCTACTTCGGCGCGGACGCTCAGGACATGATCGTTAGCCTGGTCGAGCTGCTGCAGGCTGTTGGCCAGCGCAGTCGTCAATTGCGCGCCGCCGGAAGAAGATTCGGATGGCGTATTGAGCGCGGTGATGAGTTTGCCGAGCGTGGCGAACATGTCTTCGCTATCGCTCGGATCGATCGAGAACTGATCGCCGGCGGCGGGTGTGCCGCTGATCTCCACTTGCACGCCGTTGAACGCGATGGCGCTGCCGGAAACATACGCGCCCGAGGCAACGACGGTGGGCGTCGGCGTGGCGCTGTCGGTGATCTCATAATGAGTCGCATCGACGAACGTCAGCTTGTAGTCATCCGGCACCCACGCCGCACGATTCACCACGGAACCGACGCTGATCGAGCCGCTGCCGGTGTTGGCTGCATTCGCGCCGACGACGAAAGTACCGTTGCCGGCGGGGACATTGTTGAAGACGTCGTAACCCGAATGACTGTCGGCAACGCGCTGCGACGTGTTGATCTGCACCAGCCGGTTGCCCATGTCGCCGTTGTAATTCACGGTGCCGTTGGCATCGAGCGAATACGGCTGCGTGGTGGTCGAGTAACCGCCGAACATGTATTCGCCGTTGCTGTCCTTGCGGTTGCCGATGTCGGTGAGCTCTTCCAGGCGGATCGCAAGTTCGGTCGCGATGGAGGCGCGATCCTTGTCCGTCAGCGTACCGGTGTTGGATGCCTGCACCGTCAGTTCACGCACGCGTTGTAGAACGGTGCCGGTGTCCTTGAGCGACTGTTCTTCCAGCGACAGGCGGCTGCGCACCAGCGTGATGTTCTTACCGTACTGATCGGATTCCGACTGCGCGCGCTGCAATTCCAGGATGTGGACGGCGGCAATGGGATCGTCGGCCGGCGTGACCACTCGCTTGCCGAGCGCCACCTGGTTCTGCAATCGCGACAATGCCGCCTGCTGCGAGATCATGGCGTTCGTCGCCACCATGCTCATGCCGGCCGTTGAAATGCGCGAACTCATGACTTATCTCCCGGTCGCGGAAATGAGCGTATCGAACAGCGACTGCGCGATCTTGATGATCTGCGCCGCCGCCTGGTAAGCCTGCTGGTACTGCAACAGCTTGGCGGCCTCTTCGTCGAGGTTCACGCCGGAGACACTCTGTTGAGCGGCGATGCTGTCGTCATAGACCACTTCCTGCGCAGCCGCGCTGCTCTTGGCCTGGTTGGTCGCGACGCCGACACTGCTGATGAACTGGCCGGCGGCGGCGTTCAATGACGTGGTGCCGCCATTGAGTACCGGCTGGTTGAGAACATCGGCAAGCTTGAGAGCGTTGCTGTTGTCGCCCGTACCGTTGGCGTTGGACTTGACGGTGAAACTATCGCCTGCCGCGGGCACACCCGTAATCTTCACGCGCCAGCCGTTCGCGTCGATGTTGCTGCCGCTGGCGTAGTTGTACACGGTCGCGCTGCCGCTGATCGTGTAATGCGTCGCGTCTGTGAAAGTGATGGTCGCATCGGTGCGCAGATTCGCATCCGACGCGTCGAGCACTTCGGTGCCGCCTATTTTCGCGGCGCCTTTATTCGCCGCGGTGGCAGCGGCAACGATCGGCGAGGCGATGGCGATCTTTTCCGGATCGTCGATCACCACTTCCATGCTGGAAGCCGCCGTGCGCGTGGGCTGAATCAGGAAGCTGTCGCCGGTCGTGGCCGTGCCGCCGACTACGATGGACAGGCCATCGGCCACGAACGGATCGGTCGCTGTGCCGGTGCCCGTCATCGGCACTGCGGCCCCTGTATCGGCGCGAGTCAGTGCCCAACCGGTGCCGGTGGATTTGAGAACATAGTCGTATGCGGTGAGCTTGCTCAGGTCGCTGCGTGTCGCCGCTACCGTTCCCAACCCGGTATTGCCCGAGTTCTCGCGGACATCCACACCGCCGACGGAAAAGAAGTCGCCGCCGAGATTGCCTTCCAGGTCCATACCCTTGCCGTGCTGCTCGTTCATGACATCGGCAAGCGCCACAGCCAGGCGACCGATGCTGTTGCGCGCGGGGTCGAGGATCTGGGTACGAAAATCCAGAGTGCCGCCCAGGCTGCCGCCGGTGAGACTGGCCGTCACGTCGGTGGCGCCCGTCGCCGATTGCAGCACCAGCGTCTTGCGGGTCGCATCGAATGCATCCTGGCCGGCGACCAGCCTGGTGGCGCTGGCGCCGACCACCAGGTTCTGTCCCGAGCCGACGAACACGTTCAGCGAACCGTCGGACTGCTGCACGGTGCTGACATTCAGGTGAGTGGACAGTTCGTCGACCAGTCGGTCGCGCTGGTCGAGCAGGTCGTTCGGCGGTTGACCGCCGCTCTGCCCGCGCGCCGACACGATCTGCTGATTGAGTTGCGCAATGTTCTGTGCGAGCTGGCTGATCGTCGCCGCTTCGCTGTCGATCTGGTTGTTCACCTGCTTGTCGAAGCTTTGCAGGTTATCGTCGAAGCTCTGCAGGCGCTGGGTCAGAGTCTGCGCCTGGCTCAGCAATGTCTGGCGCGCCGGAATCGATGTTGGGGTATTGGCGACGCCCTGCACCGAATTGATGAAACTCTGCAACGATGCCGTCAGTCCGGTGGTCGAATCGCCCAGCAGGTTGTTGATGCGATTGGCCTGCGTCGACATCGAGGTGAAGTAGCTGAGCGAACTTGACGAGCTGCGCACTTGCGATGCGATGAAATCGTTATAGGAGCGCGTGACCGTCGACACATCGACGCCGTTACCGATGTAGCCGCTGCCGCTGACATCGGCCTGGCGCGTCATCAGCTCGGCAATCTGCCTGCTGTAGCCAGGCGTACTGACGTTCGCGATGTTGTGGCTGGTGGTGCTCAGGGCACGCTGGAAGGCCAGCAGGCCCGAAACGCCAACATTCATCAGATCGGCCATGTGAACTCCTGCAAATTAAATCGAGCCGCTGCCGGCCTTGAACGCGTCTGAGCCGGCAATCCGCTGCACCCGATCGGCCACCGCGTTGAGTTTCCGTGCGTAGGCGGGATCAGTCGCATAGCCGCCTTGTTGAAGAGCATCGGCGAAAGCAGCCGCATCGCTGCCGGTATCGCGCGCAGCGGCGTAACGATCGCTGTTCGCAAGTAACGCGGCGTAGTCTTTGAAACTCTGTGCCGGCGTCGAGTACGCACGGAATCGTTCCATCTTGCTGACGGCGATACCGTCTTCGAACTCGAGTGTGCGTGAGGCAACGGCGCCGCCGCTCCACCGACTGCCGGCCTTGATGCCGAATAGATTGTTGCTCGTGGTGCCGTCCGCCGCCGTCGGTACGCTGCGACCCCAACCCGTTTCCAATGCTGCGTGTGCAATCAACGTTTGCGGATCGACGCCGAGCCCGGCCGCAGCTTCTTGAGCGTACGGCCACATCTTCTGCACGAAATCCTGTGGCGAGCTGGCGATGGTGTCGGCAGCAGTGTTCGAACTCGAAGCGGCAGTCGGTTCGGACGCCGGTGTCGCGGCTGAACTGCTTTGCGCGGCCGTCGTGCGAGCCAGTTGCTCCACCAGCATCTCTGCCAGCCCCATGCCCTTGCCGCTCGACAGGTGCACGGCGAGCTGGTCGTCGTACATGTCGCGATAGAAGCCGGTTTCCTGGCTGTCGAACATCGAGTCGCCGGGGCTCGCATCGCGCATGCTCTTGAGCATCATGCGGGTGAACAGGCTCTCGAACTGTCGCGCCGCTTCGCGAAGGGCTTTGGGATCGTTCGCGGCCGCGGCTTTCTTCAGCGATGCGAGACCGGAAGTATCCGAATACAAGGCGGCAGCGCTGGTGGCATCCACGGTCATGGCGTCACACCTGCTTGGTAGAGAGAGGCGCGCACGATCAGATCACGATCAGCTCGGCCCGCAGCGCGCCTGCCTGCTTGAGCGCTTCGAGAATGGCCACGAGATCGCCGGGCGCTGCGCCGACTTGATTGACGGCACGTACGATCTCATCGAGATTCACGCCGGCGCTGAACACGAACATGCGTGCGGCGGGCTGGTCGACGGAAATATTCGAACGCGACACCGCGACGGTCTCACCCTGCGAGAAGGGATTGGGCTGGCTGACGTCGGTCCGCTCGGTAATCGTCACCGACAAAGAACCGTGTGCGACCGCAGCCGGCGTCACGCGTACGTGCGACCCGATCACCACTGTGCCGGTCCGCGAATTGATGATGACGCGGGCCGAGGCTTCACCCGGTTCGACTTCGATGGCTTCGAGCGTGGACAAGTACGAAATGCGTTGGCCGGGATTCACCGGCGCCGTGACCCGAATGGTCACGGCATCGACAGCCTCGGCAGTGCCGGCGCCGAGCAGGTTGTTGATGCCATCGACCAGGCGCGCAGCCGTCGTGAAATCAGGCGTATTCAGATTGAGCATGACGTACGGCGAGGTTGCGAAATTGCTCGGCACTTCGCGTTCCACCGATGCGCCGTTCGGAATCCGCCCCGCGCTCGGCACGTTGACGGCGATGCGCGAACCGTCCTTGCCGGACACGCCGAAGCCGGAGACAACCATGCTTCCCTGCGCCATCGCGTAAACCTCGCCGTCGACGCCACGCAATGGCGTCATCAACAACGTGCCGCCGCGCAGGCTCTGTGCATTGCCGATGGAGCTGACCGTCACATCGATGGTCTGTCCGGGCTTGGAAAACGCCGGCAGGTCCGCGATCACCGTCACCGCCGCCACGTTCTTGAGCTGCGGATTGACGTTGGGCGGAATCGGCACGCCGAATTTCGCCAGCATGTTGCGGATACTTTGAATGGTGAACGGCGCCTGGCTGGTCTGGTCGCCGGTGCCGTCGAGGCCCACCACCAGTCCATAGCCGATCAATTGATTGCCGCGCACGCCTGCGACGGAGGCGATGTCCTTCACTCGCTCTGCCATCGCGGGCGACGGCAACGACACCAGCGCACACAGCAACAGCGCGATGTGTTTGACGAAGGCGCGACGCATGTTCGTTAGCATGTCTTTTTTCTAGAACAGGATGGAGTTGAAGAAGCGCGACAGGATGCCGGGGCGATTGGCATCGTTCAGCGCGCCCTGGGCGCCATAAGCAATCACAGCATCGCCGACCTTGTTCGACGCGATCGAATTGTCCGGCTCGATATCGATGGGCCGGATGATTCCCTGGATGCGCACGTACTCCTTGCCCTGGTTGATCGCGATCCATTTCTGGCCGCGCACCAGCAGGTTGCCGTTGGCCAGCCGCTTCGCGACGGTGACGGTGATGTCGCCTTGAATCTTGTTGCTCTGGCTGCTGTCGCCGGAGCCGTCGAACGAATTTGAATTGTCGATGCTGGCGCTGAGCACTTCGGTGCCGTGAACGGTCACGGGACGACCGAATACTTTGGGGCCGGTAAGATTGGCGCTGCTGTCTTTCGAAGTCTTGGTGGTCGAGCTCTTGGACGCGGCCGTCTGCGCCAGCAGCTTGATGGTCACGGTGTCGCCGACCCGACGCGCCACTGCATTCTCGAACAGCGCGACGTCGTGACCTACTTGATAGATCGCACCTTCGTTCGCGCCGACCGGTGCAGGCTCTTCCGGCCAGGTCGCCGAATAATCTTCGACATGCGGCGCAGTGACGCAGCCCATGAGTAGCAGGGCTGGAACAGCGGCAGCTGCCGAGCCCAGCATCTGTCGCAATCGATTGAGACCGGTGCGCATGATCATCACACGTTGTTGCTCAGGTACTGCATCATCTGGTCGGTGCTCTGGATGGCCTTGGTGTTCATTTCGTAGGCGCGCTGCGTCTCGATCATGTTGACCATCTCTTCGACCACGTTGACGTTGGAGCCTTCCACCGCGCCTTGCTCGAGCGTGCCCAAGCCATTGAGGCCCGGCGTTCCTGTCTGAGCCGTACCGCTCGCTGCGGATTCGATGAGCAGATTCTCACCGCGCGGCTGCAGGCCGGCGGGATTGATGAAATCGCTGAGCTGCAATTGGCCGACTTGCGTCGGCGACGCCTGTCCTGCTACCGCGACCGTGACTACGCCATCCTTGCCGATGGTGACTGACTGCGCGGCATCGGGAATGGTGATGGTGGGCTGCACGCGATAGCCGCTCGACGTCACGAGTTCGCCTTGCGGACTGACCTGCAAGCTGCCATCGCGCGTGTAGCCGAGCGTGCC
>JBEVKB010000040.1:0-58896 GCA_040509875.1 Steroidobacteraceae bacterium | reverse complement strand
GCTGCGACTTCATGGCCTTGTCGCTGATCTTCAATTCCAGGTACTTGGCGCCGTCGCCTTTCGCCAGCTTGTTGGTCGCGCCGCGCCGGTAATCGCGCACGAGCGGCCCTTGGCCGGTAAACAAAGCCAGCAGTTCATGGTCGCCTGCTTTGAGGTTGCCGATGAACAGTCGATGCACGCCGCCCTTGAGCAGCGCCTGCGACTCGCGTTCGGTGTAGAGATAGTTGGCGACTTCCTTGTTGTCGAGCTTGAGGGTCACGGAATCCAGTCCGAAGAACTCGCCGACATCCATCGATACGAACACGGCCACCTGCGTATTGGCCGGGAACAGCAGCTCCTCTTCGAGCACGAACAGTTCGCGATTCAGGTCCAGCACTTCTTTCTTGAGCGCCTGCACTTCCTGGTCGAGGCTCTTGAAGTCTCCGCCCGGAGCAGCGGGTCCGGCGGTCGCAACGATGCTGCCTGGCGCTGCGGTTGCAGCCGGCTCCTGCGCCACTGCCGCCAGCGGGCTGGCGAACGCGGCACAGAGCAACAGGAGGCAGACTTTGCGAAACATGATGCGTACTCGTTGGTAAATCACACTGGTCAACTTTTCCGGCCTGCCCATATCACTCATTCAACAACTCGCGCAGCCATCCGGCGTAACGTTTCTCATAGCCGGGTTTGAAGCCCTGCGAGACGTACCGTACTACTCCCTGGCGATCAATCAGTATCGTCATCGGCATGGAGCCGATGACATACGAGCGGCTGACTTCCTGGCGTGAGTCGATCAGCAACGGATAATTCACCTTCAATGCCCGGGCCATTTCGCCGGCCTGCGCAGCGGTGGCATCTATATTCACGCCGAGCAGAGTGAAACCCGCACGCTGGTACTTCGCATGCAGTTCGTCCAGTAACGGCATCTCCTGCCGGCACGGTCCGCACCACGTTGCCCAGAAATTGATCAGCACGACTTCGCCGTGATGCTCCGACAGGCGGATGTTCGCACCGCCGATCGAGCGCAGCACGAAGTCGGTCGCCGGTTGACCGACGATCGGCTCGGCGCTGCGTGCGTCTAAGGGAATCATGATTGCAAGGCACACGACTGTGCTCAGGATCGCAGCCCTGAAACACGACGACAGCGCTGTGAGGCGCTGGGATGAGGAATTCGAATACTTCGGCATCAGGCGTTGCGACGATCTCGCTGGGTTGAGCTGGCCTTGGGAAGATCGCGGCACGCGGTCGAATCGTCGCTCACGCGCCGGTGACGCTCCTTTGCAGGAGATGGTCGGCGAGCTGGCAACCCCGCTGTCCTAGGAAACTCCCGTAGACCGGTGGCTTTGCGTCCTCACCTTTCGGTGAGTTTGCCTGCGGGATCGACGCGTCGGCTCGCATGCCGGCGCGGTCCCTCACAACGGCCGGTAGGGTGCTATACACAGCGCAAATATGTCAACGAACGAAGTGTGATGCAGCGGCGACGACCGTCGGGTCGAGTGTGATTGAACGCACAAATTGCTGCGCTGTCTGCCGCGAACGACAGCAAATTGAGAAAGGCGCGAACGCAGCTGAGACTCGCGCGACCGCACCGAACGGTGCAGTCGCGCGAGGTTGGGAGAGAATCAACGTCCGTGGTTAATACTCAGAGCCGATGCTCAGAGCGGCACACGCGGCGCGATGTAGTCGGTAGAAGTCGCCGTGACCTTCCAGCGCGCGATCATCTCCGGCGTCACCTTCTGCGAGCGCAGTTCAGCGACGACGATTTCGTCCTTCTCCACCGTGTCGTTCTTGCCCTGCCCATAAATCCAAGTGCCCGCCATGGCGGTGCCGAGCGTGAGCAACAATCCACAACCTACTGCAATTCGGGTTTTCATTTTTTCTGCTTCCTGGTACGGCAAGTTGAGAATTAAACAGCGATGGTCAGCTGGGGACGAGGAATCGGGCTCGTGCCGTCAGCCAGCGTGAGCTGCGGACGAGGGATCGGACTGGTGCCATCGACCAGCGTGAGCTGCGGACGAGGGATCGGACTCGTGCCATCGGCCAGCGTCAGCTGCGGACGAGGAATCGGACTCGTGCCATCGGCCAGCGTCAGCTGCGGACGAGGAATCGGGCTGGTGCCATCGGCGAGTGTCAGCTGCGGACGTGGGATCGGGCTCGTGCCATCGGCGAGTGTCAGCTGCGGACGAGGAATCGGGCTCGTGCCATCGGCCAGCGTCAGGTGCGGACGAGGCGGCGGATTGGTGCCATCGCCATCGGTCAGCATCAGTTGCGGACGGGGGATCGGGCTGGTGCCATCGGCCAGTGTCAGTTGCGGACGTGGGATCGGATTCGTGCCATCGCCATCGGTCAGCATCAACTGCGGACGGGGAATCGGGCTGGTGCCATCGGCCAGCGTCAGCTGCGGGAGGGTGGCGAAAATCGAAGCTGCGAGCAGCACGGAGAATTTGGAAACGTTACGCATGGCAATCCGCCTTTGAAAAAGAAGTGGTAAAGCAGTCCGATTCGGGCATCGGTTCGCTACTAAAGCGACGCGGGGATGTGCGGGCCGTCACAGCCGTGACTGGACAAGAGCAAAAAAAGCCCAACAATCAGGAACTGACTGAGGGCAATGATAGGAAAATCCCTGACTGGGGGTCGAGCGCTGCATTTAGCCGTACCGTCGTGTCGGGATTGCGGCTATGAACGCGCGGAGTTGCTGCCGGCCGTGACACAATTGCGGGAAATCCCGCTCCGGTGTGCCGGCGCAGGATCTGGAGGAGAGGTCGATCTGAGCAACACCATTGCAGCATCCATCCCGGAGCTACCGGACCGGCAGGCGGTCACCCGCTTGTTGTCCGCTTGGCAGTCGGGTGACGCTCGGGCACTCGAGCGGCTGACTCCTCTCATATATGAGGAGTTGCGGGACCGTGCGCGTCGCTATATGCGTCGGGAACGGCCCGGCCACACATTGCAGGCCACAGCGGTGGTCCATGAGGCCTTCGTTCGGCTGGTGGAGATGAACGTCTCCTGGCAGGATCGCGCGCACTTTTTCGCCGTGGCGGCCCGGCAGATGCGTCGCATCCTGGTGGACCACGCAAAAGCGCGCTATCGCGCTAAACGCGGGGGCACAACCGGCACCACCACCGGTTCGATCGACGAGTTCCCTGAACTGGAAACCGGCCCCGTCACCGCCGGCGACATCGACGTCCTGGAAATCGACGATGCACTGGAGCGGTTGGCCGGGCATAATCCGCGGCTGGCCGAAATCGTCGAGCTGCATTATTTCGGCGGCCTGACGTACCAGGAATTGTCGGAGACGCTGAAAATTTCCGAAGCGACGGTTGACCGCGAACTGCGGCTCGCCAAAGCTTGGGTCCTCAAGCAGATACGACCGCAGCGAGCACGCGAAATAGAGTCGCTATGACCCCACCGGGTGCAGGGAAGTCGATCGATCCAGGATGGGAACGGCTGCAGGAGCTGTTCGCCCAGGCCATGGATCTGCCGGAAGCCGAACGCACGGCGCTGATCGAGCGCGAAACCGCGGACGAGCCGGCCCTGCGTGAAGAACTGTTCGACCTGCTCGCCTGCGACACCGGCAGGTCCACCGGCCCGCTGACGAATGCATTGGGCGCAGCGCTCGACGCCACGACGCGCGATCGGCGCCGGGCGCTGCTCGGCAAGGTCGTCGGCAACTACAAGCTGGTCTCGGTGCTCGGCCACGGCGGCACCGGCACGGTCTATCTCGGCGAGCGCTCCGACCGGCAGTACTCCGCGCAGGTCGCGGTCAAGATCGTTGACAGTGCAACGATCCAGGGCGATCTCGGCATGCGCTTTCGCGCCGAACGCCAGATCCTCGCCAGCCTCAATCATCCCAATATCGCACGGCTCCTGGATGCCGGCGAAACCGCCGATGGCCAGCCCTACCTCGTCATGGAGTACGTCCACGGCGAGCCGGTGGACCGTTACTGCGATCGCATGCAGCTCGACTTACGGGCGCGGCTGGAACTGTTCCTGCAGATCTGTGCCGCGGTTCAGTACGCACACCAGAACCTGATCGTGCATCGGGATCTCAAGCCCGCCAACATACTGGTGACGGGCGACGGCGCTCCCAAGCTGCTCGACTTCGGTATCGCCAAGCTGCTCGATGTCGGCGATGCCGCCTCCCTGCTGGCGCTCACCCGCATGAACGACCGGCTGCTGACGCCGGAATATGCGAGCCCGGAACAGATTCTCGGTCGCATGGTGACCACCGCCAGCGATGTCTACGCTCTCGGCGTGGTGCTGTACGAACTGCTTACCGGCCTGCGCCCGTATGTCGTGCCGGCATCGGCCAGCCAGCTGGAGCTGGAGCGATCGATCTGCATCGCCGATCCGTATCGGCCCAGCGCATCGGTGGCCCGCGCCATCGACAAAGGTCCCATCGACGGCGAATCCGACATCACTGCCTTGGCGCACGCTCGCGGCACGACGCCGGAACGACTGCAGCGACGCCTGGTCGGTGACATCGATGCCATCGTCATGCGTTCCATGCGCAAGGAACCCGAGCATCGCTATCCGTCCATCGAACAGCTCACCGCCGACATCCGCCGGTACATCGGCCAGGAACCGGTCCTCGCGCGCCAGGGCAACTGGCTGTATTACTCGCAGCGATTCATGCGCCGGCATGCCTTCGGTGTCGCTGCCGGCTTCACGTTCGTCACCGTCATCATCGCTTTCGCCATCGCGATGACCATCCAGGCGCAACGCATTGCCAGCGAACGCGACCGCGCCACGCAGGAGAGCGAGCGTGCGGAAAAAGTTTCGAGCTTCATGCTCAACGTGTTCACCGCCTCCGATCCGTTCGAGAACCTCGGCAAGCAGATGACGGCCAGCGACCTGCTGGACCAGGCGGCGCGCAGCATCCGGGGGGATCTCAACGAGCAGCCCGAAGTCCGCGCCCGGCTGCTGGAAGCCATCGGACGCGCCTATCGCCGGCAGGGCCGCCCCGACCGTGCCGTCGCATACCTGGAAGACTCGCTGAGCATCCGTGACAAGCTGCCGACGGACAACATCGCGCAGACCGGCTCGGTGCTCACCGAACTGGCCATCGCTTTCTACCAGGACGGCAAGTTCGAAGAGTCCGATCGTGCGTTTCACCGCGCCATGGAAATCTCGGAACGCTCGGTGAATTCCCGGCCCATCGCCTACGCCCGGCTGCTGGTGGACTTAGGGCGCATGGAGTTTTCGCGCGGCAATCTGGACAAGGGCGAAACGTACCTCACTCGCGGTCTCAAGCTGACACGCGAACTGGAAGGCTCAAGGCATCCGGAAGTCGCCGCGATTCTCAACGACCTGTCCAGTGCACGCGCCTGGCACGACGACCTGGAAGGCGCGGAACGAGCTGCGCAGGAAGCTGTGAGCATCTATCGGGAATCGGTTCACGAACTGCATCCCGATCGCGTGGCGGCGGATTTTCAGTATGGCCAGGTGCTGTTCCTGGAAGGCCGGATGAACGACGCCGACCCCATATTCGAACGCACGCTCAACAATCAGCGGATGCTGTTCGGTACCAACAGCCGCCAGGTCGCCAATTCGCTCGACGCGCTGGCCCATGTGCGCCTCGCGCAGAATCGTGTCGATGACGCGCGCAAACTCGCGGAAGAAGCAGTCGACGTCAGCAAAGCGCTCGCCCCCAACAATTTCATGACCGGTTACCTGCAGACCTCGCTCGCCCAGGTGCTCAGCCGCCAACAGAAGTACGACGCCGCCGAGCAGCAGCTTCGCGAAGCTCTCGATGTCTATGCGCGCAGCCTGCCGCCCGATCATCAATACATCGCCGCGTCCGAATACGTGCTCGGCGAGGTATTGCTCGCCACCAAGCGCCTCCCGGATGCGGAAGCGATGCTGCTGGCTTCGATGAATCGCTGGAAGCGCACCGATTCTTCCGCTTGGCGCGCAGCACGTTCGGCCAGCGCGCTCGGCGAAGTACTGTATGGAGAGAAGCGCTTCGACGAAGCCGAGAAATTCCTGATCGAGGGCTATCGTGGTTTGGGACCGGAGAGCGGCGCCGACAGCGACACCAAGCGCAAGGCGCGCGAACGCATCACCCGTTTCTATACCGATCGCGGCCAGCGCAACAAACTCGATGAATTGTCGCTCGCGACCAGCAACGACAACGTGGCAAGCCGACCGATCCGGCCGAACTGAGCCTTCGATTCCGCGACGGCGGATCGAGAACGACGCGAAGGCGAACGACGCTGCAGTCAACTGAACGCCCGCCATCTGTTAGAGTCACAACATAATCGTTCGTTACGGTTCCTTTACGATGGAACGTAACCGGACGCTGTTCGTTTCTGCGATGTCCTGCCGTTGCCCGGTCGATCCCCAGTCCACAGGGTCGACGTCTTCTGTCGAGGCAGGTTCGCTGGTCTTATGGAGGCTCGAGTCCGCAATGCGCGCAAATTCCCTTTCGACCTGCATGGCACGTTTCGCCGTGTTCCTGTTTGCCCTCTCGCTCAGTGCCGTGGCGGCGAGCGCCGAACGGCAGGACGGCCGGCTGCTGACAGCGACGCAGGTGCTCAATGAACTGTTCGCCATGCCCGAGCAGAGCGTTCCGACCTGGCTGCTGGAACGCGCGTATGCGGTAGCCGTCGTCCCCAGCGTCATCAAGGTCGGGCTCGGCATCGGTGGGCGACGCGGCAAAGGCGTCCTGGTCGTGCGTCGCGATAACGGCTCGTGGAGCAATCCGGTATTCGTGAATCTCACCGGCGGCAGCTTCGGCTTCCAGGTGGGAGTGCAATCCGCCGACGTGGTGCTGGTCTTCACTTCCAAGCAGAGCATCGAAGGCATCGTCGGCGGCAAAGTCACCCTGGGCGCCGACGCCTCGGTCGCTGCCGGCCCGGTCGGTCGCCAGAGTTCCGCTGCAACGGATATCGGCCTCACGGCGCAGGTTTATTCATACTCACGCGCCAGCGGCCTGTTCGCCGGCGTAGCACTGGATGGATCGGCCATCACCATCGACAGTCGCTCGAACGAACTCTTCTATGCGAAGCCCGGCATCCTCGCGAGCGAGATCATCCGCACCGATGCCCCGACGGCCGCTCCCGCCGCGCAGACTTTCATTGCCGCCATCCAGCGTTCCGCCACCGGCGGCGGTGCGGCTGCCCCAGTGCCGTCTGCCACGAACACTCCACCTCCTGCAACTGAACCCGCTCCGCAGGCAGCACACGAAGGCGCGCTCACGACTTATCCGATGGAAGATCCGAAGCCGGGAGTGGAGCCGCCTCGCTGAGGCCTATCAGGTGAGTGAGTCGACTGAAAGCTTGCGCGCCGAACGCTTCTTCCACTCTTGAATCCGACGTGAGACTGGCATACGAGTTATGCCTTCTTCACAAACTCCGACTTGAGCTTCATCGCGCCGAAGCCTTCGATCCTGCAGTCGATGTTGTGATCGCCCTCGACCAGCCGGATGCCCTTGATCTTGGTGCCGACCTTGAGCACGGATGAGGAACCTTTCACCTTCAGATCCTTGATGATGGTGATCGTGTCGCCGTTCTGAAGCACGTTGTCGTTCGCATCGCGCACAGACAGCTCGGGCTCGATGTTCTCCGCGACCGCACCCTTGTCCCATTCATGGGCGCACTCCGGGCACACGTACATCTGCGCATCTTCGTAAGTGAATTCGGATTTGCATTGCGGACAGGCGGGCAACGTACTCATGCGATTCTCGACGGCTCAGCGAATCTCGGTTCGGGGCCGACCAGTTTAGCTCAGCACGACGACCCTCGCCGGGACTCATACTCGTTTTGTATCCCTTCATATCGAATTCGATATACCTCCGCGACCGCCTGCCCTTCCACTCCCTGCTTCACAGGCCATTTAGGGGTAAGCTGCGCTTCCCATGAACGCATCTCCCATGGATCCGAAAGTACTGAACGATCGCATCCTGGTCGAGCAGGTTGCGTTGATGTGCAGTCTTTCGACGGCGCCCTTGCTGGGCAGCATCCTGATCGGCGCGATCATCGCCTATTCCGCCGTCGACGACTCCGGCCTGTTCGTGAGTTGCGCATGGTATGTGGCGTCGCTGGCTATCATGCTCATCCGCTGGAGCGTGGCGCGCGCGTTCCTGCGACATCCGCGAGAACCCACCGAGGTCCGACGCTGGCTATCCGTAATATTCCCGCTCATCGCGCTGTTCGGCATCATCTGGTCCATTCCTCCGGCGTTCATGCTGCCGACCGCACCGGTGAACGAAGTCATCATGTCGGTGATGTTCATCGGTGCGACGGCGACCGGCATAGGCTCGCTGTCACCGGTGCGACATGCGTATACGGTGTTGCTCATTCCGCTCACCCTGCCCTACGGCATTCACCAGTTCATCATGGGCGGCGATCGCACGTTCATCGGACTGGCCTTCCTGTTCTATCTGCCCGTCATGATCATCACGGCGAACCGGCAGACCAAGTCGGTCGAACGGCAGATGCGGCTGGCCATCGAGAACGAGGCGTTGGCCGATGCATTACGTCAATCGAACAATGAGCTGCAGGCGCAGGTGACGCAACACGAACTGTCGGCCGAACAGATTCGTGTCCTCAATCGCGACCTCGAACTGCAGGCCGCAGACCTGCGCACCGCAAACCAGGACCTGGAAGGATTTTCGTACTCGGTGTCTCACGACCTGCGTGCGCCGCTGCGTGCGATCGACGGTTTCTCGCGCCTGCTCGAAGAACATGCGCCGGTCGATGACTCCGAGGAATCTAAACATTACGTCAGCCGCATCCGCGAAAACATTTCGCGAATGTCCACGCTGATCGACGACCTGCTGGCCTTCGCGCGGTGTGGCCGCCAGCCGGTGGACATGAGCGAACTGCGGATGGAAGAACTGGCGCGCACCGCCGTAAACGAAGCGCGATCGGGACGACCTAAACAGACGCCCCCGGAAATCACGATCGGCCACTTGCCACCCGCCCGCGGCGACCAGCACCTGATGCTGCAGGTGTGGATCAACCTGATCGACAACGCCGTGAAATACAGCAGCAAGGTCGCGCAGCCCAAGATTCTCGTGCAGGGTTATGAAGATGCCAATCGCATCGTCTACGAAGTCATCGACAACGGCGTGGGCTTCGACAGCCGTTACACCGCGACTCTGTTCGGAGTGTTCCAGCGATTGCATGGCGCGCGTGAATATCCCGGAACAGGTGTGGGCCTCGCCATCGTCCAGCGCATCGTCACGCGCCATGGCGGCGAAGTCTGGGCCAGGTCCGAACTGAATCAAGGAGCGACGTTCGGCTTTGCGCTGCCGAAGCCGGTGGAAGTCGACAAAGACAGGGCGAAGGCGCCAGCGGAAGCCGAGACGCACTGAATCTCGATCCTCACTCGATCGCGCACCCTGCGCTAAACATCACTTCACGCTCTAATCGCGCGCATAGTTTTCGCGCGACACTTGGGGCCACGCCTCGAATATCCCTACACCGAAAACCTGGGCAAATGACCAGGTTTTCGTTCGACGCTGCATCATCTGCGAGCCGTCCAAATCAACATGGAAAATGACATAGGGGGCCGCGCATGTATTGCGTCATGCCCCCAGGTCAATACGTCATTTAACCAGGTTTGCGGCGAATTACGGTAAAGCCGCTGAGACAGGGGGGACCGGGTTGGGCGTAGGCCGCGTACGTTGTCGTCGTACGCGGCCGGACCGTTTGCCGGTCGAACTCGAAATACCTGAAGCGCAGCTGGATGCCGATGAAAGGAAGAGTTGTTCGATCCGGCGCCGCGTGTTCGTTTGGTAAGAGGTATTTCGAAATGAAGATCCGCTCTCGTCTCTTTGCATCGCTGGTGGCCGGGCTATCTCTCGCCACGTGCGCGGCACACGCCGACCCCGCTCCGTTTCGTTACGGTCCGAAAGATACGTTGGTCAAAGAGCAGGCGACACAGCCCAAGGCGAGCACCACCGAGCGCAGCACACGCGACACTCAACGCAGCTACCTCGTCTCCACTCAGGCCACCAAGGAACGCGGCCAGCAGATATTCACAGCCGGTCCACGCAACACCATCCTCATCGACCGCTCGCCGGAAGCTGCGATGTTGTCGCACGAGCGCTGAGCAATAGACATGCGGCGGGCGTGAAATCGCACGCCGCAGTTCGTCGGCGCTCAGTCCCCCAGCATGGGCAGAACGATGTTGGGGATGAAATCGATGATGAAATGCGCAGCCATAACGGCGAGCAGGTCGCGCCGCTTCACGAACAGCATCGAAAGGATCCCGCCCATCACTAGCGCGATGAGTATCCCTGCCATGCCCTGTCGATAGTGGGCTACCGCGAAGACGATCAGAGGCAACGAAGCAGCAATGGGCGTACTGCCGGTGAGCCGCTCCAGTCGCTCGATCGCGTATCCTCGATAGAACACTTCCTCGATGACAGCAGCTCGGAGCACCGTGATGAGCGTCGCCCATAGCGGCGCATGAAACCCGGACTTGGCTTCACCGCCGAAAGGCAGGCCTAAGTAGGAAATGACGCCGAGACAGGCAGCAAGCCCGATCGCGCAGAGCACGGCGCCGAGCAGCCCCCAAAGCAGCGAGCGACCGGTCTTTTCAGTGAGCAACCCTATGGAAGTCAGCGGTAGCCGCTCACGACTCGACACGATCCATAACAAGGCGCCCAAGGCGACAAAGAGTGCGATCTCGCGGGCGAGATAGTCAGCTGATGACTGCGCCGGACCAGCCGCGAACCTGAATATCGCAAGGATCAGCGGGGAGGCGAAGAGTGCAATTCCAAGACCGGTGAGTGTCCAGCCTCTGGAAGCGGCGGTTGAGTTGTTGATTTTGTTCGCCCTTGAAACGACCTGCGGCGCACTCAGTGTACAGCACCGTAATGACGAGGACGCAACTTGCCCGCTGCATCACTCCACCTCAGCAGCTGCGCGCCGTCATGCGCATGGCTTGCAACGTCCTGCATTGCTTTCAGAAAAAGACACAGGCAACACCGAAACGAGATATCGACCTCGCCGGGAAGAGATATCGCGATTTGATAAAGGAGCGAACATGACCGGAAATAAATTTTCGTCGGTCTGGGATGCGATCGAGGACTCCGCGACCGATGCGGCGAGCATGAAGCTGCGCGCGGAGCTTGCGAATCAAATCATAGAAAAGGTGCATTCACGCAAGCTGACCCAGGCCAGGGCCGCCGAACTGATCGGCGTAACTCAGCCGCGTGTTTCCGATTTGACGCGCGGCCGACTGGACCTGTTCTCACTGGATACACTGGTGGACATGGCTGATCGGATCGGCTTGCGCACACGCATGGTCGTCACTCCAAAGCGCGCCGCGTAAATCCTCCCGAATTCCTGTCAGGGCGGCAGCGCCTCCTCCGGTGGCCGGAGGAGGAACCGAAAGCGGAAGAACTGGAACTCTAAGCCGCCGCCGTAATCGCTCCCATGAACGCCGGCATATCGTTCGACTGACGGCACTCGCGCGGCGTAACGCCATGGAAACGGCGCATCGCGCGGAACAGAGTCGAGCGTGAATCGAAGCCGACCTGCCTGACGATTTCCTCGACGCCGAGTTCACTGTTGCGCAACAGTCGGGCCGCGACCATCGTGCGCTTGCGCTGCAGGTACTCATGCGGCGTCACATCGTGAATGTGCTTGAACAATCGCAGGAAGTGATGGCGCGACAGGAAAGCGGCGCTCGCCATGTCGCTCAGCATGAGCGGGCGATCGAAGCTCGAGTGAATGAAATCGGTGGCGAGCGAAATGCGACGCAGAATTTCGCGCTGGGTCGCGGCGCGTCGAACGGGAATACCGCGAGCCCGCGCCATGATCTGGCGATGCCGCGACAGCATGCGCTCCAGCAGGAAAGCGAGTTGCTCTTCGTACCACAACGGATCGTCGAGACCCATCTCGCAATGCCGCCGAATGAACAGCAGCACCGGCGTAACACTGCGGTCGTGCGGCTGCAGGTGCGGTGCGAATGGGAGTGAGGCATGCACCGCGAGTTCGCCGTCTTCCAGCAACTGGTCGTCGTCGCCGAGGAGGCTGCCCAACACTTCTTCGGGCATGCCAGCACGAAACAGGATGGTCAGGGCTTGCACATCCTGCGATGCGCGGATGCGAACGGTGCCGGCGGTTGCTGGAACGGCAAGCCAGGTGTCGTCATCGACGAGAATGCGCCGACCGTCGAGCATGACTTCCTGCCGGCCTTGCCATGCACTGACGATGGCGAGACGCGAACTGTCGAGCGAATACTCGGCAGCCTGTGTCGCAATATTGAGAATGGCCGACGCACCTTCCGGCGACGCGTTGCGGTTCATGCCCAGCCCACCGGCAGGAATGTCCTGCGTTCTGCGGATAATCATCCAGCCCGCTCCCTAATAAATTCGTCATGAAAGCCACAGGGCGCCGGCACCATGCCGACGCTGTCGAAGTCCGCTACCAGCGTTACGAATCATCAGATCCCACCAAGCCACGAAAGGTTGCATGCTCGCGACTTCACAGGCGACGTTGTTACACAATTGCGCAAGGGATGAGACTGGAGAATGTGCCTACGTGAAGACCACGCACGTTTGTATGCAACACATTGTTACAGCAGGTCATAGTCGTGGCCGGAACCGTCGCGGACAGGTATCCTTCTGTCCCTGTCCACCGCCCGATCTCGCCATACGGTTCCCTAATGCCCATCGCTCACGAGCACAATCTCGACCATCAGCCTCCGGCGCACAGCCCTTTCGGCATTCGCGTGAAGCTGCGGTCCACCGATCCGTTCAAGAACTTGGTGGGCCAGAGCTGGACCAAGGAACACTGGTTCGCTACCCGCGAGGAGCGCGACGAGGCGCTGAAGGAGATGAGCGGTCGTTACGTATATTTCCGGCCCGGCGACAAGCCATCGCTGGATTACGAGAAAGTGGACCGTTCCTGAGTCATCCGATTTGAGCGCAACCTGACCGCCGGTCAGAACGTTCGCCCCAGGAATAGATAGAACGCCTTGCCGCCGCCTTCGTCGAAGCCGGTGGCGAGGTACAGCGGGCCGAGCGGCGAGTCGACCCCAAAGAACAGGCTGCCGTTCTTGCGCAGGTCGCCGAAACTCATCTGGTCGCGATCGAACCAGGTGTTGCCGGCTTCCACCGACAATCCCGCGTAGGCGGGGAAGTCGAGGAATCCCGAACCGCCGCGACCGATCTTGCGGTAGTAGATCAGCCGGGAGATGCCGTAATGCGGCCCCGCCAGGTAATTGGGCGGCAATCCGGACATGTTGAAGAATCCGCCCAGCGTGAAGAAGTTCTCGGGAGTGGCGAGGTTGTCGACCGTGGTGCCCACATCCGTCCAGAAAATCAGCGTGTGACGATCGATCGACCGCGCCAGCAGCCAGCTCGCCGAATACGCATCGAACTGCTCGTCCCCGCCCATGCTCCTGCGTTCGGCGCGCCATTCCAATGTCAGTTGCTGGCCGCGGCGTGGAAAGAAAATACTGTCGAGCTTGTCGTAGGTGAAGCGTGTGAAGAAGCCGCCGCGATTCGACTTCTCCAGCGGTAAATCCGGATCGCCGATGAGCACGCGCGATCGCGCCGAACCGCGACGCAGCCCGAAGCGCAACTCGCCCCAGTTCGAAAACTCGCGTCCGATATCGAGCCCGCTTTCGAGCGTGCGCACGCGATACTCCGCGATCTGGTCCTCACCGCTGAGCAGGTTCACGCTGCGCTCCTGGAATTCGAAACGCGGCGCGACGAAGTAACGGCTGAACAGCGAAATCGGCTGATAGAACTCCGTGAACACCCGCGGTGTGTCGCCGATCTGCAGGTCGCTGAGCCATTCCGCGCCGTACTTGTTGATCTCGGTCATGATGAAACGCAGCGCCGCGTTGTAGCGGCTGCCGCCTTCGAAATCGTCTTCGAGATTCAGCCCCATGCGCACGTAGTTGGGGCCCCAGCTCTTGCGGCGCAGGCTCAGCTCGAGACCCGCCTGGCCGTTCTCCTCGATCAATGCGTAGTCGATCGACTCGAACGTATCGAGCGCATACAGCGACGACAGCCGGTTGCGTACGCGCTCCTTGTCGAGCGGCTTGCCTACGAGGTTGCGCATGGTCGCCGTGACCAGTGCGGAATATTCGAGCGAATCCTTGCTGGGCCGGATGAACTGGATCACGGGCGTCGCCGAGGAGCGCGGCGTGCGTGCCGCCAGGTATTCACGATAGCCGGCATCGTCCAGCGCCAGCGCTGCAAACTTTGCTTTGTCGAGCCGCGCCGCCAGTTCTCCGGCTTTCAGTGCCTGCGGCACACGGCTGAAGTCCACTGAAGGAAAGCGACCGAGCGGCGGCTCGATCAGGATGTCGCTGCTGCTCAGCTTGGCGCGCTGCTCGCGGGTCCGCGAGCGGATCATGATGGCGAACGCCTGGTTGGTCACTTCGAGCGGCGAAGTCAGTTCCTCGCGCGAATACAACGGAAAGCTCACGTCGACGACGATCAGCAGGTCCACATTCATCTGCCGTGCGATGTCGATCGGCAGGTTATCGACCAGGCCGCCATCTACGAGCAAACGGCCATCGCGCGGCGCCGGTGCGAGCACGCCGGGAGCTGACATGCTCGCGCGCATGGCTGTAACGAGATCGCCGGATCCCATCAGCACCGGCTCGCCTGTCTCCAGGTCGGTGGCAACAGCTCTGAACGGAATCGGCAGCTGGTCGAAGTCCTGAACGTCGGCGACAGGCAGCGATGCATTACGCAGCACCTGCTCGAGCTTCTGTCCCTGCACCAGCCCGCGCGGCAGGACGAAGCCATTCTTACGAACGCCGAGGGCGTAACGGACCAGGAAGTTGCGATCGTCCTGCTTGCGCCGAAAGCCGAGTTCGGCGCGCGGCGGACGATCCTGGAAAGCGTCCTGCCAGTTGACCGAACTGACCAGTTTCTCGATCTCGGCCGCGCTCATGCCCGACGCATACAGGCCCCCGACGACAGCGCCCATGCTCGTGCCCGCGATGGCATCGATGGGTACTTTCATCTCGTCTATAACTTTGAGCACACCGACGTGCGCAGCTCCACGTGCACCGCCACCGCTCAACACGAGGCCGATTCGCGGCCGGGCGGCGACGGTGTCAGCGGCATCTGCCGCTGGCTGGAGAACGAGACACGCGGCGAGTAACGCACTCACTAAAACGCCACGCTGAATCAGCAGTGCGCACCAGCCCGGCGTACCCGAAGCACGCTCATGTGTCGTCAGCGACTTCGCGCTAGTCACGCAGCTCATCTCTCGTCGAATCGCATGGGCCGCGATAGTAGCAGTTGTTTCGAGCGGCGCGCTGGCGCTATGGCGGCGCCTGCGTCGCTTCCACTTGCAGCCGTCCCTGTCGGCGACGCGCCACCAGGGTGAAGAACATGGGAACGAAGACGGTCGCGACGAAGGTGGACAACAACATACCGCCAAAAACTCCGGTGCCCATCGACTGCCGTGCGGCCGAACCTGCGCCGGTGGAGATGGCGAGCGGCGCTACGCCGAGCATGAACGCCAGCGACGTCATCACGATGGGCCGAAAACGCAGGCGCGCTGCTTCCACCGCGGCGTCGGCAGGCGACTTGCCGGCGAGATAGGCTTGCTGCGCGAACTCGACGATCAGGATCGCATTCTTGGCCGACAGGCCGATGAGCACGACCAGGCCGATCTGAAAGTAGATATCGTTCTGCATGTCACGCGCCCAAACGAAGATGAGCGCACCGGCGATCGCGAATGGAACAGCCAACACCACCGCAATTGGCACACGCCAGCGTTCGTACAACGCCGCCAGGATCAGGAACACCATGACGATGGCCGCACCGAACGCGAACAGGGAGGCATTCCCGGTGCGCTGTTCCTGGAATGCCTGGCCGCTCCACAGCAGCTGATAGCCCTCGGGCAACGACTCGCGTGCAACCTGTTCGACAGCGGCGATGGCCTCGCCCGAACTGACGCCCCCCTTGCCATTGCCCAACACTTTTGCCGCCACGAAACCGTTGAAGCGCTCGACCTGCTCGGGCCCGACGATGTCGGTCACGGTGATCACGGCCTTCAACGGAATCATCTCGCCGCTGGTGCTGGAACGAACGAAGACGTTGCCCAGATCTTCCGGCCGCGCGCGATACGGAGCATCGGATTGCAGTTGCACCCGATACGTACGCCCGAACTTGTTGAAGTCGTTGACGTACAACGCCCCCATCGTGCTCTGCAGAGCCTCGAACACATCCGTGACCGGCACGCCGAGTGCGAGTGCTTTCTCGCGCTCTACATCCACCCGCAATTGCGGCACCGTCGCGCGAAAGAAAGTGTTGGCGTTTGCAAGCGACGGATGTGCCAGCATCTTGTCGATGAAGGCCTGCGTCGTGTCGGCGAGTTCCTGTGGCGCGACCTCGCCGCGTGCCTGGATATAGAACTCGAACCCGCCAGCGGAACCCAGCCCCCGGATGGGGGGCGGTCCGAACGCACGCACAGTACCTTCACGGATGGCTTTGCCTTTGTCGTTGACCGTGCGAGCCAGGTCTTCCGAACTGGTATCGCGTTCATCCCAGTGTTTCAGCCGCATGAAGACGGTGCCGGCGCTGGTCTTGTTGCCACCGCCGACGATGTCCGCGCCATTGATCACCGCCATGTAGCGAAGCGACGGCTCGTCCTTGATCAGTTCACGCAACTGCCTGGTGACGACGATGGTGCGCTCGAGCGTCGCGGCATCCGGCAATTGCACCGAGTTCAAAACCTGGCCCTGATCCTCGGTCGGCAGGAATCCGGAAGGGACGCGATAGAGCAGCCATCCGCACACAGCCAAGACCGCGGCGAAAACCAGGAAAGAACGGACACGCCACTGCAGCGCCAGTTGCACGGCGCCGAGAAACCGCTGCGTCAGCCAATTGAATCCGCGATTGAAAGGCCGAAACATCGGCACATCGTGCTCGCCCGGCTTCAACAGGAGCGCGCACAACACAGGCGTGAGAGTCAGCGCAGTGAAGCCTGAGATGACGACGGCGATCGCCACCGTCACTGCGAACTGGCGATACAACTGTCCGGCGATGCCGCCGAGAAACGCGACCGGCACGAACACCGCGCACAACACCAGCACGATAGCGACGACCGCGCCGGAGACTTCTCGCATCGCTTCCAGCGAAGCATCGTAGGCGCTCATGCTCTGCTCGCGCATGAGGCGCTCGACGTTTTCCAACACCACGATCGCATCGTCGACCACGATGCCGATGGCCAGCACCATGGCGAACAGGGTCAGCGTATTGATCGAGAAGCCGAACAGCCACAATCCCGCGAACGTGCCGATCAGCGAGACCGGCACGGCCATCAATGGAATCAAGGTGGCGCGCCACGATTGCAGGAATATGAAGACCACCGCGATCACCAGCAACGCAGCTTCGAAAATAGTCTTGGTGACTTCCTTGATCGAGGCCTTGACGAAATCGGTGGAGTCGACCGGGACCACGTAATCCATGCCCGGCGGAAACGAGCGCTTGAGTTCGGCGAGCTTCGCCTTCACGGCATCGGCGACCTGCAATGCGTTCGCACCCGTCTGCAGGAACATGCCCAGCCCCACCATCGGCTGGCCATTGAGGAACGACTGCGCCTCGTAGCTCTGCGCGCCGAGTTCGACGCGGGCAATGTCTTTGACGCGCAGGACACCGGCGGGCCCGCCGGCACGCACAATGATTTCGCCGAACTGCTCGGGCTCGATCAGGCGACCGGTGGCCGTCACGGTAAAGGCTAGACTCTGGCCGGGCTGCGCCGGCTCGCCGCCGATTTTTCCAGCAGCGTATTGCGCGTTCTGCGCTCGCAGCGCATTCGCAACGTCGGCGGTCGTGACCCCCAGCTGCGACATCTTGTCGGTCTGCAGCCAGACGCGCATCGAATAGTCGCGGGCGCCGAAGACCGTCAGATCCGCGATGCCGGGCACGCGCTTCAATTCGTCGACCATGTTGATGGATGCATAGTTCGACAGCGCCAGCGAATCCGCCGTGCCATCCGGCGAGATCACGGCAGCGAACAGCAACAGGTCGTTGGTGCGTTTCTGTACCAGCACGCCGTTGCGACGAACTTCTTCGGGCAAGCGCGGCTCCGCCAGCTGCACGCGGTTGTTTACGTTGAACACCGCGGTGTCGACTGTGGTGCCCACTTCGAACGTGGCAGTGATGTTCATCGAGCCGTTCGAAGCCGACGTCGAATTGAAATACATCAAGCCTTCGACGCCCGACAATTGTTCTTCGATAGGCGCTGCGACCGTGCGCGCCAGTGTCTCCGCACTCGCGCCCGGATAAGTCGCCGTGATCTGCACTGTCGGGGGCACGATCTCCGGATACTGGGCCACCGGCAGGATGGCGAATGCCGCAAGCCCCGCGAGCACGATGACAATGGCGCTGACGCCGGCGAATACCGGGCGGCGCAGGAAGTAATTCGAAATCATGGCTGCGCCGTTCGCGCCTGCGCCGGCGACTGAATCTGCAAGGCCGAGCCAGCCTTGAGCTTGAGCAGATTGTCTACGATGACTCGATCGCCCTCGGCCAGGCCCGAACGGATCTGCCAGTCGCTACCGACCCATACGCCGGTCTGCACCAGCCGCTGTTCGGCCTGCTGCTTGTCGTTCACGATCCAGACGAACGGACCTTTCGCTCCCTGCAACACCGCGGTCTGCGGGACAACGATTGCCGGCACCGCACCCACCGACATTCGCACTCGCAGGTATTCACCCGGCAGGATGCGCAGCGCGGGATTCGGAAACTCGGCTCGCAACTGAACGGTGCCGAGCTGCGTATCGATCTCGGAGCCCGCGAAATTCATCTGTCCCGCCAGCGGATACGGCTCTCCGTTCTTCTGCAGCAGTTGAACTTGCAGCGATTTCGATGCTGCTGGAGCAGCGCGCGACGCGGTCGAACTCTCGCCGCCTGGCGGAGCACCCGCTTCACGCAGCGTTGCATATTCGGCATCCGACAATGCAAAGCGCACCCACAACGGATCGCTCTGCGTGAGCGTCGTCAGCAAGCCCGACTCGGTGCCTGCGGTGACCAGGCTGCCCTCCGAACGAATCGAGCGGCCCGCGATTCCGGCAATCGGTGCAGTGACATTGGTATATGACAGGTTCAGCTGCGCTTCGCGAACGTTCGCCTGCGCGGCGAGCAAGCCTGCTTCCGCGTTGTCCAAAGCACTCAGCGCATCGTCGGCTGCGCGACGGCTCACTGCATTCTGAGCCGCAAGACCGGTCAGCCGCGTCGAGTCGCGCCGTGCCTGCTTTGCCGTGGCTTCCTGTTGGGCCAGTGCCGCTTTCGCATGGGCCAAAGCAATCTCGAAGGGCGCGGGATCGATCTGGAACAGCACCTGGCCACGCTTCACCGTGCTGCCTTCACTGTAAGTCTGCTTCTCGAGAATGCCGCTCACGCGCGCGCGAATCTCGATCTCCCTCGATCCTTCGGCGCGACCCACGGACTCCAGCAGCAGCGGGACGATCTGTTTGCTCGCGGTCCGAGTAACGACCGGCACCGGGCCGTTGTTGTCTGCCGGCTTCGGCGCCTTGCTGCAACCAGTCACCAGCATTGTGACCACGAGCCCTACGCAGGGCAGTAATCGCGAACGGAATTCGGCCATGAACTATCCATAGTGCGTGAACGGAATACGCAGGCCAGCGGCCCAGCGTTGCAAGTGTAGCAGCTGCTATTTTGCGTGCAGTCCCGCGACGTTTCTTGCCTCATCGGGCATGGAGCCGGCCATCTCTCGCCAAGATCATGTGCTTGTGAGCGAGATTCCTACCCCTCCTGCCGCGCCGACAGTCGGTTGGAGCACTGCCGATGCGGTTATCATGCGCTGCTCGCACCTAAGCTTCGCTCCGATATCCCTCCATGCCGCTACTCACGCTACGCAACGCCGAACTCGCCTACGGCCTGCATCCTCTGCTCGATCGCGCCAACCTGGCTGTCCAGGAAGGCGAACGCATCGGCCTGATCGGTCGCAACGGCACCGGCAAGTCGACCTTGCTGCGCGTGATCGCACGCAATATCGGCCTGGATGACGGTGAATTGGCGACACAGGACGGTTTACGCGTCGTCATGGTCGAGCAGGAACCGGTGCTGCCCGAGGCGCAGACGATTCACGAAAGCCTCGTGGCACGCGGCGGCTTCGACGACTTTCACGATGAACGCGAGCGCTGGCGCATCGAAGCGCGGCTCACCGAATTCCTGCATCGCATGTCGGTCAACCCCGAACAGTCGCCGGCGACGACCTCCGGTGGAGAACGCAAGCGCGCGGCGCTGGCCTTGGCGCTCGCCATGCAGCCCGAACTGCTGCTGCTCGACGAACCCACCAACCATCTCGACATCGACGGCATCACGGTGCTCGAAGACTTGTTGAACAAAGGCCCGAGCGCAATCGTGATCACGCACGACCGGTCTTTTCTCGATCGCGTCGTCACTCGCATCATCGAACTGGATCGCGGCTTGCTGCGTTCCTATCCGGGCAACTTCTCCACGTACGAAACGCGCAAGGGCGAACAGCTCGCGGCGGAAGACGTGGTCAACCGCAAGTTCGACAAGTTCTGGGCGCAGGAAGAAGTCTGGATCCGCCGCGGCGTGGAAGCACGCCGCACTCGCAATGAAGGTCGAGTGCGACGACTGGAATCGTTGCGCGACCAGCGAGCCGCGCGACGCGAGCAGATGGGCGACGTCAAGCTGGTCATCGATACCGGCGGCCGTTCGGGCAAGCTCGTCGCCGAACTCAAGGACGTGACCAAGGTCTTCGGCGAGCGCACTATCGTCGATGCCTTGTCGTTGCGTGTGCAACGGGGCGATCGCCTCGGCCTCATCGGCGCGAACGGCGCTGGAAAATCGACTCTCATCAAGCTCATCCTCGGCCAGCTGGAGCCGGACTCGGGCACGGTGAAGCTCGGCAGCAACGTGCAGGTGGCCTACTTCGACCAGATGCGCGAACAGCTCGATCCGGAGAAGTCGGTGATGGAGACCATCAGCCCGGGCTCGGACTGGATCGAGATCGGCACCGAGCGCAAGCACGTGATGACGTATCTCGCCGACTTCCTGTTTCCGCCACAACGCGCCAAGTCGCCGGTGAAGGCGCTCTCCGGCGGCGAGCGCAATCGCCTGCTGCTGGCCCGCCTGTTCGCGCGTCCCGCCAACGTGCTGGTGATGGACGAACCCACCAACGATCTCGACATCGATTCGCTGGAACTGCTCGAAACGACGCTGCAGAGTTATCCCGGCACGCTGCTGCTGGTGAGCCACGACCGGGCTTTTCTAGATAACGTCGTGACGCAGACGCTGGTAGCCGAAGGCAATGGCGACTGGCAGGAATATGTCGGCGGCTACAGCGACTGGCTTGCCTACAAGCAATCGCGGGCGCCGGCACCCGTGGCTCGCAGCAAATCGGATGGGAAGCGCTTGGCGCCAGCCGCAGCGACTGCGGTCAAGCTGAGCTACAAGGAAGCGCGCGAACTCGAACAGTTGCCTGTGCAGATCGAAGCACTGGAACAGCAGCAACGCCTGCTGGTGGAACGAATGAGCGCTGCCGACTATCACAAGCAAAGCGCCGAGCAGATGAAGAACGACGGCCAGGAAGCCGCGCAGGTGGAGAAGCAGCTGCTGGAGAAGTTCGAGCGCTGGTCGGCGCTGGATGCGAAAGTCGCCGGCAAAGCCTGACTTTCGCTTTTGCCTCTCCCCATGTGGGCTCCTTGCGGGAGAGGCAGTAACACTTCGTTACAAAATCCGCGCTGCGAAATGAGCACCTCGGCGCACCGAAGCCTCCTGCCTCTGCTATAAATCGCGCATGGCCGAGACCTCACACATCCTGGTGGTCGATGACGACCGCGACATACGTACACTCCTGAGCGAGTATCTGGAAAAGAACGGATACCGCGCCTCGGCGGTAGCTGAAGGCAAGGCGATGAAACGCCTGATCGAGAACACGCACGTCGACCTGATCGTGCTCGACGTCATGCTGCCGGGCGAGGACGGGCTCAAGCTATGTCGCGAGCTGCGCAAGGATTCGCAGGTGCCCATCATCATGCTCACCGCGCTGGGCGATGACATCGACCGCATCGTCGGCATGGAAGTGGGCGCCGATGACTATCTGGCGAAACCTTTCAATCCACGCGAGCTGCTCGTACGCATCAAAGCAGTCCTGCGACGGACGATGCACGCACCGCGCGATCCGCTATCGACCGAAGTACGCGGTTACCGTTTCGGTGACTGGCGCCTGGACACGACCACTCGCGAACTCACGCACACGAATGGCAATGTAGTTTCGCTGAGCGGCGCGGAATTCCGCCTGCTATCGATCCTGCTGGGCCATCCGAGCCGGGTGCTGTCGCGAACCCAGTTGATGGAGATGATTCGCGGCCGCGACGCCGATCCTTTCGATCGCAGCATCGACGTTCGCATCAGCCGCCTGCGACAAACTCTTGGTGACGACGCACGCGCACCCCAGATCATCAAGACCGTGTATGGCGAGGGCTACCTGATCGGCGTGCCAGTGGAGCAGGAATCGCTACCGCAATGATGCGTGCATGGTTGCCGCAATCGCTGTTTGCCCGGTTGCTGGCAGCGGTGCTTGGGGTGATCGGCATCACCCTGGCCATCATCATGTTGTTGGTCTTACGCGAGCGGCGCGACCTCGCGCTGTGGGGCAGTTCCGCGTGGTCGGCGGCGGCAGTGATCGCGGAAACCAGCGAGAAACTCGCACACATGCGGCCTGAAGAGCGGCGTGCCGCCATCGCTAAGTATCGAGCCGAATCCATCGAGATCGAGAGCACGCGCCGGGGTCCACCGCCGCAATTGTCGCGTACGATCGAACAGTCCCAGGAAGTCTTCGCGCGACGATTGCGCCGGCAACTGAGTGACGACTATCGAGTCACTGTGACTCCGCTGGGACGCCGCCCGGCGCAGCGACCCATCCGCGTCCTCGAAGAATGGCGCCGACCGGCGGGTAGCGACGCGGGCCAGGATTCGCAGGGATCCGGGCCGGGAGACGATAGGGGTCCGCCGCCGAATCGTGACGGCGGGCCACCACCGGGCGAAGGGCCGCGCAATGGAGCCAGGCCGGGATTCGGCCCCTTCGCTTCGCGGCTGATCGATGTGTCCGTCAGGCTTCCCGATGGCGAGCGGGTCATGTTCCGCACCATCGCTCCCATGCCTGGCCCGCCGTTACCGACGGAAATCATCGCGCAGGTCAGCGCCTGGACGCTGGCGCTCGCCATCGTTCTCGGCCTCATGACGCGCACCATTACCCGGCCTTTGTCTGAACTCGCGAGCGCCGCAGAAGCGATCGGCAAAGGCGTGAAAATTCCGCCGCTCCGAGAGAGCGGCGCACGCGAACTCCGGGATGCGACGCGTGCGTTCAACACGATGCAGGACCGGCTGCATCGTTATCTGGACAGCCGCACTCGCGTGCTCGCGGCGATGTCGCACGATCTGCGTACGCCGTTGACTCGTCTACGCCTGCGCGCGGAAGCGCTGGACGATGGCGAGACGCGCGAGCGCTTCACTGCAGACCTGGACGAGATGACTTTGATGGTGAACGGCGCGCTGGGCCTGTTCAAAGGGCTGAACGACAATGAAGTGCCGGTGAACATTTCCATCGACGACCTGCTGGCGTCGCTGCAGAAGGAGTTCGCCGAATTGGGCGAAACCGTGTCAGTCACGGGGCGTTCACGCCAGCCCATCAGCGCGAAACCGGGAGCACTCAAGCGCTGCCTGTCGAACCTGCTGCATAACGCGATCAAGTATGGAGATCGCGCTTCCGTGGTCGTCACCGACGGCGCCACGCTCAGGATCAGCGTCCTGGACGAAGGGCCGGGCATTGCCGAGGAATTCCAGCGGCAGGTGTTCGAGCCGTTCTACCGGCTGGAATCGTCTCGCAACCGCGACAGCGGTGGCACCGGCCTGGGGCTGTGCATCGCGAAGGACATCGCCGAGGCGCATGGCGGGACGATCGAGCTGCGCAACCGGCCGGAAGGTGGGCTGGAGGCGACGTTGAGTCTGCCTCGACCCTGAGTTCGGCCGGTCCGCACAACACTTTGTCACGATTGCTTACGCGGCTTTGCAGCCCGAGGTAATAGATTGATATCCGACCTCAAGGCCAAACAAGACAGACACCGTATCCCTACCCAGGAGTAACCCCATGTATCGCATACCCACCCTAGCCGCCCTGTGCCTCACAGCGGCCCTCGCAGTTGCCGACACGCCTCCCGCGCCGCCTCCCGAAGGACAGGGCATAGAACGCCTTGCCCTGTTGCTGGACCTGGATGCCGGGCAGAAGGTGGCTGTAGAGAAAGTCCTGACGGAACAGCGGGCGGAGATGAAAGCCGAGCGCAAGAAGGCCAGAGAAGCCGGCGCCGAGCGCCCGACCCGCGAAGAGATGAAGGCGCGCTTCGACGCGCAGCGCACCGCTACGATCGACAAACTGCGGCCCATCCTGTCGGATGTGCAGCTGAAGAAGTTCGAGGCGCTGGCCGATCGTCCGATGGGTCCGCCGCCCGGCCCTCGCGGCAAGCGACCGCCGAAGGACGAATAACAGTCCTTGTATCGGTAACGACAGAGCCACACGCCCGCGGTGTGGCTCTTTGCGTTGGCACAGTGCATCCGCGCGCCTGAATCGCCTGCTGCAGGAACGCACACAGGTGATCGGCGCCATCGCACACGACTTGCGGCGCTGGGCGAATAAGAAAGGATTTCTCGCAAAGGGCGCAAAGCACGCCAGGGGAGAATTGGAATCGCGAGAATTGGATAGCGCCACATCTGGATCTGGCTTGCCTTTCCGACTCAGACGATAGGCAGCACGAGCATGCTCAACCCAGCAAGCCCGCTGCCAATCAACGCACCGGCCGCTACATCAGTTGGATAGTGCAAGCCGAGCACGACACGCGACATTGCCACCAGCGTCGCGAACGGCACGCACAGCCACGCAAGTTCCGGGAAGCTCGCGACGATGAGCGTCGTGAAGGCGACGGCGTGCAAGGTGTGGCCGGAAGGAAAGCTGTAACGGTCAAGTGCATGCGTGCCGGCAACGATGCCGATCAGCGAGATATACGGCCGCTCGCGCACCAGTCGCGACTTGAGATACTTGTACAGCGCGAGTCCCGTGAAGCCGACGATGGCCATGCGCAGCGCAGGCAGCAGTGCGACCTCGCCGTAAATGAGGGGCAGCGACAACACCATTACGTACCAGAAAATGCCGTCGCCCAGGCGACTCACCGCGGCGAAGAAATTTCGCAGCACGCGGCGCTGGCAACTGCGGTTCAGGCGCAGGCACCATGCGTATTCGGCCCGGTCGAAGCGGCTGAACATCGTGCTGATCGCGCTCGGCTGAACATTGTCCATGACGCACCTCGAGAGTAGGAGGACCGTTCCTGATCCATTGGCACTCAACAGGGCGTACTGTGCGCCGGCCATACTGCCGGTCTTTGACGGCTTCATGAACCTTTCGTGATTCCGCACCGGGAGAGGCAAAATGCGATCCGCTTCACACCGCGTCGCTACCCCGGACCGTTGCGCCCTACAATGTGACATGTCCATGACACGCGCCCATTCCCGATGAACCTGCTGCTCGTCGAAGATCACCACGATATCGCCGCGAATATCGCCGAGTATTTCGCGGCGCGCGGCGACGACGTATCGCATGCCGCCGATGGCAGGACGGGCCTGCAAATGGCGCTCGACAATACTTACGACGCGGTGGTGCTCGACCTCATGCTGCCAGGCCTGGACGGCTTGTCACTGTGCCGCAGCCTGCGACAGACCGGGCATACGCGATTGCCGATACTGATGCTGACGGCCAAGGACCTGCTGGCCGACAAGATCGAGGGCTTCGACGCGGGTGCCGACGATTACCTGGTCAAACCATTCTCGCTCGCCGAACTCGACGCGCGACTCAAGGCGTTGGTGCGACGGGCAAGCCCGGTGGAAGCGCCCCGTGTACTCGCCGTCGGCGATCTGAAATTCGATCTCGACACGCTGGAAGCCGAGCGCAGCGGCACCGCCATCAAACTCAATCCGACCACGCGGCGCATCCTGGTGATCCTGATGCAGAACGCGAACCGCGTGGTGACGCGCACCGAGCTCGAACGCGAGTTGTGGGGCGAGCGGCCGCCGGAAGGGGATTTCCTGCGTGCGCACGTGCACGCGTTGCGGACCGCGATCGACAAGAACTTCGAGACTAAACTGCTGCACACCATCCATGGCACCGGCTATCGACTTGCGACGGATCCGTTACGTCCGTAGCCTGAGTTCGCGCTTACAGCGACTCAGCCTGCGGGCGCGCATCGCCGGCACCATGCTGGCGTTGGTCGCGATCGCCGGGGTCGTCCTCGCCGCGTGGGCGCATCTCGCCGATGAGCGTCTCAAGCGCAGCATCACCTACGACCTGCTATCCGAAGAACTCACTCATTTCGAACAACGCATGCGTGTGGATCGCGGCGCCGATCCGCTACGCTCCGCACGCCTCAGCATCTATCGCTCCAGCGATCTCTCCGACCTGCCCCGCCACATTGCGCGACTGAAGCCGGGAGAGATGCATCGCGTGCGCTCCGGCACGCAGTTGCTCGACGTGCTGGTGCGCGATGGCGATTTCGGTCGCCTCTACATCACGTACGACGTGACCACGTATGCGCGGCAGGAGAAGCTGGCGTTGCTGGTGCTTTCGCTCGGCGTCGTCGCCATCGTCCTGATCGCAGGCTGGAGCGCATTCGGCATTTCGCGCCGGCTGGTGAAACCGGTGAATGCACTCGCCGAGCGCTTGACGCAGATCGATCCCGGCGAACGCCACGTTCGCATCGGCGCGCAATTCGCCACCAACGAACTCGAACCGATCGCGCGCTCCATCGACACATTCATGGAACGACTCGACGGCTTCGTCGAGCGTGAACAATCATTCACTGCCACGGCGAGTCACGAGCTGCGCACACCGCTCGCCGTGATTCGCGGCGCAGTGGAATTACTCGAAGGCATGGATCGTCCACGCTCGGCTAATGCGCTGGCGCGTATTCAACGGGCCGTGCGCGAGATGTCGGAGTTCACGGATGCGTTGCTGATGTTGTCGCGAGAGGAACGCACTTCCTCCGTCGTCGCGCCGGAATGCGACGTCAACATCGTCGTGCTGCGCGTCGTCGAAGACCTGCGCTCGCTGGTGCCGGGAAAACGCATCGTGCTCGACCTCGCGGACAACGACGCACTCGAAGTGGCAGCGCCGGACAGCATGGTGGCGATGGTGGTCGGCAACATCGTGCGTAACGCGCTCCAGCACGGCACCGGCCACGACGTCCGTTGCAGCCTGCGTGGACGAGAATTCAGCGTCGCCAACTCCGGCACCCTGCCCGAGCCCAGTCCGCAATCGCTGCAGCGGCGATTTACTACACATCCGGCAGGACACGGCATGGGCCTGTACCTGGTACGCCGCATCTGCGAGCGCTATCGCTGGACCATTCGCCTGGAGAATGCGGGCGACAGCGTGCAGGTGAGCGTCGACTTCTGACCCTCTGCGCCGATCGGGTGCGCATCGCTGCGGGAATCCCTGATCGGCTGTGTGGTGCAACCCACCGCGAATCGCTCGCCGACCCGCTGGCAGCAGCCTCGAATCGTCGCGAGAGGTGTCGCGTGTGATAGCATTCGGCACCCAAAATACACTCAACGTCCGGAGTCGGTCGATGTCGACAGCGCTCAAGCTCAACGTGCCCCCGCAGGGCCAGAAAATCACCATCAAGGACGGCAAGCTCACCGTTCCCGATCAGCCCATCATCCCGTTCATCGAGGGTGACGGCACCGGTCCGGATATCTGGCGTGCGTCGGTCCGCGTCCTCGATGCAGCCGTGGCCAAGGCCTACGGCGGCAAGCGCAAGATTCACTGGCTGGAAGTCTACGCAGGCCAGAAGTCGAACGACCTGTTCAACACCTGGCTGCCCGACGAGACTGTCGCCGCCTGTCGCGAATACCTCGTGTCGATCAAGGGTCCGCTGACCACGCCCATCGGCGGCGGCATCCGTTCGCTGAACGTCGCTTTGCGCCAGATGCTCGATCTCTACGTCTGCCTGCGCCCGGTACGCTGGTTCAAGGGCGTGCCTTCTCCAGTGAAGCATCCCGAGAAAGTCGACATGGTGATCTTCCGCGAGAACACCGAAGACATCTACGCCGGCATCGAATTCGAGACCGGCACGCCGGACAACAAGAAGTTCATGGAGCTGTTCCAGCAGGCGTTCCCTAAGCAGTACGCCAAGATCCGCTTCCCGAACACTTCGGGCATCGGCATCAAGGCTGTGTCCGAGGAAGGCACCGAGCGCCTGTTCAAGTCGGCCATCGAATACGCGATCGCCAACAAGCGCGCCAGTGTCACCATCGTGCACAAGGGCAACATCATGAAGTACACGGAAGGCGCCTTCCGTAACTGGTGTTATGCGCTGGCCGAGCGCGACTTCGCCGAACAGACCTACACCTGGGACCAGTGGGAACGCACCAAGGCCGCCAAGGGCGAGAAGGCTGCGAACGACGAGCAGACTGCGGCGAAGAAGGCCGGCAAGATCATCATCAAGGATGCGATCGCCGACATCACCCTGCAGCAGGTGCTGACGCGTCCGGAAGAGTTCGACGTGATCGCGACCATGAACCTCAATGGCGATTACCTGTCGGATGCATTGGCGGCGCAGGTCGGCGGCATCGGCATCGCGCCGGGCGGCAACGTCAACTACGTCACCGGCCACGCGGTGTTCGAAGCGACTCACGGCACGGCGCCTAAGTACGCCAACCTCGACAAGGTGAATCCGGGTTCGGTGATCCTGTCGGGCGAAATGATGCTGCGTTACATGGGCTGGGTCGAAGCGGCCGACGCCGTGATCAACGCCATGGACAAGTCGATCGCGCAGAAGCACGTGACGTACGACTTCGCGCGCTTGATGGAAGGCGCGACGGAAGTGAAGTGCAGCGAGTTCGGCGATGCGCTGATCCGCAATCTCTGATCTTCCGCGTGAAGATCGGATAAGGAAACGGGGCGCGCGAGTGCCCCGTTTTCGTTTGGGCGGGGCGCTCGTCGAGAGCTGTGTCGTATTGAATGTCATGAAGAATATCTCTCGCTGGGCACGCGGAGCACGCTGAGCAGAGAAGAGAAATATGGCAGGAACCGGATCGGATCTGATTCCGACTCCGGACCATGATTTTCTTTTCTGCTCAGCGTGCTCCGCGTGCTCAGCGAGAAATCTCCGTTTCCCCTCTCGTTGCTGTCGTCTGAAGGATAAGACATGTCCAGCCAGGAACGTCCTCTTAGCCGCGATGAACTGGTCGAGCAATGCGCGTCCGCACTCGTGCGGGCCTTCGCCGAATACAACAACGAATTCCGCGTCATCACCCGACGCGCGCCCCAACGCTTCGAGGATCGCGAATGGCGAGGCAGCCTGCGCGACGCCGTCGAACGCATCGAACTCTATGACCGATACGTAAACCGCGCCGTCATACAGATGCGGGCGCGACTCGGCGAGGACGTCAGCGAGCGCGCCATCTGGAGTTCGGTGAAACGTCGCTTCACCGAACTGATCGAGACACTGCCCGATCGCGAGTTCGACAAAACCTTTTTCAACTCGGTCACGCGCCGCACGTTCGGCACCGTCGGCACCGACGCGGCCGTCGAATTCGTGGCGCTGGACCTGGATCCCATCGGCTCCATCACCACTCCGGTCGAGACCAATATCTACCTCAACCGCGGCTCGCTCGAGTGGCTGTTCGAGGAAGTGCTGGCGGACTTCCGTTTCCGCACGCCCTATCTCGACTTCGATCGCAGCATCCGCATCATCACCAACGAAGTTCGTTCGCTATGCGAAGCGGACTCGGACGCATCGCGACCGCCGCTGGTGGTGGAGCAGATCGAATTCATCCACACCGTGTTCTTCCAGATGACGCGCGCGTACCTGGTCGGTCGCATTTCCGGCAAGGGCTGGATGCGCCCCTTCGTGCTCGCACTGAAGAACTCGGACAGCGGCGTGCTCATCGACGCCGTGATGATGGACGAAAGCTCGGTGAGCATCCTCTTCAGCTTCACCCGCTCCTATTTCAATGCCGATCTCGCGCACGTGGGACAGGCTGTGGTGTTCCTCAAGAGCATCCTGCCGCGCAAGCCGGTCAGCGAACTCTACACCGTGCTCGGCCGCGCCAAGCAGGGCAAGACGGAGCGCTACCGCGAGCTATTCAAGCATCTCCAGAAGAGCGACGACCAGTTCGTGCACGCGCCCGGCGATCGCGGACTGGTCATGATCTGCTTCACGCTGCCGTCGTTCGACGTGGTGTTCAAGATCATCCGCGATCGCTTTGCTTACCCCAAGAACGTGCTGCGGGAAGAAGTCCTCAAAAAGTACGAACTGGTGTTCAAGCATGATCGCGCCGGGCGCTTGGTGGATGCACAGGAATTCAAACGCCTGAAATTTCCCCGGGCGCGCTTCTGCGATGCCGTGATCGAAGAACTGCGTAACGAGGCAGCCAACACCGTGCACTTCGAAGGTGGCGAGATCGTCATCGATCACCTGTACATCGAACGGCGCATGACGCCGCTGAACCTGTATATCCGTAATTCACCGCTGGAGAGCGCGCAACTCGCCGTGCTCGACTACGGACAGTGCATCCGCGACCTGGCCGTCACGAACATTTTCGCCGGCGACCTGCTGCTGAAGAACTTCGGCGTGACGCGTCACGGCCGGGTGATCTTTTACGATTACGACGAACTATGCGCGGTGACCGATTGCCACTTCCGCGACCTGCCGCAGGCTCGCAACGACGAAGACGAGATGCGCGCCGAGGCCTGGTTCCACGTCAACGAGAACGACGTGTTCCCGGAAACGTTCATGCAGTTCCTGGGTTTCGACAAGCAGCTCAAGGAATTATTCCTGCACGTGCATGGCGAGGTCATGACGGCGGACTGGTGGCGCTCGATACAGCAGCGGTTGCAGGAAGGGGATGTGCTGGAAGTGCTGCCGTATCATCGGCACCGGGTGCGGATCTAGCTTCTTCTGCCGTCAGGAACGAGAGGCGACCAACGCTTTCTCCAGGTCCGCAATCAAATCCCCTGCGTCCTCGATCCCGATCGACAGCCTCACCGTCGTATCCTCCACCCCTGCCCAGCGCTTCTCCTCGACATTGAGATCCCGCGGCCGCATCAACCTGCCCGGCTGCACCAGCGATTCCGTGGAGCCAATGCTCGCGGAGATCGCGAACAGATCCAGCGCTTCGGCAAAGCGGCTGGCGCCCGCGGAATCGCACGCCAGATCGATGGTGACGATGGTGCCGAAATCGAGCATCTGCTGCTTAGCCAACGCGTGGCCGGGATTCGAAGCGAGGCCCGGATAGCCGACGCGACTCACCTCTGCCCGCGACTCCAGAAACTCAGCGACCCGGTGAGCGTTCTGGCACTGCCGCTCGTAGCGAAGTCCGTACGTCTTCAAGCCGCGCTGGATGAGAAAGGCCGCGTGCGGATCGAGCGTCGCGCCCATGACGATGAAGTCAGTGCGCATCGAGTCGATGAGCTCCTTGCGGGCGATGACGGCGCCGCCCATCACATCGCCATGGCCCGAGGCATACTTGGTCAGGCTGTGAACGTAGACATCGATATCGAACTGGCCGTGGTTGTGAAAACCGGCGAAGGTGTTATCTAGAACGGTCAGCGCACCGTGAGCCTGCGCTGCCGCCGTGATGCGGGCGATGTCGGCGATCTTGAGCACGGGATTGGTCGGCGATTCGAACACGACCAGGCGCGTCGGCGTGGTCGCCAATGTACGCTCGATGCCCTCGATGTCTTCGATCGAGAGCATCGTGTGGGTGACACCATAACGCGCGAGCAACCGTCGGATGCAGTAACGGATGGGCTGGTACATCTCCGCGAACAGCACGACATGGTCGCCCTGCTTGCAAAGCGCCAGCAGCGCCAGGTTGACGGCCGCAACGCCCGATGCCGTGAGCAGGCAGTCGGAACGACCCTGCACTGTCGCGAGTGACATCTGCAGCTGTTGCAGAGTCGGATTCGACACCCGCGAATAGACGAATCCTTCGCGCTCGCCACGGCTCTGCCGCTCGCTCTCCCCGACATCGTCGAAGGTGAACTTCACCGACTGGTAGATCGGCGCCACCAGCGGCCGGTTGTCCTCGGGTACCTTTACCGCCGGCGGATGATTCAGGTAGGTCGTGAGCTTCACAAGTGGCACAAGCGCTCGGCCGCATCCTCCAGCGTCGACTCGCTCTTGGCGAAACAAAACCGCACCACCGACAGGCGGGGCGGCACGGCGTAGAACGGCGAGACCGGGATTGCCGCGACGCCCGCTTTCAACAGCGTTTCCGTGAATTCCAGGTCGGTCTCATCGGAAATCGCGCTGAAATCCAGCAGTTGGAAATACGTGCCCGCCGACGGCGTCCAACTGAAACTGGAGCCGCCCAGGCTATCCAGGAACTTGTCGCGCTTGCGCTGGTAGAAGGCCGCCAACCCGCTGCTGTGTTCGGGTGAAGTCTTGAGGAAATCCGCGATGGCGTGTTGCAGCGGTGTCGCGATGCTGAACGTATTGAACTGGTGCACGCGCCGGATTTCTTTGGTGATCGCCGGCGGCGCGACTGAATAACCCACGCGCCAGCCGGTTGCGTGCATGGTTTTACCGAACGAGAACACGCTGACGCCGCGCTCATAGAGTTCCGGATGACCGAACACGCTGGCATGACGCGCGCCGTCGTAAATCATGTGTTCGTACACTTCGTCCATGAGCACGTAAGCCTGCGTCGAACGCAGGATCTCCGCGAGCGTGTCCAGTTCCTCCGCAGTGACGACGCTGCCGGTGGGATTGTGCGGCGTGTTGATGATGACCAGACGCAGCTTAGGCGTCACGGCTTCACGCACTCGCTGCCAGTCGATGTGGAAATGCGGCGCATCGAGCGGAATGTGAATCGGCTTGCCGCCAGCCAGGATCACGGCGGGCCCATACGAATCGTAGGAAGGATCGAACAGGATCACTTCGTCGCCCGGATGCACCAGCGCCATGATGGCCGAGAAAATCGCCTCGGTGGCGCCGAGCGTGATGGTGATTTCCGTTTCGTGATCCGGCACGCGTCCATACGACGTTGCCAGCTTCAGCGCTATCTGCTCGCGCAATTCGCCCACGCCGATCATCGGTGCGTACTGGTTACGTCCCGCTGCAACGTGGTACGCGACCAGGTCCTTCAATTTCGGCGGCACGTCGTAGTCGGGAAATCCCTGGGCGAGATTGATCGCCCCCAGTTCGCGCGCCCGATTGGTCATCACGGTGAAAATCGTGGTGCCGACGTGAGGCAGCTTGGACGTGGGTTGCATGGGAGGAAATGCCGGGACGTAAGGAGGAGGACGCAATATTGCAGACATCATTTGGTACTCGTGCCGGCAGCCAGCGCCATGTCCTTCTGACGACGTTTCTCCTGCCGTGACAGCATCACGCCCGCCAGCACGACGCCGATCGTCACGATCAGCACCATGATGGAGGCGAGCGCATTGATGTCGGGACTGACACCCAGGCGCACCTTCGAGAAAATAACCATGGGCAAGGTACTCGATCCCGGCCCCGAAACGAAACTGGTGATGACGAGGTCATCCAGCGAGATCGTGAACGCCAGCAGCCAGCCCGAAATCAGCGCCGGCGCAATGATGGGCAGGGTGATGACGAAAAAGATCTTGGCCGGTCGGGCACCCAGGTCCATGGCCGCCTCTTCCAGCGAATCGTCCAGCGTCGACAGTCGCGACTGCACGATCACCGTCACGTAAGCCATCGTCAGCGTGATATGAGCGATGACGATGGTCGTCTGGCCCCTGCCCTGCGGCCAGCCGATCAACTGCTCCAGCGCGACGAACAGCAGCAGCAGTGACAAACCGGTAATGACCTCGGGCATGACCAGCGGCGCAGTCGTCATGCCGGACAACAATGCGCGTCCTTTGAAAGCGCCGAACCGTGCTAGCGCAAGGCCGGCGAGCGTGCCGAGAATGGTTGCTCCCGTCGCTGTCGTCGCTGCGATCTTGAGCGACAGCCACGCCGCGTCGAGGATCTGCTCGTTCTGGAACAGTCGCCCATACCATTGCGTGGAGAAGCCGCCCCACACCGTGACCAGTCGCGACTTGTTGAACGAGTACACCACCAGCGACAGGATGGGGATGTAGAGGAACGCGAAGCCGAGCACCAGCGATGCCGTGCGGAATATGGGAATGCGCGTGTTCATCGTCGCGCCGCCCTGGCTTCTTCATTCTGCAGATGCATCAGGAAGCCGATGGGTATCACGAGCAGCGTCAGCAAGGCGATGGCGACGGCGCTCGCCACCGGCCAGTCGCGGTTGCTGAAGAACTCCGTCCACAGCACCTTGCCGATCATCAGCGATTCGGGCGCGCCCAGCAGGGAGGGAATGACGAACTCGCCCACCGCTGGAATGAACACCAGCATCGAACCCGCATAGATGCCGGGTTTGGACAGCGGCAGCGTCACTTTCAGAAATGCCTTGAACGGACGACAACCCAGGTCCGCCGCCGCTTCGAGCAGCGTCAGGTCCAGCTTCTCGAGATTCGAATACAGCGGCAGGATCATGAAAGGCAGGTACGAGTACACGATGCCGACATAGATGGCGAAATCCGTCTGCAGCATCACGATCGGCTGGTCGATGACGCCCACCCACATCAGGAAATTATTGATCAGGCCGTTGGTCTTCAACAGGCCGATCCACGCATAGACACGCAGCAGGAACGATGTCCAGAACGGCAGGATCACCATCATCAGCAGCATGTTGCGGCGGGTCGCATCGGCGCGGGCAATGGCGTAGGCCATCGGGTAGCCGATCAGCAGGCACAGCACCGTCGAGATGGCGGCGACCTTCACGGAATTCATGTACGCCTTCCAGTACAGGTTGTCCTCGACCAGGAACAGGAAATTCCCCAGGTTGAGCTTGATGGTCAGGACCTTCTCGCCGGCCCACTGGAACAGCGGCTGGTAGGGCGGCATCGCGATCTGCGTATCCGAGAACGCGATCTTGAGCACGATCAGGAACGGCACGAGAAAGAACAGCAGCAACCAGAAATACGGCACGGCGACAGCAGCCGACCGCCCGGTCAAGCCCCACTTCACCAGCCGTGATTGCGTCCATCGATACGGAGGCAGGTTCTGCAGATAGCGCAAAAGCAACTGCGTGCCCGGACTGCTGCGCTCACTGCGCGGCGAATCGGCCCGCAAAGGTTTCGGCGCGATCATTCGCCGATGACCACGGGACTGGAGGGATGCCAGTGCAGGTACACCGTCTGCTCCCAGGTGATGGCGTCGCCTGCGTGTCGATAGATATTGGGCTGCGTGACGCGGACTATCTTGCCGGTCGCGAGCTGCACGAGAAAGATCGAGGTGTCGCCCATGTACGCGATCTCCTTCACCACGCCTTGGGCGACATTCTCCGTCTGCTGCGGCGGAGTGACGGAGATGATGACTTTCTCGGGCCGAATCGCCGCCCACAACGTCGCGTCCGGCGCCGCGCTGATGCCGTGGTCGACGAAGATCGTGCAGCCCAGTTCCGGACTCTCCAGCCGCACGTGATCGGGTTCGTCCTCGATGAGCCGGCCATGGAACATGTTCACGTTGCCGATGAATTCGGCGACGAACTTGCTGCTGGGATATTCGTAGATGTCTTTTGGCGTGCCCACCTGCACGATCTCGCCTGCGTTCATCACGCCGATGCGGGTGGACAGCGACATCGCTTCTTCCTGGTCGTGCGTCACCACCACGAACGTGACGCCGAGTTTTTCCTGCAGGTTGACCAGTTCGAACTGCGTGTGTTCGCGTAGCTTCTTGTCGAGCGCGCCCAGCGGTTCATCGAGCAGCAACAGCTTGGGTCGCTTGACCAGCGAGCGGGCCAGCGCCACGCGCTGGCGTTGGCCGCCGGACAGTTGATGCGGCTTGCGCTTGGCGAACTGCGTCAGCTTCACCAGTTCGAGCATGTCGGCGACGCGCGCTTCGATCTCCTTCTTGGGGATCTTGTCCTGCTTCAGGCCGAAGGCGACGTTCTGCTCCACCGTCATGTGCGGGAACAGCGCGTACGACTGGAACATCATGTTCACCGGACGCTCGTACGGCGGGATGCCGGTCATGTCGACGCCGTCGATCAGAATCCTGCCGCTGGTCGGCTGCTCGAAACCGGCCAGCATTCGTAGCAGCGTGGTCTTGCCGCAGCCCGAACCGCCGAGCAGGCAGAACAATTCTTTCTGGAAGATCCGCAGCGAGACATCGTGGACTGCGACGAAGTCACCGAACTTCTTGGTCACCCGTTCGATGCTGACATAGGGAACGGCCTCGGGATCGTTCCAGGCAGCGACGGGAACCTGCAGGCGCGGACTAGAAGCCATGAATCACCGCTGTCGTTTAACTCGGACCGGCCGATCGTGCCGGGGCATCGTGCATAAAAAAGCCAGGACCGGTGCCGGTCCTGGCTGCGGGCTTTGCAGCCGCTGTCATTGGCAGCCCGTGGCTACTTGCCGGTGGTGAACTTCGTCCACATGCGCGTCATCAGGCGCGTGAAGTCCTCGGAATAAGCCAGCGAGGGGAACAGCTTCGCCTTCACCTCGGGAGTCGGGTAGATGCCGGGATCGTTCTTGACCTTGTCGTCGACCATGGCGAACGACTTGGCGTTGCCGTTGGCGTAATTGACGAAGTTGGAATTGTTCGCCGCCACCTGCGGATCCATCAGGTAGTCGATGAACGCATGCGCGTTCTGCGGATGCTTGGCATCCGCCGGGATGGCGAGCATGTCGAACCAGACGATGGTGCCTTCTTTGGGAATGGCGTACTTCACCACGATGCCCTGGCCGGCCTCGGCCGCACGATCGCGCGCCTGCAGGATGTCGCCGCTCCAACCCACCGCCACGCACAGGTCGCCGTTGGCGAGATCTTCGATGTACTGGGACGAATGAATCTTGCGGATGAAGGGACGGATGGCCAGCAGCTTCTCTTCCGCCGCCTTGAGGTCTTCTTCCTTCTCGCTGTTGGGATCGCGGCCCATCCAGGCCAGCACCACTTTCAGCATTTCATCGGGCGCGTCGAGCACGGAAATGCCGCACTCCTTGAACTTCTTTGCGTTCTCCGGATCGAGCACGAAGTTCCAGCTGTCCAGCGGCACGTCGCCGAGGATTTTCTTGACCTTGGCTTCGTTGTAACCGATGCCGGTGGTGCCCCACAGGTACGGAATCGAGTGCGCATTGTTTGGATCGTGCAGGGCGACGCGCTGCATGATGTCCGGATCCATGTTGCTCAAGGACGGCAGCTGGCCCTTGTCGAGTTCGCGGAACACGCCCGCCTTGATCTGCCGTTCCAGGAACGAGGCGGATGGCACCACCACGTCGAAGCCTGAATTACCCGCCAGCAGGCGCGTCTCCAGTACGTCGTTCGAATCGAACACGTCGTAAGTGACCTTGATGCCGGTCTTGGCTTCGAAATTCTTGATGGTGTCTTCGGCGATGTAGTCCGACCAGTTGAACACGTGCAGGACTTTTTCTTCTGCCGCGGGAGCAGCTGCTTGCTGCGACGACGCGGGAGACTCTTTCTTGCCGCATCCTGCCAGGGCGGTCGCGAGCGCGATGGCCAGCACGGGCGCGACCAGGGTGACTCTCAGTGTGCTCTTCATGCAGCTCATCTCCGCGTAACTTGTAACCTGGAATCGAGGGGGCCGACGTCTGAGCATCGGTGGCTGGCGGGGAGCGTAGCGCACGTCGGGGGCGGATGGGTAGCCGCAACGGAGTGAGGCGCAGTAGTGCAGGAATGCGGTAGGAGCGGCGGTTACGGTGCAGTCTTTTCCGCCTCGCGGGGGCCGGCTCGCCGGGAGGCCCTCACCCGCGCTACGTTCCTACGCGCCGGTGAGGGCCTTCCAGGAGAGCTTAAAGCAGCCCCTGCCCATGCACCTGATCCAACGTCAGATCCAGCGCCTTCCTGGCCCGCTCGATCAGCTCGTCGATTTCCGAATGCGTCATCACCAGCGGCGGCGCGATGATCATCGTGTCGCGCACAGCCCGCATCACCAACCCCTGTTCGATGCAGTTGTCGCGACACAAGGTTCCTACAGCACCCGGATCGGGAAAGAACCCGCGGCTCTCTTTATCCCGCACGATTTCGAGTGCGCCGATCATGCCGACGCCACGCGTCTCGCCGACGAGCGCATGCGTACCCAACTCCGCCCAGCGCCGCTGCAGGTAAGGCCCCACATCCTTGCGGACGCGCTCGACGATCCCTTCGGTGCGCAGGATGTTGATGGTCGCGCAGCTCACGGCGCAGGCCACCGGATGTCCCGAATAAGTAAAGCCGTGGTGAAATTCACCGCCGCGATCCACCAGCACTTCGGCGATGCGGTCACCGACCATGACGCCGCCGATGGGTTGGTAGCCCGACGACATGCCCTTGGCGATGGGCATCAGGTCCGGCTTGATGCCGAAGTGCGTCGATGCGAACCAGTCGCCGGTGCGGCCGAAGCCGGTGATGACTTCGTCGGCCACCAGCAGGATGCCGTACTTGTCGACGATGCGCTGGATCTCGGGCCAGTAGCTCGCGGGTGGAATGATCACGCCGCCCGCGCCCTGAATGGGTTCGGCGATGAACGCCGCGATCTTCTCCGCACCCAGTTCCAGGATTTTTGCTTCGAGCGCACGCGCCGCCACCAAGCCGAACTCGTCGGGTGACAGGTCGCCACCCTCGCCGTACCAGTAAGGCTGGCGGATATGCACGATACCCGGAATGGGCAGTCCGCCCTGCGAATGCATTGGCGCCATGCCACCGAGGCTCGCGCCCGCCATGGTGCTGCCGTGATAAGCATTGATGCGGCTGATGATGATGCTGCGATCGGGTTGACCGAGCACATCCCAATAACGACGCACGGCGCGAATCACTGTGTCATTGGCTTCGGAACCCGAACCCGTGAAGAACACATGGTTGAACTGCGGCGGCGTCACCTCGACCAGCAGCTTGGCCAGTTCGATGGCCGGCGGATGCGACACCTGGAAAAAACTGTTGTAGTACGGCAGTTCGAGCAGCTGTCGATACGCCGCATCCGCCAGCTCGCGCCGGCCGTAACCTAGATTCACGCACCACAGGCCGGACATGCCATCCAGTATCTGGCGCCCGCCCGACTCGTATAGATAGACACCGGCAGCACGCGTGATCAGTCGCGTGCCCTTGCGTCCGAGCGCCGCGTGATCGGTGAACGGATGCAGGTAATGGGCAGCGTCCAGCGACTGCCACTCTTCGGTCGAGCGCGTGGGAATGTAGGGATCGGGCTTGCTCACCGGAAGCGGCGCGTGTCGATCGTCAATACCGGATCGTTCTGCGTATTCATATTGGTCACCTTCATAACAACCTCCTGGACTGCTTGCGGCAACGTCTTCAGACGTTGAGCAGCAAGTACTCCCGCTCCCACGAACTGATCACCTGCAGGAAGGTCTCGTACTCGTTCTCCTTGACCGCGGTGTACGCGATCACGAAGCGCTCGCTCAAGATATCGATCAGCGGCCGGCAGTCGCGCAGCAATCGCAGCGAATCTTCGATATTTCGCGGCAGCGAGAACGGCAGGTCGTACGCGCTGCCCGCGATCGGCTCAGTCGGCTTGAGGCCTTCGACCATGCCGAGATAACCGCAGGCCAGCGAAGCCGCTATCGCAAGATATGGATTCGCATCGGCGCCGCAGACGCGATTCTCCACGCGACGATTCAACGGATTGGAGACTGGCACTCGCAATCCAGCGGTGCGATTGTCGTAACCCCATTGCGTATTGATCGGCGCCGACAGGTGCCGAGTGATGCGTCGATACGAATTCACGTTCGGTGCGAACAGCGACATCGCGGCAGGCAGGTACTTCTGCAGTCCGGCGATGTGCGAGAAGAACAGCGGCGAAGGCCGGCCTTCCGCATCGCTGAAAATATTGTTGCCGGTGCGGCGATCGACGATGCTCTGGTGGATGTGCATCGCGCTTCCCGGTTCGCGCGCCATCGGCTTCGCCATGAACGTCGCGTACATCTTGTGGCGCAGCGCCGCCTCGCGTGCCGTGCGCTTGAACAGGAACACCTGGTCCGCCAGCGACAGCGCATTTCCGTGCAGCAGGTTGATCTCCATCTGCGCGGCGCCGTCTTCGTGGATCAACGTATCGATCTCGATGTCCTGCGCTTCGCAGAACGCGTAGACGTCATCGAACAGCGGATCGAACTCGTTCACCGCGGCGATGGAATAAGACTGCCGGCCGATTTCGGGACGGCCCGAGCGACCCACCGGCGGCTTCAATGGATAGTCCGAATCGATGTTCGGCTCGACCAGGAAGAACTCGAGTTCCGGTGCGACCACCGGCTCCCAGCCGTGCTGCGCGTATAGCTCGAGCACATGCTGCAACACATAGCGCGGCGCCATCGTGACCGGGCGTCCGTCCGAATAGAAACTGTCGTGAATGACCTGTGCGGTCGGCTCGGCGGCCCAAGGCACGACGCGGATGGTGTTCGGATCCGCCTTCAAGACGATGTCGATTTCCGCCGGGCTGATGGCGCGTTCGTCGTCCGGATAATCGCCGGTGACGGTCTGCAGGAAAATGCTTTCCGGCAGGCGCATGCCTTCTTCTTCGGCGTACTTCGCCGCGGGCATGATCTTGCCCCGGTGCACGCCCGCCATGTCGGGAATGACCGCTTCGATTTCCGAGATTCCGTGTTCTTTGCAGAACTGCCTGATGACACTCATGCTCGATGCCTCATTGCGCGCTCGCGGGCAGCCTCACCGAAGGCCCCGAACAAGGCGCGCGAAAATTTGTTGTCCTGATATTTCCATTCCGGATGCCATTGCACCGCCAGTGCAAAGGCCGGTGCGTTGCGGACGCGGAAAGCTTCGATCACACCGTCGGGCGCGCGCGCTTCGATTTCGAGATCGCGTCCCAGTGTCTGCACTCCCTGCGAGTGCAATGAATTCACCTGCAGTCGATCGCTCGCCGCCAGCGCCCGCAACATGCCGCCGTCGACCAATCGCACTTCGTGGGCGGGACCGTATTGCTCATCGATGGGCGCCTCCTTGTCTTCGCGATGGTCGTCGTGACCGGCGACCTCGTGAATCTTCTGCCACAGCGTGCCGCCGTAAGCGACGTTGACCTCCTGAAAGCCCCGGCAGATGGCGAGCAGCGGAATGCCCTCGGCCACCAATCGGGGGATCATCGGTAATGTCGTGGCATCACGCTGCGCGTCGTGCAACGTGCCGGCTTCGCTCGCCGGCCCCGCATAGCGATGCGGCTCGACGTTCGACGGGCTACCGGTCAACATCACCGCATCGACACGGTCCAGCACTTCATCCAACGCCAACTGATCGCCAAGCGCCGGAATCAGCACGGCAACCGCATCTGCACCATGCGCCACAGCGTTGATGTACTTCTCACCCACGCAGTGGAAGTAGTGATGACCGAGCAAGCGGCGGTCGGCGGGAATCCCGATGAGCGCCTTCCGGGGGATATGACGGGCCATATGGCTGAATGATCGTTTAATATCTTCAACGCCCGACAAGGGTGCCGGCGTCCACGAGAGGCTGCATTTAAGCATAGTCGGGCTCGTTTGGCTCGCCCGGAACCGCTCCAGGGGGCGTATTTTCAGCCACAACAATGCCTTGCAGCCGCTCGACAGCCGCCTTTTCCCTTGCGGATCCGGGCGCCGGATCGCTATCCTCGCTATCGGCAGGACGCCGACACTTGCTACCAGATCTTAAACAGGACTTCCCGATGGCGACGCAAGCTCTCTCTGCTGCCGACCTCGCAGCCGTCGCCGACCTGCGGCGCGCTCACCCGCGACTGCGCTTCGTCGATATTCTCCTCGCCGACTTGAGTGGAATCATTCGTGGCAAGCGCGTAAGCATCGACGAACTCGAGCAGGTGTACGCCGGAGGCTTTCTTCTGCCCGGTTCGCTGTTCGCACTCGATGTACTTGGCGGCACCATCCAAGCCACTGGCCTGGGCTTCGACGAAGGCGATGCGGATCGCGCCTGCCTGCCGATTCCCGGCACGCTGGTGCCCATTCCCTGGCACGATGAAGAAGCGGCGCAGTTGCAGGTGTCGATGCGCGAGCACGACGGCACACCGTTCTACGGCGATCCACGGCATCGGCTCGACGCGATACTCCAGCGTTTCCGCGACCTGCGCCTGACACCCGTCATCGCGATCGAACTGGAATTCTACTTTCTCGATCCGACGCGTACTGCGACGGGCGCAGTGCAGCCTCCACTTCTGCCACTCGCCGGACGACGCGACCGTCGCACGCAGATCAACTCGATGACCGATCTCGATGAGTACTCGGCGGTGCTGGCGGACATCAGCTCGGCGTGCGCAGTACAAGGTGTACCGTCGGGCACGGCGCTCGCCGAATACGGCCCCGGTCAGTTCGAAGTGAACCTGCATCACTCGAACGATGCGTTGGCTGCGTGCGATGAAGCGATACGCTTCAAGCGCCTGGTGCGTGCAGTCGCGATTCGTCACGGCATGGAAGCGACGTTCATGCCCAAGCCGTATCGCGACATGGCGGGCAGCGGCGCACATGTTCATGTGAGCCTGCTCGACGACAACGGGCGGAATGTGTTCGCCGATGACGATCCGCAAGGTTCGCCGGCATTGCGCCATGCCATCGGTGGACTGGCGCACAGCATGGCCGATGCGATGCTCATGTTCGCGCCGACCGCCAACTCCTATCGACGTTACCGCTCGGATGCCTATGTGCCGCTCAATCCGACGTGGGCAGTGAACAATCGTGGCGTGGCGTTACGCATTCCGGTGAGTACGCCGGAGAATCGTCGCGTCGAACACCGCGTCGCGGGCGCCGATGTGAATCCTTACCTGCTCGCTGCGGCAGTGCTTGGAGGCATTCATCTCGGCATGACCCAGCACCTGGACCCCGGCCCGCCACTAACAGGCAATGCCTATCACGATCGCGTGACGCGATTGCCCATCACCTGGCCCGAAGCTGCTTTAGCCTGCGAACACAGCACTTTCGTGCGCGATTACTTCGGCGCCGACTTCCAGAAACTGTTCGTCACCACCCGTCGCGGCGAACTGCAGGAGTTCGAGTCGCACGTCACACCGCTCGAATACGAGTGGTACGTGAGGCATTCATGAGCACAACCGCCCGCTCCTACTACGCAGCAACCGCGAACGCTGCGCCTACCTATGCTGCGCTGGAAGGCGAAGTCGTTGCCGATGTCTGCGTCGTGGGTGGCGGCATCGCGGGTTGCTCGACTGCGTTGCACCTGGCCGAGCAAGGCTATCGAGTGGTTCTGCTCGAAGGCGAACATATCGGCTGGGGCGCATCGGGAAGAAGCGGCGGCCAGGCCATCGTGGGCTTCGCGTCGGGACAGGACAAACTCGTCGACGCGCTAGGGCGCGAGAACGCGCGACGCCTGTGGGATGTATCGATCGAAGGATTGGATCTGATCGCGCACCGCGTGGCGCGCCACCGCATCGACTGCGATCTTCACTGGGGCCAGATGCACGCGGCGATCAAACCGCGCCAACGCGACGAGTTGCTCGCCGAGCAGGCCACGCTTGCAAAGGAATTCGACTACAACGTTGAGTTCCTGGATCGTGCCGGCGTGCGCGAAGTGCTCGCCACCGATCGCTACAGCGCTGGATTGCACGACCCGCGCAGCGGACACCTTCATCCGTTGAACTACACACTCGGACTCGCCGCTGCTGCGCGTGACGCCGGTGTGCAGATTTACGAGCACTCAAAAGTGTTACGCGTCGACCATACCGATCCCGCGATCGTGTCGACCGCGAAAGGCAAAGTAAACGCACGCTTCGTGGCACTGTGCTGTAACGCTTACATCGGCGGACTCGAACCCGCGATGCGCAAACGCATCATGCCCGTGGGCACTTACATCGTCGCCACCGAATCGCTCGGCGAAGCGCGCATGAGCGATCTGATTCGCCGCAATGTAGCCGTGTCCGACGCCAATTTCGTCCTCGACTACTTTCGCCGCTCCGCCGACCACAGGCTGCTTTTCGGCGGCCGCGTGAGTTACTCCGGCCTCGATCCGTTCGACACCGCACGCGCCACGCGCAAGCGCATGCTCGCCGTGTTCCCGCAGTTGGCCGATGTACGAATCGATTTCGCGTGGGGCGGCTACGTCGACATCACCATGACTCGCGCGCCCGACTTCGGTCGTCTCGCACCGAATGTATTTTATCTGCAGGGATTCTCGGGACACGGTATCGCGCTCACCGGCATCGCGGGCAAACTGGTCGCGCAAGCCATCGCTGGGCAAGCCGAACGCTTCGATCTATTCGCAAAATTGGATCATCGCAACTTCCCAGGCGGGCCGCTGCTGCGAACGCCGTCGCTGGTGCTGGCGATGTTGTGGTATCGGATGCGGGATCTGCTTTGAGCGCGAAGCGGATCAGAAAGCATTTGCTATCTACCTCTACCGGTTTCGGGAGAGGTAGAAGAGTAAGGCGCTTTGTTTTCGCGCTTGGCGATGATCAATCGCCCTCATAAGAACAACCACTCGTGCATGTCTCATGCACGACCACCTTGCTCAACAACGGCAGCAGTGGCTTCATCTGCTCCCACAGCCAACGAGCAAGGTTTTCGCTGGTGGGATTTTCCAGGCCGGGCACGTCATTCAGATAGTGATGATCGAGACGATCGTAAGTCGGCTGGAACGCCGCTTTCACATCGGCGAAATCCATGACCCAACCGCTCTCCGGACCGACGGGGCCGCGAAGATACAATTCGATGCGGAACGAATGTCCGTGCAGCCGCGAGCACTTGTGTCCGTGTGGCACCTGCGGCAGGCGATGGGCGGCCTCGATGGTGAAGGCGCGAAAGATTTCCATGGCGGCGTGTGACCCGAATTTACTGCGGTACAAATGCAAAACGCCGCGCTCGAGGCGCGGCGTTCAGCTCATCCAAGTCCCGATGGCCGGGACGAAAATCAGGCGGCCTTGCGGCGACGGACCTTGGCTACGCAACTGCAGGTGCCGCAGGTGCAACGAATCGCGTTGCAATCGGTGCAGAGCGTGAAGTCCACCGAACCGAAATGGCGACGGCATCCGGCGCAATAAGGCTTGCGACGAGCAACCCGTGCGACGCGATAGGCGTCGACCGACTCGGCGCTCTTGCGCTCCTGCTCATCCGAACACGGTGCGAGATCCTTGCTGACGATCGAGCGCATGAAAGTGCCCGAGAGCATGTCGCCGATCTTGAACAGGCGCATCTGTTCCTTGGCCAGGCCCATCTGCGCCACCGGATCATTGATCACGACGCCCAGTTTGGGATGGAAATAAACCGTGAATGCATCGCCGCTCATGTTTGCAAAGACTTCGTCGCTTGGCCGGGTAGTGTAACGGAGTCGCAATTGTGCGGTAAGGAGACTGCCATATCAATCCGTGCGGCTCGCCCGGACGCTGTCAACTGCCTGATTCGTGAGCTGATTCATACGGGCGAACATTGCGCGATAGCTGCATCCGCCTGAATTGCAACAAGTCTCCCGCCGGCCTGGGCCGCGGCTAAGCTGGCCCCTGAATCGTCAAAGCGCATGTAATCCAGGAGCGCCCTGCGCGATGCAGGCGCGATTCCGATCTCGATTTCCGCGAATCAGCGCCGCCGCTTGAGCACGAAGCACACATGGATCCGCGCGTTCCTGCGGTAATCCCAGGGCAGCGTGCGCTGGGTAATATCCTGGATGTCGAATCCCGACAAGGCGAATTGATCCAGCTTGAAGCGGGTGAAATTACTGGAGAACACGATGATTCCGTCATCCGCCAGCAAGCGGGCCGCCTGGTTCAGCAGCGCTGCGTGATCGCGCTGGACATCGAAATCGTCCTCCATGCGCTTGGAACGGGAATGCGTCGGCGGATCGATGAACATGAGATCGTAGCGCTCGCCGCCATGATCTTCGCGCAACCAGGCGAGGCAATCTTCCTGCAGGAACGAGTGCTGCGGCCCATCTAATCCGTTCAACACCAGGTTGCGCTGCGCCCACTCGATGTAAGTGCGCGACATATCGACCGTCGTAGTCGATTTCGCACCGCCACCGGCGGCGTACACCGTCGCAGAACCTGTGTAGGCAAACAGGTTAAGCACTCGCCTTCCCTGCGCCAGTTCGCCGATGTAATTGCGCGTGAGTCGATGATCGAGAAACAAGCCGGTATCCAGGTAGTCCTGGAAATTCACGCGAAACTTATACCGACCTTCGCGCACCACGTGAAATTCGCCTGCTTCGTCAACCTTCTCATACTGGGTCGCGCCTTTCTGCTGACGACGCTCTCGCAGATGGATACGATTGCCAGGCAGCTTGAGCACGTCCGGAACCACCGCCAGCACTTCGTTGCGCCGCTTGCCGGCAGCTGAAACTTCGATGGTGCGTGGCGCGGCGTACTCCTGCACATAAGCCCATTGTTCGCCCGCTTCATTGCCGTAGAGATCGATAGCGAAGGCGTACTCGGGCATGTCCGCGTCATAGACACGGAAGCAGAATACGTTCTCGCGCCGCGCCCACTTGATCGCCTCTTTCAGATTCTTACTCAGGCGATTGGCAAACATCTGTGCGCCGGGCCGCGCGACGATTTCTTCGCGACGCTCCTCCGGCGTCTGGATTGCCGCCGCGCCGCGAAACTCCGACGGCTCGACATCGAAACGCAGCAGGCGACATTCGATACGACCGTTGAACAGCGTGTGCGTGCGGCGTGCATTGATGTTCAATGACTTCGCGAGCGAAGGATTGCCGGTGAACAATGCGGCTTTCCAGCCGACGAAATGCCCGCGCAGCTTCTCGCCCAGCAGTGCGTACAGATCCTTCAATCGATCCTGGTCGCCGATGCGCTCGCCGTACGGCGGATTCGTTATGAGCAATCCTTGTTCGCCGCCCTCTTTCGTCAAAGCCGCAACTTCGCGACGCTCAACGTGGATGGTGTGACGCAGTTGCGCACGCTCGATATTTTCAATCGCCGCGCGCACGGCGCCGGGATCGCTGTCGTAACCGCGAATATCTATACGCGTCTCTGCCGTGGCAGCACGACGATCTCGCGCTTCGTCCAACAATCGTTGCCACAACGCCGCATCGTGCCCGACCCAGCCGGTGAAACCGAAGTGCTCGCGCATCGACCCCGGAGCGATATCCAACGCCATGAGCGCGGCTTCGATGAGCAGCGTTCCCGAACCGCACATGGGATCCACGAGTCCGCCACCGGCTTTCGCGATGGCCGGCCACTGGCTGCGCAACAGGATTGCCGCAGCCAGATTTTCCTTCAATGGCGCCGCCACGCCTCTCGCGCGATAAGCACGTCGATGCAGGCTCTCGCCCGACAAATCCAGACTCAGCGTGGCGCGGTCGTTATCGAGACGCACATCGATGCGCACGCCCGGCTGGTCGAGCTGCACGGAAGGACGCTCGCCGGAGCGTTCGCGAAACTGGTCGACGATGGCGTCTTTTGTCTTGAGCGCGCCGAAATGCGTATGCGTAATGCCTGAAGACTGGCCGCCGAAATCCACGGCGAATGTGCCGTTCTCGGCGATGTGCTCCTGCCAGGGAATCGCAGCGACGCCTTTATATAGAGCCTCGGGCGTCGGCGATTCGAAGCGCGCGAGCGGCATCAGGATTCTGCTGGCCGTTCGAGACCACAGGCACGCGCGATACGCAGTCTCGAGCGTGCCTTCGAATTGCACGCCGAGTTTGAACTCGCCCGTCTGCGTAGCGCCGCATTCGCGCATTTCGGCCGCGGTCAGGTCGGCGACACCAGGAGGACAGGAAGCGAAAAATTGCATGGGCGGAATTACTTTGAAGGCACGAAGTGCGTCATTGCTGCGCGTTCTAGCTGCGCATGGGGGAAGACAAGGCCGTACATTCGTACGGCGAAGAGCGAGGGATCAGTGCGGCGTGCGCCCATCCAGCGTCAGGATCGGGCCGTACAATTCCGGCCGGCGATCGCGAAACACGCCCCAGGCGTTGCGATACTTACGCAACGCATCGAGATCGAACGTCGCAGTCAGGATGGCTTCGCCGGTGCGAGCCGCCTGCTCGACGATGGCGCCCGTCTGATCGGCGATGAATGACGAACCATAGTAAGTCACCGTCCAGCGTTCGCCCTTCTCGGTGCCGATGCGATTCGATGCGATCAGCGGCATGACGTTGGCGGCGGCGTGACCCTGCATGGCTCGCTGCCAATGATCGCGCGAGTCGATGGTCGCATCCTGCGGTTCCGCGCCGATAGCCGTGGGATACAGCAGAATTTCAGCCCCCAGCAGCGCCATCACGCGGGCCGATTCGGGAAACCACTGGTCCCAGCAGATGCCGACGCCGATGGTGCCGAAGCGGGTCTGCCACACCTTGAAGCCGGTATCGCCCGGCGAGAAATAGAACTTCTCGTGATAGCCGGGGCTCTCCGGAATGTGCGCCTTGCGATAGATGCCCAGCATGCTGCCGTCGGCATCGATCATGGCCACCGAGTTGTAGAAGGCGTTGCCGGAGCGTTCGTAGAAACTCGCGGGCAGCACGACATTCAATTCGGCAGCCAGCGCCTGGAAGCGTTTCACTGCGGGATTCTCATCCACCGGCAAAGCGAGAGCGAAATAGTCGGTGGAGTGGTCCTTGCAGAAATACGGCGTCTCGAACAGCTCCTGGATCAGGATGATGTTCGCGCCCTTGGCCGCAGCCTCGCGGATCAATCGCTCGGCAGTCGCCAGGTTCTCGACCCGATCGCTGGAACAGGCAAATTGAGTGGCGGCAACGGTGATCTTCATGGCGGAAACTGTGGCTCGAAGGAGGGGGATATCGCGATCGCGAGCGGCGCTTTCAATGCCGGCGCGTTCAGAACGTGGGCGGCGTACTGGCGCTTATGATCTCACACACCTCGGGACCGGGGTTCTGGAATCGATGCGGTACGCCGCTGTCGAAATAGAACGCGTCGCCGGGGCCCAGCACCCGCATCTGGCCGCCGACGGTGAGTTCGATCTGCCCGCTGATCACGACGCCGCCTTCTTCTCCCTTGTGACTGAGCATGTCGGTGCCCGTGTCGGCACCCGGCCGGTAGCGCTCGTGCATGATGGCCATGGCGCGGTTCAGCCGCTTCGCCGCCACCAATCGCAACGAAACCTGGGCGTCGCCCAGGTCGGTGAGCTCATCGCCGGTGTAGAACACTTGCGGACTGGTGCGCAGGTCGACGGTGAAGAACTCGGCCAGCGACATGGGAATGCCGTCCAGCACCTTTTTCAGCGAACTGATGGAAGGGCTGACCCGGTTCTGCTCGATCAGCGAAATCGTTCCATTGGTCACGCCCGCGCGCTTGGCCAGTTCGCGCTGGGACAGGCCGTAGAGAGTGCGAACCGCTTTGAGATGGCTGCCGACGTCGATGCTCAAGGGAGATGCCTGCTCAAAAGTGTTTAGGATAATCGACGGCGCCGTGCGATGACCAGAAGATCTGCGGCCGGAATTTGTCGGCCTTGTTGAATTTTCTTATCATGGCTCGGCCCGCACTGTCATCAAGGAATCGCCATGTCCGCACCCTCGCCGGCTTCCGACCTCGAAGCGTTCTGGATGCCTTTCACCGCCAATCGCCAGTTCAAAGCCAATCCGCGATTGCTCGCGCGAGCGGCAGGCATGCATTACTGGACTCCCGAGGGCCGCCAGATCCTGGATGGCGTTGCCGGACTGTGGTGTGTGAATGCCGGCCACGGCCGCGCCGAAATTGCCGAGGCTGTGTCGAAGCAGCTATCCGAAATGGATTACGCGCCACCCTTCCAGATGGGACATCCGCCGGGCTTCGAACTGGCAACGCGACTGGTCAAGCTCGCACCCGGCGACATCGATCATGTGTTCTTCACCAACTCGGGCTCTGAAGCCGTCGACACCGCGCTCAAGATTGCACTTGCCTGGCATCGAGTGCGCGGCGAGGCATCGAGGCAACGGCTGATCGGGCGCGAGAAGGGTTATCACGGCGTCGGCTTCGGCGGCATTTCCGTCGGCGGCATGGTCAACAATCGCAAATTCTTCGGCGCCATGCTGCCCGGCGTCGATCACTTGCGGCACACGCTGGATCTCGAACACAACGCATTCTCGCGCGGCGTGCCCGAGTGGGGCGCGCACCTCGCCGACGATCTCGAGCGAATGGTCGCCCTGCACGATGCATCGACCATTGCCGCAGTCATCGTCGAGCCCGTGTCTGGATCGGCGGGCGTGATCCTGCCACCCAAGGGTTACCTGCAGCGATTGCGCTCGATCTGCGACAAGTACGGCATCCTGCTGATCTTCGACGAAGTCATCACCGGCTTCGGCCGACTCGGTCAGCCATTCGGCGCGCAGTACTTCGACGTGCTGCCCGACATGATCACGGCCGCGAAAGGACTCACCAACGGATCGATCCCGATGGGCGCGGTATTCGTTCGCAAACACATCTACGACACGTTCATGAAGGGGCCGGAGAATGCGATTGAGTTCTTCCACGGCTACACCTATTCCGCGCATCCGGTCGCTTGCGCCGCCGCACTGGCCACTCAGGAAATCTATGAGCGTGAAGGATTGCTGACTCGCGCGGGTGAGATGGCGCAAATATGGGAAAATGCGGTGCATTCGCTGCGTGGACTGCCGCACGTCATCGATGTGCGCAACATCGGGCTGGTCGCGGGCATCGAGTTGGAATCGCGGCCCGGAGCGATCGGCGCACGCGCTTACGAAATTTTCGTCAAGGCGTTCGAGCAGGGCTTGCTGATCCGCGTTTCAGGTGACGTCATCGCGTTGTCGCCGCCGTTGATCGTGGAGGCGAAGCACATCGATGAGATCGTGACGAAGCTGGCGGGAGTGATCGGATCCGCTGCATAAGACTGAAAAGGTCGCGCTTCATACCTCCTCCCCCGGTCGCCGGGGAGGGACCGAGGAGGGGCGTCCGGATCCTACTAACGCAGCGTCAACGCAGAATCCCGGACGCCCCCTCCCTACTCCCCGGCGAGGAAAGAGTTAACCCTCACTTCCAGGGAAACGTCGTCGCAATCGTAAACACGACACGACCTTCATTGTTGAACTCGTCGCTCTTCACGACGACATCGCCGTCCGTGTCGACATACTTCAACGCGAGATTGAACTTGCCGAGCGTGTAGCCGACGCCCGCCGAATAGTCGATCTGATCGTCGCACGCGGTAGGGTTGCCACTGGCATCGTAATTACAGAAAGCATTGTCCCAGTAGTCGCCCGTGCTGTAACCGGCATGCAGGAGCACCGAGAAGTTCGCCGGCAACGGAATGGTCGCATTGCCTTCCACATACCACGCGGCAACATCGTCGCTTCCCGTATTGCTCTTCGACACCGCTTCGGCCGCGTCGCCGCCGAACGCATTCGAATACCAGATCTTGCCCTTGAACCAGCTGTAGCTCAGGCTGCCGTAAATTTCGGCATAGCTGAAATCGCTTTCCTGCGGGTACGAGTAGTAGACGAAGCCCGCGTCCCAACCCAACCCGCTCTCGGTGGTGCCGGTAAAGCCGCTATAGAGATCGAGTTCATACTTCGGGTCCTGGTCCGGCTCGAAGAAGTCGATGTTGCTCGCCCAGGCTCCAACGTACCAACCGCTGTCCGCCGCGTAGTCGACGCTGGCCTGCAGCGCCGGATCTTTCGCCGACTGCGAATTGCCACGGAAGTCGTAATCGTTCGTCGCGGTCACGGTCGATGTCACACCGGCCTGCGCGGCGCCGGCCACCAGCGCCAAGCCCCCAGCGGCGAGAGTGGCCAGAATCCTCTTGTTTCCCATTGTTTTCCCCTTGTTGTTTAAAAAAAACACGCCAGCACGGCGCAGATGGCTGTGTTTAGCGGGTACGGTTGCTTAAAAGCCCGTTTCGCTGCGAAAAAACCACACCGCGACCCGCTTCAAGAGATGCACCATATATGCCATAAGGTCGAGGCCTACGTCACATGACGTAGATTGAGGGGCTTTCCGAGGTAGGGTGGAAAAGCACTGTTACGTCTGTGGCGACACGAAGCGCATGAACGCTGGGCACGACCGGTCGGTAACTTCTACGTTGCAGGGATTTACCCGAGGCGGGAAACGACCGGAAACAGCCGATCGCTTCTTCGCAGAGCAGGCACTGCTCGAAAACCGTGCGGGCAGGATAGCGCCTGCACTATTCCATTGCAGCTACGGATTATTCAGCCGTTGAGCATTCAACCCGGTTGAGCGCTCAACGGGTCGAGACAAAGATCGCGTACAGCTTCATCGTCGTCTCCAGCACTTCCCAGGTGCCTTCGAATCCCGCCGGCACGACGAACGAATCGCCTTGGCTGAACTCGTGCGTCGCGCCTTGCACGCCTTCGATCCGCACGCGACCCGCCAGGATGTGGCAGAACTCGTTCTCCGTGTAGCGAACCTTCCATCGCCCGGGCGTGCTTTCCCAGCGTCCGGCGAAGAACTGTTCGGTGGAGTCGCTGAAAAAATTGTTGGCGACCTGCGTCGGCTGCCCTGCCAGCAACCGATCGGCGTCCGGCGTCGAGACGCTGCGCTCGGGCGTGACGAGTGAGAAGTCGATGATGTCCGGAAGAAGCGGTTCGGCCACGGCGATGCTCGCAAGACACAAGGAAGGAACCGACTTTATCAGTACGTTCATCGCAGGCGCATCCTTGCGCCCGCGATGAATCGCCGATCATGCCTACTTGGCCTGCGCAACCTGCGTAGTAGCCCGCGTGTCGGCCACTTTCGCCGGGTTCGGGCGAATCGCCATGCTCACGCGACGCTCCCACGCATACGCCTCGACATCGTCCTTGCGCGCCGTCGTGAGATCCTCGCCATGGGCGGTCAGGCGAATCTGTTCGGGCGATGCGCCGCCTTTGATGAGCGCCTCGCGCACGACGTCCGCACGCCGCAGCGACAGTTCGAGATTCTCCTCAGGCGTGCCACGCGGATCGGCAAAGCCGTGCAACTGCACTTCGAGCTGCGAGTGAACTGCTAGCAGCTGTCCGAGCGCTGCGAGTTCGCTGGCCACCTGCGCATCCACATCCACGCTGCCGGTGCGGAACATGACATCCGCATGCAGGCGCTGCGCCAGATCGTCCAGCATCTGTTCGCCACCGGTGCGCTGGCTGGCCTTCGACAAGGCGAGGCGGGTTTCCATCAACTCATCTTCCAGGTTCCGCGCCCGCAAATCCGCACGCTGCGCCGTGCCGACGCTGTCGCCCACGATGCCGCCGATCATCGCACCGACAATCGCACCGACCGGCCCACCCACGATTGCACCCGCCGCAGCGCCCGACAGCAATCCGGCGCCTTCCTGCTTGGTGAATTTATTCTCTTCCGCCTGTGCCACGCCACAGCTCAACGCAATGGCCACCGCTGCAATCAAGGTTCGCTTCATCATGATCCATACTCCTCCAAGGGTTCGTCGTTGGCGCGGGTGACGATCTGCCCGTGGGAGACATTGAAGCGCCGGATCGGGACGCAACCGCGGTGGCGCTATGTCAGCGCAACGAAGCATTGTGGCGGATTGTGATTGCCGAGCGCGGTTTGCAGCGAGATGGCGATGGTTTCCGACATTGTCGATCGCTCTATCGCCATGGCGGCATGCATTGCGGTGTTCGATTCCCTGCCCGGCCCGACTGCGTTTCTTGCTTCGCTGTTCGTCACGAACGACGAGGCATGCGGCGCGTTGTATTTTAGAGCTGGCGCGTTGGCTCTGAGTTTAGGTATCGCGCTTTACCTGACCCGCGCACGCTGAATCCGTCTTTATCGATGGCTGAAAGTCAGCTCGCCTTGCGCAAAACCTTCGGATCGACGTCACGCAGCAACGCCTCGAGCTTCTGCCGCTGTCCGCCTGCGTTATAGAATTTAGCCACGCGCTCGCGGGCAACGCGCTGACTTTCGGCTTCGGCAACCGGATCCGCCATCAGTTCGCGATAGCTGCGCACCAGATAGCCTTCCGCTTCTGCGTCGCGGCCTTGTCGATGCAGAACTTCACCCAATGCATTCGCCGAACGCGCCGAACGCCACAGGGCAGCGTCGCTGCGCTGCCAGCGATTCATCGCCGCGGTCAACACCTGTTCGGCTTCCGTGAGTTTCCCGGTCGCCAGCAGCGTTTCACCAAGATAGTGCTCCGCGGAGGCAATGTATTGATGATCAGGCGGGAGATTTTTCGCGAACAGGCCCAACGCTTCGCGTAACGACTGCTCGGCCTGCTCGTACTTCGACTGTTTCATCAGCACCGTCGCCAGCATGGTCTGCAGGTAACCGATCTTCTGATAGACCGTGCTGCCCGACTGCCGATGCGCATCCAGCGCCTCGCGAATCAACTTCTCCGCCTCGACGGGATTGTTCTGCGCCGTTCTTACCTGCGCCAATGACGCGAGCGTATCGGCAACGACGCCGTTCGCTGGTCCGTACAATTGCTTCTGCGCGGCGAGCGTCCGCTCGAACAGCGGCGCCGCTTCTTCTACATGACCTCGATAGAACAGGATGTCGGCAAGATAGAAATCCGCCATGACGCGATCCGGATGAAACGGCGGCACGGACTCATAGATCTCCACCGCTTCCCGCGCCACGCGCTCGGCGCCGGGCAGGTCGTCGGACCAGACCATGATATTCGACATCTCCGCGAGGATCGCTCCGACTTCAGGATCGCGCGGACCCTTGATCTCCCGCATCAACTGCAACGCGACGTTGAGATGCTCGAGTGCCTGTTCCGGACGGCTGCGCATTTTCTCCAGGCGACCGAGGTCCACCAGCAACTGCGCATGGGACTGCGAGCGCTGATCCTTCGATCGGCGGGAAATCTCCAGCGCCTCGCTGAAATAGCGATCGGAGGCTTCGGCCTGCCCGGTTTCGCGCAACGCATTGGCGATCTCGGTAACGATGGAACCGATGGTGGATTCGTCGCCATCGAACAGCTTGCGTTGAATACTCAACGAGGCTTGCAGGTAGGGAACCGCTCTCGCCGGCTGGCCCATGCGACGAAACGATCGGCCGATCGCTTCGAGCAGGCGCGCATGCACGTCTGGCTGCTGGCTGAGATCGCTCTGGATCTGGCGGCCGGCCTGATCGAGCAACGTACTCGCCGTCGGCTCGCGACCGAAGTTGGTGAACGGGTCGGCAGCCGTGAACACATTTAGCATGAAGTCGGAAACTTTCTCGGCGCGCTCCCGATCCTGCGTGGCGCGGTCGAGCGCTCGCGCGATGTCCTGTCGCTGAATGGACATGACGATGGCCACAGCGATGACGAACACGACGAAACCCGCACCGGCGCCGACCGCCGCCATATGACGTCGCACGAAACGCTGCGAATAATAGAGCCAATTGCCCTGCCGCGCCTGCACCGGTTCATTCGACAAGTGGTGCCGGATGTCGGCCACCAACCTTTCGACCGAGCTGTATCGATGCTCCGGCTCCTTGCGCAGCGCCTTCATGATGATGGCGTCGATGTCGCCCAGCAGCCGGCGCTGCAGTCGATCGGGCGACATCAATCGCGAAGTGGCGATGGCGGAGATCTTGGGTTCGCCTTCGAGCGGCCCATCGTTGACCGCGCGCTGAATGATCGCGCTGGGTCGCAGTGGGTCGGCGACGCAGATGTAGCGCTCCATCTCGAGTTGACTCGCGGAAGCTGCGACAGCGTAAGGACGCAGGCCGGTGAGCAACTGGTAGAGCACGATGCCCAGCGAATAGATATCGCTGGCAGTAGTCACTGTGCCGCCGAGTATTTGTTCGGGGCTGGCGTAGTCCGGTGTGAGCAAACGGTCGTTCATGCGCGTGACGTCGGACATCTCGCCCGCATCGCGCGGATTGAGCAGCTTCGCGATGCCGAAGTCGAGCAACTTAGGAATGCCTTCGGCATTGACCAGGATGTTCGCGGGCTTGAGGTCGCGATGAACGATCAGGTTCTGGTGCGCGTATTGAACGGCACTGCAGATGTGGAGAAACAATTCCAGGCGCGCCTGCACGTCCAGTTGCTGCGAATCGCAGTATCGATCCAGCGGCTCGCCCTGCACGTACTCCATCACCAGGTAGGGCTGGCCCTCGTCGGTCTCTCCGGCATCGAGCAGGCGGGCGATGTTGGGATGATTCAGTCGCGCGAGAATCTGCCGCTCGGCGCGAAAGCGCATGCCCAGGTTGGCGATGGCCGTCTGGTCGACGACTTTGACCGCGACCTGGCCCGAGTACTGGCTATCCGCGCGCTCGCCGAGATAAACGGTGCCAGCGCCGCCGCGACCGAGCACTGAGACGAGTTTGTAGTTGCCGATCTCTTTGCCTAGCAGGCCGAGACGCTTGGCTGTCGAATCCAGCGAGGAACCGGGTGTCGATGCAGAAATGGATCGGGAACGACTCTGCGATTCGCGGGCCATCCATTGCAATAATTCGCGGTGCAGATCCGGGTCGCCTTCGGTCTCGCGGGCGATGTATGCGTCACGTTCCGCGCCTTCCAGCGTCGTCACGAACAGCAACAGCTCCTGAAGTCGCTGCGAGCGGGCGTCGACTCTGCCGGTATTCGTCCGCGCCATTTACGTCGAGCCCGGGCAGCCGGCCGCTGCCACGCGAACCGCTGTTTCGCATGCCCGAAGCGGTCGGATAACCGCTATGCCCACCTGCAGCGGGCTGGTAGCTGCAGTCGATTGCCGCACGAGTCTCCATCAGCCTGTACACAAATGACGGCATCGCCCGGCATTTCTGTAGCACTGATCCTCCATCGGACCGGATCGGGCCAAAAGCAGCACTGCTCCCGGCCCCGCCGCGGAGTCAATCACCCCCACCCGAGGGCTTTCCCCGAACTACGTCCCAGTCCCGCCCTGATTCCCGTCGCCGAGACGACATAAGCGATTGCCTGTGACTTGAGTCACAGGTAAATTTCGTTATGTAACGCTGATCTGCTTATGTAACGTTTCGGCGTGAACCGCCGGCGCGGCTGCAAGCCCGGCAACTCGATAAATCGGCTGGATAAATCAAGGAGAAGAATGATGATGCGTCAATTCATTACGGGATCGCTGGTTTCTGCGGGCCTATTGCTGGCGAATGTCGCCCTGGCCGATGGCTTGTCTCACACCAAGCGCCCCCTCTTCACATTGGCGGACGGCCTGTCGCACACCAAGCGCCCACTGGTGACACTGGCGGATGGCCTTTCGCACACGAAGCGTCCATTGATCGTCGCTGCCTGACCTGACGGGACTGCCAACATGCAAAAACGAATTGCTGTCGCCGCGGGGCTGCTGGTCATGCTCGGCACCACGGCATCGGGTGTCTTCGGCGACGCCGATGCGGTTGCCGAGCAGGCGGCAATCGTCGATTCATCCCTGCTGCGCACCACCTCGCATGAAGCAGCTCAGCAGTTGGCAAAGTTGAGCGCGAGCCCAGCGTCGGTGCCGCTGGCTCGCCCTTTGTAAGACCGGCCCTCACCGGCGCGAAGACGCGCCCCCTCTCCCGCAACCGGGAGAGGTAGAGAGATCGAGCTCCACCTCTTCCGGCACTCGGCAAGCCGTCGGTAAACCGCTCGTGCTATCGTATTTCCCCTACGTCCACTTAACGAACCGGGAACCCTGATTCCCTCGAAAAGCGTCGGACCTGTTGGCGAAGAAGCCGCTCAAGATGATATTGGGGTGTGATCTTGGATCGTAGCGAGACCAGCGCGCAAACGAACGACAATTCTGGTCTCTTTATCGGTAGTGGGGCGCTGGCGACGTACATGCGCAGCCACGACTGGTCCGGTTCCAGCGTGGGTTCGCCGCAAGGCTGGCCACAGGCGCTGCGCTCGATGGTTCGTATCCTGCTCACCTCCCGTTACCAGATGTGGATGGGATGGGGAAAGGATCTCGCCTTCTTCTATAACGATGCCTACCAGCCGACGCTGGGCGTCAAACATCCGTGGGCCGTCGGCCAGCCTGCATCTTCCGTATGGCGGGAGATCTGGAGCGACATCGGCCCGCTCATCGAACACGTCATCGCCACCGGCGAGGCGACCTACAACGAAGGCATGCTGCTGTTCCTGGAGCGCAGCGGCTTTCCCGAAGAAACCTATCACACGTTCTCGTACAGTCCACTTTTCGACGATGACGGCGCCATCGCCGGCCTGCTGTGCGTGGTGGTGGAAGAAACCGATCGCATCATCAGCGCACGCCGCCTGACGACATTGCGGCAATTGGCATCGACTGCGGCGGAGTCAACCGAGCAGGCGCAGTTGTTTCGTTCCATCGGCGCGCAGTTGAACGACAATCTGCACGACCTGCCCTTTACGCTCATCTACATCGTCGATGAAGACGGCGAGCGCGCCAGGTTAGTGGCGAGTTCGGGCATCCAGGCCGGCCATCCCGCCGCACCCTGGACCATCGAATCGGGCGACGACATCTGGTCTTCCCAGGCGGTACTGCAGACAGGCCACCCCGTCGTTCTCGACGATCTTGCGCAACGATTCGCTACCCTGCCAAGCGGCGCATGGCAGTTGCCCCCACGGGAAGCTCTGATCGTTCCAATCTCCCAGCAGGGCTCCAACCGCATTGCCGGTTTCTTCGTTGCACCGATCAATCCGTACCGGCGCCTCGATGCGGCTTTCCGCGATTTCGTCGGCTTGCTGGTAAACCAGATCGCCGGAGCGCTGGCGAGCGCACGAGGCTTCGAAGAAGAACGCAAACGCGCCGAAGCACTGGCCGCCATCGATCGCGCCAAGACCACATTCTTCTCCAATGTCAGTCATGAATTCCGGACGCCGTTGACGCTGATGTTGGGTCCGCTGGAAGAACTGCTGCATCCAGAACCGCGCTCCGCCGCGGAAGTGCGAGCGCAGGCGCAGCTGGCCCATCGCAACGGCATGCGCTTGCTGCGAATGGTCAACAGCCTGCTGGATTTTTCACGCATCGAAGCGGGCCGCATCAACGCGTCGTTCGAGCCAACCAACCTGTCCGAGTTCTGCGCCGAGATCGCGTCCAGCTTTCGCTCGACCATCGAGAAGGCGGAACTCGCGCTGCACGTCAACGCCTTCGACCTGCCGCAACCGGCCTATGTCGATCGCGAGATGTGGGAAAAGATTCTGCTGAACG
>JBEVKB010000039.1:0-28607 GCA_040509875.1 Steroidobacteraceae bacterium | reverse complement strand
CTGTGCAGCGGCGCGTTGAAATCCTCATCCACCGGTCCGCGCGGCCACACCGAACAGATCGCGCTCATGCCGGCCATCAACGCACCACCGAGATAGGCATCCTGAACTGCCTTGGGATCGGCCTCCTGTTCGGCCCAGCGCTGCGAGTCTTCGCTGCAAGTGACGGCGAAATGCATGCCGTTGGCGATCTGCGTTTCCATGCTGTGACGGATCATCAGGTACTGCGCCAGCATTCCCTGCGGCTGTCGGTCGGCCTCGGCCTGGTGAATCAGCAGCGGCAGCACCGCTGCGGTTTCATCGCTGTAGCTGAGCAGTCGCACGGCAGCGCTCAGTTCCGGAATCCCGAAGGTGGCGTCCGTCATGGTCGCGGTGAGCGGATCGGGAACCTGCATTTTCACAGGCGTTGCCTGCAGTCGCTCCCGCAACGAACGGAACTCGTCGCGCAGCGCGGGAAACCGTTCGCGACAGGCAGCATCGGCAGCACAGCGATCGAACAACGCATCGAGCGCCCGCTGCGCCTGCAATGGGATATCAGGGCCCAGCGCGAGATCGACAGGCACGACACCGTCGAGAATTGCCGTACGCACGCGGTCCGGATAACGACGCAGATAGTGCTGGGCCACGCGAGTGCCATATGAAATCGCGTATAGATTCACGCTGCGATAACCGAGCGCCGCACGCACGTCATCGAGATCCCGAACCGCGACGCTCGTAGTGTAGTAACGCGGATCGCCGGGCAAGGCAGCGATACAAGCGCGGGCCTGTTGACGAAGCTGCTCAGCATCCGCTGCAACGAAATCGGTTTCGTCGTCGAAGGCGCAGTCGAGGCGATTGGATCGTCCCGTGCCCCGCTGGTCCACCAGCACGATGTCGCGATCGCGCCGGATGCGACCGAACACCGCACCCATGGCCGTGTAGTAATCGCTCGCCGCCTGGCCCGGTCCGCCAGTGAGGATGAAGAGTGGATCGGGCGAAGGCTCCAGGCGCAGTGCAGGCACCACGGCTACATGGAGACGATTTTTTGGACCCGCTGCGTTCTCGCGGTTTTCCGCAACTTCCAGCCAGCCGCAGCGGGCCGCAACGCTGCCGCCTGCAGTCGGACTCTCCAGCCGGCATTCCTTCAATGCGATGCCGGCGCCCTGCGCATCGGCACCACCGATTGGCGCGATCGCGGCCATTGCAACCACTGCCGCCAACGCGGATCGGCATTGCCAGCGTCTTCTCATCTCCTCGCGCGCTCCCCCCACCAAGACCGCACTCATAGTAGACGAATCGTGTCGCGCAGCGCGCGAGCAATGGGGGAACCTGCTTGCGCCGTCACGGTCGGTAGTCGAGGCGAGCCGTGCGCCGGGAGGGCGATGGCTCTGTTACAGTCCGGCGGCTCGAATTCCAGCATCGACCCCAGCATCGACCCAGTTCAACACCCGGGAGATCCCATGAAAATAACCTGTCTGCTCGCGACCGCCGCCATCCTGGCTGCGCCATTCTCGCTGGCCGTTGCAAAAGATGCAGCGCTGGCCAAGGCCATCGCCGCCCCGCATCGTTCGCCCGATTTCGTGGAGCGCGACAAGGCCCGCAAACCGCAGGAGGAACTCGAATTCTTCGGCATCAAGCCCACCCTGACGGTGGTGGAAATCGCGCCCGGCGGCGGCTACTGGACCGAAATCCTCGCGCCGTACCTGCAGGAGAAGGGCACTTATTACACGGCCATGTCGCCGAAAGCCGCCGAGACTTTCCAGAAGAAACTGGATGGCAAGCCCGAGGTGTATGGCAAGGTGAAGATCACGTCGATGACCGAAGTCGCCCCGGCCGGCACTGCCGACCTGGTGCTGACCTTCCGCAACGTGCACAACTGGATGGGCAACGGCAGCGTCGACCAGGTGTTCAGCAGCTTCTTCACGGCCCTCAAACCCGGTGGCGTGCTGGGCGTGGAGGAGCATCGTGGCAGCGCCTCGGTGCCGCAGGATCCTAAGGCCGCGAGCGGCTATGTTCGCGAGGACTACACCATTCAACTCGCGGAGAAGGCCGGCTTCAAGTATCTGGGCAAGTCGGAAATTCTTGCCAACCCGAAAGACACCAAGGATTATCCCAAGGGCGTGTGGACACTGCCGCCGACGCTTGCCCAAGGCGACGTGGACCGCGCCAAGTATGTGGCCATCGGCGAAGCCGATAATTTCGTGCTCAAGTTCGAGAAGCCTAAGAAGTAACGCCGCAACGCTCATCGGCGTCTCATCCGAGACGCCGATTGCGTTGCCCACCTGCGAGAATAGCGAGGGTGACCTGATGCGTGGAGACTCGAAGCAGTGGATCTGGTGGGTCTTGCCGGCCGCGGTCGCGGTGGGACTGGGTGTCGCGCTGTACTACGGCCGCTTGAAGCAGGAAGAAGCGCAGGTGAAGCCTGTGGTCACCGAGCCTGCTCCTGTCGCCGCCGCGCCGACGCCTGCGAACCATCCCATCGAGCCGTCGCAATCGACGACACCGCTGCCTTCACTCAACGAGAGCGATGCGGAGTTGCAGGATTCGCTCGGCGAGGTTTTCGGCCGCTCGCTGGACAGCTACCTCGTGCCCAAGCAGATCGTTCGCCACATCGTGGTGACGGTCGACAACCTGCCGCGCAAGAAGACTTCGGTGGAGCAGTGGCCGCTCAAGCCCACGCCTGGCACGTTCATCGTAGGCAGCGGCGACGATCCCGTTTTGAGTGAAGACAACGCCGCGCGCTATGCAGCGCTGGTCAAGCTGGTGAAGAGTTCCGATCCGGCGCAGCTCGCCGCAATCTACAAACGCTACTACCCGTTGTTCCAGGAAGCCTATGTCGGGCTCGGCTATCCCGACGGCTATTTCAACAATCGCCTGATCGAAGTGATCGACCACCTGCTGGAGACGCCGGAGCTGCCGGCCGAAGTGAGACTCACGCAGCCCAGCGTGTTCTACCAGTTTGCCGACGCGTCGCTGGAAGAACGTTCGGCGGGGCAAAAAGTGCTGCTGCGCATGGGCAACGGCAATGCTGCGGCGGTGAAACTGAAACTTCGCGAATTCCGCCGGGAGATCGCCAAGCGGGAATAGAATAGGCCGGCCCGTCGCGTGAGCGGGCATGTCGATTGGCAACTCGGGCGGCGCGTTTCTAAGGAGAGGATCGCAGGCATGAGCAAGGTAATCGTCATTCTGGGCACAGCCACCCTGGCATTCGGCTCGGCTTCCGCCTATCTATACAACGATCTGCGCGATACGCGCGCCGAGTCTGCTTCATTGCAGGTTCGCGTGGCCGAACTCGAGAAGGCCGCACAAGCGCCGACGCCGGTAGTAGTGCAGGCCACGCCGGAGATTCCGGTCAATCCGTTTACGCCGCCGAGTGCGGCGCCAACATCCCCATCACCGCCACCGATCGCCAAACCTGCACCAGTGCGGGGGGCGCTTGCGACGCCGGTTGGCGGCATGGTGAGTGCGCTTTCTTCTGCTGGACCGGTGCTGCCGCTGGGCTTCGCTGGCGGTTGGGAGCAATCGCAGAAAATGCTCGCCGATCCCGAGTACCGCGACGCGATGAAGCGCCAGCAGAAACTGATGATGCCGCGCATGTACCCGGACCTTCAGGAAGCGCTGCAGATCGACAGCAAGCAGGCCGACGAACTGTTCGACCTGCTGGCGGAACACCAGATACGCGGCATGACCGATGCCCGTCCGCCGTTCCTGAATCGCGAGTCGCCGCCGGATGAGGCCGCGATACGCGCTTGGAGCGAAAAGCAGCAGCAACTGCAGAGTGTCAAAGACGCCGAGATCGTCACGTTGCTGGGCGATGCCGGCGCCCAGCAATGGAAGAACTACAACAACAGCATGCCGGCACGCATGCAGCTCAGAGAACTGCGCTCGACGCTCGAGAGCGCCGGCGTACCCTTGGAACGCGAGCAGAGTGAAAAACTGGTCGCCGTCATTGCCGCCGAACAGCAGAAGGCCATGCGCGACATGCAGTGGTCGCCCCGGGTGGTTGCAGCACCGGGATTGGCCACCGTCACTTCGTCGTCGATGCAGGTTGTCGGTCAATCCAGCAAGCCGTCTCGTCCGGTTGACCGCACCTCGTTCTATGAACAGCAGGTGGAGCGCACGAAGTTGCAACAGCAACAGATGCGCGCCGCCGTCTCACCTCACCTGTCGTCGCGGCAGATGGAGCAATTCGAGCGCCAGCAGGCATCGCAACTGGAAATGCAGGAGATCCAGTTGAAGATGATGCGTGCGCAGGCAGCAGCGGAAGCGCGGGGCGATCTGCCGCCGTCGAATCAGGACATGGCGGTGGGGAGCTTCAGCATCGCGAGGTGAGCGAACAGATCGCTCAGTGCGTGCTGCGCACGAATGTCATGTCGTAGTGAACCGGTGCCGGCAACTGTTCGCTGCTGACGGTGACATCCATGGTGAGCTTGCCATCCGCACCCAGACTGAAGCGGTTGATGCGCTGTCCGTCGGGCGATTTGAATGTCTGCACGATCTGTGAGCCTTCGTGGCGCGCCATCACTTCGAATTTTTCACCGTCGTCGCGCGCCCACATCACCGGCTTGCCGGTCAGCGGGATCTGCACCGATTTGCGATCGTCGAACTTCACGCTGAACTCGTCGGCCGTGCCGGCGAGTTCCACGCGGGCATAAGCAGGATTGGTTTTCTTCAACCGGCCACGCGCGATGGGCCGCTTGATGAAATTCATCTTCGCCACGGCTGTTTCAATGGCCTGGTCGATCTTTGCGTCGGCGGGCGCTTCGCTGACAAAGACTCCACGCAGGGCTGATTCTTCCGCCGCTGCCGGGTGAGCGGCGACCAGCAGGCTGAGACATGTCAACGCGAGGCGGAAAGTTGGGTTCAATGCAGTGCTCCTTGGGTCGGAGCATGCACGGTAGCACGGTGAGAGCGACGTACGCGACGCCAGCCTTGCGGGTGCGATTACGCGTGGCGTCGCGGTTTACCGGCTTCGCCGGGAAACCGCGAAGCGCCAGCGTCAGCTAGGTCGACGCTGCTGACGATTCGGCGCTGACCGCGACGGACGCTGGTGATGCGCCTGTCCCTGTGCAGGTCGTGGTGCGACGTTGCCATTCGGCGCAGACGATCGCGATTGATTGCGGCCACCGCCACCACCTTGCCCACGTCGGGGCTGGCTGCGTGGATCGCGGTAGCGCTCTTCCTGATCCGGACGCGGCGGCGGAGCTGCAGGAAATGCAGGGACCGTCATGCGCGGGATCGGCTTGCGAAGCAGTCTTTCGACATCCTTGAGCAACCCATTCTCATCCGGTGACACCAGCGACAACGCGATACCGGTGGCGCCGGCGCGACCAGTACGGCCGATGCGATGCACGTAATCTTCGGGAACGTTCGGCAGTTCGTAGTTCACGACATGCGGCAGCTCCTTGATGTCGAGACCGCGAGCCGCGACTTCCGTCGCCACCAGTGCACGAATGTCGAAGTTCTTGAAATCGGTGAGCGCCTGCGTGCGTGCGTTCTGGCTCTTGTTGCCATGGATCGCGGCAGCCTTGATGCCGTCCTGTTCGAGCTGCTTGGTCAAGCGATTCGCACCATGCTTGGTGCGCGCGAAAATCAGGACCTGGTTCCAATCGCCATCGAGGATCAGGTGCGACAGCAGCGCGCGCTTCTGATCTTTGCCGATCATGTAGACCTGCTGTTCGATGCTTTCCACCGCAGCATTGCGGCGGGCCACTTCGATTTCCACAGGCTGGCGCAGCAGGCCGGTGGCGAGCTGGCGAATGTCGTCGGAGTAAGTCGCCGAGAACATGAGATTCTGGCGCTTCTGCGGCAACAGGCGGATGACGCGGCGGATGTCGTTGATGAAGCCCATGTCGAGCATGCGGTCGGCTTCATCGAGCACCAGGATTTCGATCTTGCTCAGGTCGACCGTGCGCTGCTGCGCATGATCGAGCAAGCGACCGGGTGTCGCAACCAGGATGTCCGTGCCACGACGCAGAGCATCTTTCTGCGGATTGATGCTGACGCCGCCGAAGATGACTTGCGTGCGCAGGCGCAGGAACTGGCCGTAACTCTTGATGCTTTCAGCAACCTGCGTCGCCAGTTCACGTGTGGGCACGAGAACCATTGCGCGCGGTGCATGCGACATCGGCGGAGCGGCTTGCAGAAGCTGCAATAACGGAAGCGTGAAACCGGCGGTCTTGCCGGTTCCAGTCTGGGAGCCGGCGAGAATGTCGCGGCCCGCGAGAATTTCGGGAATGACCCGCGCCTGAACCGGTGTCGGCTCCGTGTAACCACGATCGGCGAGCGCACGGGTGAGTTCGGGGATCAACCCCAAAGCATTGAATGGCATGTATGAAAAATCCTCTACCAGCCTGCAGCGGCACGAATGACGCTGGTCCAGTGAGGCGGGAGACTTAGAGTCGAGACGGGAGCGTTGAAAAAACGCCTGGAACGCCGCGAGAGATGAACGAGCTGACCGGACGAAAGCTTGTGTGCGGGGCAGTGTACAGATAAATGCCCGCTTTGGCGAGTCAGGTCAGCCGCGTGCGCTCCTGCTTACAGCGCAAGCAACGCTCCAGGCTCACCAGCTTGCCCGATTTCACATCGAAACGTCGCTCGGTGGCGACCTCCCATTTGTGGAAGCCGGAGCTGCAGAGTGTCTTGCCTTCGGCGCGTTTTTGCTTGGCTTTGCGCAGGTTGATGACGTTGGACATGGCGGGCTCGAAGCGACGGTGTGGGTTTTTCCGAATTAAGGATGCGCAACCTAGTCTATCTATCTCGTTCCGGTCCTGCCGTAGTCCGCTGGCCCAGGCCCGTCCTCTCAATGCGTAATTAGATACGTCATAACGTTCACGCCCACCATGTAGGAGCGCGTCGAGAAGGTTTCGAAATACCAGTCGCCGTAGGCCTCGCGTTCCCAGCCATCGCCGACATCGCTGTTGTGCGTGGCCACCACCATGATCCGGCCCTGGTCGTCGAGCCAGGCACGCACTTGCGGCGTGGACAGCGAACCTCCCGGATATTTGTGAGCGCCCGCCGGTTCAGCGGTGTCGCCACCCGGGCTTGCAAACGGCAGTGCCGGAATCTGCGGCAGTCCATCCAGGTCGAAAACAGTGTGGAAAATGGGATGATCGTTCGGCAGCACGCGCCATTCGTTACCCGGCAATACCTGCCGCATGATGTTCGCGAGTTGCTGCCACTCGGCATCGCCCCAGAAATCGTCGACCCAGACCACGCCGCCGTTGGCGAGATACCGGGCGAACGCGGCGATCTCCTCTTTCGACAGAATCATGTAACCCGGATCGGACATGTAGAGCATGGGAAAGTCGCCGAGATCCGCAGCGAGCAGGCGGCGGCTGGATGCGACCGGGTTCATGTGCAGGCGAGTCAACTGCGTGAGTCGACGACTGAAGTTGTCGTCGCCTTGCGGAAAATCGGTTTCCCAGCGCGCCCACATGCGGCCATCGTAGGCGTAATAAGCCTCACCCATGCCGCCTTCGCTGTCATAGATGATGCGCGTGAAATTGATCAGCGACAGATTCGCAGCGATACCGGCGCGACCGCCATCGCCGGTGAATTCACTGTCCGCTGCGGCGACGAGCGCTGCCAGCGCTACGATTCCACTCAAGCAAAGGCGGCTGAAGTTGCCTGGCATACGCGATCACTGGGCCGTGCCGCTGCGAGCGCTGCCGAGACGACGATAATATTCAGCGACCGCTTCTCGATATTCGGGACTGTCGGTGTTCTGGACAGTAGTGCGCGAAGCTGCGCCATCCTTCGTCTTCGCTGCGGCTGCGAGCGCCGCGAGTTCGATGCGGTCGATGAGCTGCGCCATAGCCTGTCTTTGCGTCGCGAGCGGATCGCCTGCGAGGCGACGCAGATCCTGTGTCATGCGACGCAAGGAGTTGAGTTCCGCGCTGCTGAGTTCACCGCCCATGCGGTCGGCAAGTTTGCGCATCTCCTCGCTGAGTTCCTGCGCCTCGCGATAATTACCTGCGCCGTTCTCACGATTCTGCAGCGAACCGCTCGCTGTCGCGGGATTCCACGCGGTCATGCCATTCTGATTCGGGCCACCTGCGGACTGACCGTTTTGACCTTGGCTTGACGATGGCTTCTCCTTCTGAGAAGTTGCGCCCGGCGATTGCGCCTGCTGCAGCGAGCGGCGCAGCTCCGCAATTCGCGCCAGCATCTGCTCGGGACTCGCTTGGTCGCGCGGCTTATCTCGTCCCTGCGCTGCGAGCGTCGCCGACTCGCGCAATCCTTTCTCCAGCGTGCCGAGCGCCTCTTCGATCAAATCCTCGCGTGCAGCCGCCTCGCGGGCGCGTCCATACATGACTTCGTCGGCACTGCGATCGATGCGGGCCATGGCATTGGAGTTTTCGAGGTCGCCGAGCGTTTCGCTGAGCCGCTTCGCAGCCGCTGGTGCTTCGGCGCGATGGTCGTGTGCCACGTCCCGCATTTCACTTTGAAGGCGAGCGAGGTCGCGCGATAACTTCTGCTTCGCTTCAGCCACGGTACGCGCGTGTTTCGGATCGATGGAGCCGCGTCGCCGATTCGCCTGCATGGCTTCGTTCAAGGCATCCTGCAACTGCCTCTCGATATCGCGCTGCTCTTCGGTGAGTTGCTGGGCACGAGCGGCGAGTCGCTCGACCGTCTCGGTGAGTCCCTGCGACTGCGGCGTTTCCATTTGTTTGAGTGCCTGGCGTAGATTGCGGCCGGCCTGCTCGGCTGCTTGTCCGATAGAGGAAGTGGGCGCCGCGCCGCCCTGTGTCTGCTCCTGTTTATCCCGCTGCGCCGATTCGCTGGCGGCGTTCTCCTGCGCTGCCGCGTTATTGGCATCGCGCATTTTATCGAGTGCATCGTTGAGCGATGCCAGCGTGTCTTGGAGCTGCTTGCGAGTCAGTTCTTCCTTGCTATTCCTTCTTTCGCTCTGCCCGCGATTGCCGCTGCTGCCGTTCGCGGTTCGCTCATCCGACGACTCGCCCGACTGGCCCGTAGATTTCGGATCGCCACGCTGCGCACCTGGCGGCGATGCGCCCTGTTCTTTCGCCAGTTCGGCCAGGCGCCGCTTGAGATCTTCCGCCTCGCGACGCAACTGCTCCTGCCGCCAGCGCTGTTCCTGCGGTGGAATCGCATCGCGCTTGGCCTGTTGCGCGAGTTTCTCCTGGCGCTCCGCGAGTTCCTTGAGCTTGCGCAGTGCTTCGTCTATTTCGGTCTGCCGGCTCTCCTGCGACAGTTGCGACTGGGTTTCGTACTGGTTCTTTTCCAGGTCCATTTCCAGTTCGAACATTTCGCTGAAATTCTTCGCGGCCTCCGAGCCGGAGCTGCCGCCCGACTCCTGTTGCATCGACACCTGGACTTCACGGAAAGCCGACTCGGCACGCAACAGCTGTTGCAGGGCCTGCTGCTCCACCGGAATCGCGTCGGCGAGTTTGAATTCCTTGAGACGCGCCGCTGCCGGATCCATCACGGCGGCAGCCGCTTCCATGCTCTCGACGAATGCCTTCACGCGCTCGTCCTGCTCGAGCGAAATCCTTGCACGCGTGCGTTCGGCGACGGTGCGCGCCTGCTGTGCCAGTGTCGTCTGCAACTCCGCGAGCATGTCCGCGTTCTCAACGAGTTGCTGGCGAGTCTTGCGACCGCTGCCGGTATTGCTTTCGGATCGCTGCAGGTTCCAGGTCGCAAGCAAGATCTCTTTCTGACGTTCGGAGATCGCGCCCTGCTCCTCACCCGCCTCGCCACCACCGCCGCCGTTTGCCTGGTTTTGCGTGAAGCGTCGTTCGAACGGCTGCACCTGGACCATGAACAGGTCGGTCTGCACCTGCTTGCTGCGATCCTTCGCCACTGCGTAATAGGAAACGAGATCGCCGGGAGCGAGCTGCGAAGGCAGCTTTGCATCGATGGCATGCTGTGCCGTGCCGAGATCCTCCAGTCGCAGCATCGATTCGCTGCGAGTCTCACGGCTGCCGGCGTCCAGATTGACGGCATGCCACTTGCCGCCGTTCACCGCGTATCTGAGTTCTACATCCTGCAGGCGGAAATCGTCTGCGGCGCGGACCTGCACCGGCACTTCCTCGATGTTGGTGGCGCGCCAGTCGCGACCGGGCTTGACGATTTCGATGCTGGGTTTCTCGTCGGCAATCACTTCGATGGCGTAGTCCTCGGTGAGCGCCACGAATTCATCGAGCACTTTCGCGCCGATGAAGTAAGTGCCGGGTTTGTCCACCGTGACATTGCCGGTGCCTGTATTGCCTGCGGCGCTGATGAGTGCAGCCTTGCCATCTACGACGAGTGCCGGCGCATCGAGCGCACGGTCGGCGAACACCTCGACTTTTACTTGCGTCGTGGCGACGGCGCGAATGTCGCGCTGTTCTTCATCTGTCGAGCTGGGAAGCCCGGTCCATTGCGGATACGAATACGTCAGCCGCACTTTTTCGATCTTGGGTAGATCCGCGACGCCGATCTTGTGTTCGGCGCTGCGCGTGTTGCCGGCGGTCACGTAGTAATGCAACGGCCCACGCAGCGCGTACAACTTGAAAGCCCAAGCTTCGCGACCATCGCGATCCGCTTGCGCCAGCATCGGCGCCTGCTGCCAACGCTGCTCGTCATCGAAGCGCACGAACACAGCCGCGTTGTCCGGAGTGAAGCCCTGCATCCTGGCGACGATCGCGAGATCGCTGTTACGGCGCACGGTGGCGTTGCCCGGCTTCACATCGATGAGGCGTTCAGGAACAGCATCGCGTGGAATGGCGGCTCCCAATAAAAGATGCCGGCTGCCGTAGCCCCATTCCCGCGGCCCACCGATCAACATCGCCAGCAACGCGAACAATGCGACAGCGGCGATAGCCGCGCCACCCCACAGGAATTTCCCGGGCACGATCGAATCGACCGCGCTGCCTTCCGCCAGCTTGACGGCGTCTTCGGCAAGCAACTCTGCAAACGGCGTGTGTTCCCCAAGTGCTTCACGACGACGAATGTCCAGCCATGTCTGGATGCGCCCTTGCTGTGCCGGCAGTCGACGCTCGATTTCCGCCGCACCATTGCCGGCCCGGAGTTTCCGCAACGGCAGCCAGATCAGCAGCACTGCACTCGTCGCAAGCGCGAATCCGAGCATGACGCGCGCGCCGATAGTTAGATAAGAAGGAAAACCGGTTCGCGCCAGCAGGCTTACAGCGCTGCAGGTGACGAGCAACACCACCATGAATGACACTGCAGCCGCGCGCGTATAGATGAGCAGACCGAGACGCTGTCGCAGCTGATGCAGGTAAGAATCGAGACGTTCACCGGCCCCGGCATCGCGCTTCATGACGTCACCCTCGCATCGCGCCGCACGCCCAGGTAATGATTCGCCACCAGCAACTCCGCGAGGCACAGCAGAGCTGCCAAGAGCAGCAACGGGTAACCGAGCGATCGTTGTAGCGGCAATCCCGGCGTGACCTCGGAGGCAACCGCTGACGCTTGGGGGCGCAACGCCAGCCAGCGTTGCAGCACTGCCATCGGCATGCGATCGAGCAGCGATTCGCGACGATCGACATTGACCGCAATCCATCTCTGGCCTGCGTTGCTGCGCACTTCGTAGAACCCCGCCTGCGTGGGTACGAACCGGTCGGCGGGCGTCGCCGCTGCGAGCGCCAGCACCCGTTTGCCCGATGGATCGAATATCTGCCCGCCGGCGTCGGCGGTCAATCCAGTCAGCACCGGCGCGCCGACCAGGGCTTCCGAGCGGGCCGCGTTCTGGCCGATCAGGTAGCGCGCGGCATCGGCAATGAAGCGGATAAACAACGGATGAATAGCTAAGTCATTCCAGGTGCGGTCCAACGGCGCGGCGAGCAACAACACACGCCCGGCACCGATCTGCCGTTCGATCAGCAGCGGCGAACCGTCTTCCAGCGCCACCAGCACCTTGTCGTCGGCTGCGGCCATCACACGCAAATGCCGGAAGAAACGTATGCGGTGCCAGTCGCCGGAATCGCGCAACACCGGATGACTGGCCTGGACCTGCGTGATCCGCGTGGCCGCGGTCACGACCTCACCGATGCGCAAACCAGCAAGCAGACGCGTCTGTCGCGCCGCCGATCCCGAAGCGAGAGTCATCAACACACTGCCGCCACCCGCGACATATTCATCCAGCGCCAGCAGGGCCTCGCTGGTCAGCGTGCTCACGTCGGCTTCGACGACCAACGCTGCGCCGTTCAGTCGTCGCCCCGTCAGTGCTTCGGCCGGTTGTTGCTCTATCGACAATCGCGGCGACGTCAGCGAGCCGATCGCGGCCGTAAAGTAGGCTGCCTCGTCGCTGTTCGATCCTCGCGACACCAGCAGCACGCGTGGCCGGCTCTGCTCCAGCAATGTAAACAACCGGTCGTCCGCGGCAAAGCCATCGCCCGGAGCGAGCGATGCGATCACTCGATGCGCACCGTCCGCCAGCGCAAGGCCGGTGAACTGGACCTCGACTTCGCGTGTGGCGTTGTCAGGCGTTGCCGATACGCCCTCGCCTTGCAGCGGCGCATGCCCTGCTCTCGGTGGAAACTCGACGGGCTTGCGAGCCACCTCTTTGCCATCGACATTCAGCACCACCGACTGTTGCAACGTCGGCTGCGCAGTTGCGCCGATCTTTACAGCGGCGCTGGCGTCGCCGGTAAAATTCATGGCGGCAATGAATGTATTCGCGGGGCTGACGTCACCGACATCGTGAAAGTGGATTTGCGTCGCCGCTGGCGGTTGCAGGTCGGCGAAGCGCAAGGGACTGGCGGACTGCTGCATGTCGGTCACCAAGTGCAATCGCGTGGGCAGGCGCGGCGTGGTCAGCCAACTCGATGCCGTCGTCATGAGCAGGCCGTAGTCGAGGCGTTCCTCGCTGGGCTCCAGTTTCTGCAATGTCGCACGCAACACGCCGGCATCGCGTAACGGCAAACGATCGTGCAGTACCTCGAATCTGCGGCCGGAAGCGGCTACCAGCGTGAGTTGGTCTCCCGGCCGGGCTTCCGCGACGACAGTATCGACTGTGCCCTGCACACGCCGCCATCGATCGCCATAGTTCATGGACAGCGAGCGGTCGACGACGATGGCGTGCAGCCTGGCATCCGGTGCGATCGACGCTGCATCCGGCGACAGTAGCGGACCGGCGAACGCCAGCACCAGCAGCACCAGGAAAGCGACACGCAACGCGAGCAACAACCAGTAACGCAAAGTGCGCCTCGCCGTCCGCTGTGTTTCGCTCGCTTGCAGGAACATCAGCGAGGCGAATGGGTGGCGCGTTGGATTCGCTTTCGCGAGACGATGCAACCAGATCGGCACCGCGATGGCGAGCAATCCTGCAAGCATGGCGGGTGCGAGGAACATGGATCAGGCGCGCCTCTGCCGGAACAGGATGTAACGTCGCAGTGCCTGGTCGAGCGGTTCATCCGTGCTGACCAGCATCTGCTGTGCGCCGACCTTCGCCGCAGCGATGCGCAGCGATTCGAGGTGCGCTGCCAATCGCGGTTGATAATGCTTGGCGATGTCATCGGGCGAGACGTTGAACGCCTGCTGCGTCTCCACGTCTTCGAGCACCAGCGACTCGGTCCACTGCGGTTTGATTTCAGCTGGATCGAGTACCTGGAAAATCATGACGTCGTGACCGTGATACGCGAGCGGCTGCACGGCGCGCGTCATGAGTTCGGGATCGCAATAGAGATCCGAGATCACCACCACCAGTCCGCGCTTGCGCAGATGTTCGCGAACGCCGCGGAAACTGGCGGCGAGGTCGGTTCCCCCTCCCGGCTGCACGTTATCGATGGCGTGGATCAGGCTGTGCAATCCCCCGGAGCGACTGGTGGCGGGGCGATGCTCGCGGATTTTCTCGTCGAACACGATCAGGCCGACGGGGTCTTGCTGGCGCGAGGCGAGATAGGCAAAGGCGGCGGCGAGGAATTTTGCGTATTGCAGCTTGCTCACTGAGTGCGAGCCGTAGCCCATCGAGGCGCTGGCGTCCAGGAGCAGCATCAGCCGCGTGTTGGTTTCGCCTTCGAAGCGTTTGATGTAGGTGCGATCGGTGCGTGCGTACACGTTCCAGTCGATGTGTCGTGGGTCGTCGCCTTCGGCGTAGGCGCGGTATTCCTTGAATTCCTGGCTGAAGCCGAAATGCGGCGAGCGGTGCATGCCGGTGAGGACACCTTCCACGGCGGTGCGCGCGATGAGTTCCAGGCTTGCGAGAGCCGCGAGCGTCGCAGGTGGAAGGAGCCGGAGGGTCATGAGTCACTCACCTCGGGATGACCTCGCGAAGAATATCGTCCACCGTCTTCCCATCCGACTCCGCCTGGTAATTCGTCAGCACTCGATGACGCAACACCGCCGGCGCCAGCACGTGCAAGTCTTCGACAGTCACGTGATAGCGCCTCTGCATCAATGCACGCGCTTTCGCCGCGAGACACAGAAACTGCGTCGCTCGCACACTCGCGCCATATCGAACGTAACGTCGCACCGCCTCCGGCGCAGCAGGATCTCCCGGCCGCGTCGCACGCACGAGATCCACCGCATGACGGCTGACCTGCTCCGACACCGGCACCTGCCGCACCAGCCATTGAAACGCGACGATCTCTTCCGCATTCGTGCACGCCTGGATTTCCGGCATGTCGACGCGAGTGGTATTGCGATCCACCACCTGGTGTTCGTGCTCGGCGCTCAGGTAATCCAGCAGCACGTTGAACAGGAACCGGTCGAGCTGCGCTTCCGGCAGCGGATACGTGCCTTCGAGCTCGATGGGATTCTGTGTCGCCAGCACAAAGAACGGCGGCGCCAGCTTGTGCGTCGTTCCTCGCACCGTGACCGAATGCTCCTGCATCGCTTCCAGCAACGCGGCCTGCGTCTTGGGCGGCGTGCGATTGATTTCATCGGCCAGCAACACGTTCGCGAAGATCGGACCGGGCACGAAACTCCAGCGTCGATGACCGGTGGTGATGTCTTCTTCGATGACATCCGTACCGGTGACATCGGTGGGCATCAGGTCCGGCGTGAACTGGATGCGCTTGAAGGTGAGTCCGAGCGTGGTTGCCAGTGTTCGCACCAGCAGAGTCTTTGCCGTCCCGGGCAGGCCGGTGATCAGGCAGTGACCGCCCACCAGCAGCGTGAGCAGCAGGTGATCGACGACTTCGTCCTGCCCGACGATGATCCGGCGCACCTGCGCCTGGATGGCGTTCAACCGGTCGTGAAACTTCTCCACCAGCGCGCGGGTATCGGTTGTCGCAAGGGCAGCACTCGCATCACTCATTGGTCTTCCGCTCCTCGATCGTCTGCAGCAACAGTTCCTGCGCTGGCTTGTAGTGAGGCGCGCTGGCGAGCGCGTCGAGTAAGTAACGCCGGCTGCCGGCTTTGTCGCCCAGTTGCCGTAACGAACGTGCAATTCCCAGGCCGGCGGGCGCCGGGTCCTGCGGACTCAACGCCATCAGCACGCGATACTCGCGCAACGCAGGTTCGGCACGATTGGCGGTCAACAGGCGTTCGCCGAGCAACCGGTGCTGGTCTACGTTCAGCGGATCGACATAGTTGAGAGCCACGAACACTTCGGTAGCCTCGTCTTTGTTACCGGTGGCATCGAGCCAGTTCGCGAGATCGCGCAGCGCTGCTGGAGCCCAGCCGCCGACCCTGCGGTAATTGCGCAGGACGTCGATTGCTTCGTAACGTTGCCCGCTCTTATCGAGCGCGCGGGCGAGGACCAAGTAGGCGCTGTCGTCGCCGATGTGCTCGGGATAGATTTCGATGGCGCGGCGGGCGGCGAGGATCGCTTCGTTCCACTGTCGGTTCTTGAAAGCGTTGCCGGCCTCTTCATGGCGTTTCTGCCATTCCTCGCTGCCGGCCAGCAACGTCGCATAACGCTTGCGTAGAAAAGCGTCGAATGCTTTATCGAAATCGGCAGCCGGCATCTTGAACGTCGCTTCGATGGCTGCCTTGGTCGACGTATCGCGAGTGAACTGGCGCAACAGTGTCACAAGTTTGTCGAATCCCCAGCGCTGTTCGATGAACAGGCAGAGCAGGCCGGCCTGCATGTACGAGACCTGCACCTGCCTGGGGTACTGCGGCCGAATGAATCCCGAGTCGAGTTCGCTTACCGGCAGCAGTTTGTCATCGCGCATCGCCACCAGCGCATCCGGCGTTACATTCACGCCGGGTGTCGGCCCGGTCTGCCATTCCTCGAACACGGAAATGCCTTCGCTCAGCCAGCGCGGCACGCGATGCTGGGTCAGTTCCAAAGTAAACACGTGCGCCATCTCGTGCCACAGGGTCGAGCCCCAATGAAACTCGCCCACCGGCCGGCCCGACGGACTGTCCATGGCCACCAGGTAACCGAACGTCACTCCCAGCAGGCCGATGCCCGGCAATGCCGCGACACGCACCGCGAAGTCATCGTGATCCGGATAGAGTTCGAGCGTCACCGGTTCGCGAGGCTCGAAACCGTAGCGTTTCGACAGCGAGGCGATGCTGTCGCTCGCGAGTTGCTGTACGTAGGGCCGTAACGCTTCGGCTTCGCTGCGCGCCAGGCGCATTCGCAATTCGACGTCCACGGTTCCCGTTCCTTGCAGCGAGGGAATCGTGAGCGGCACCGAGCGCAGGTCGAATTCGTCGACGCGATCGAGTAGCCGTAGCGTGTTGACGGTGGTGGCGCTGAAGGCATCGCCCGAATACGCCAAGGTCAGGTGCTGGCGTGCGCCGATGATGTCGCCGGTGCGCAGCAGGTTGGCGCCGAGTTCGGCTTGCGCTTCCCACAAGTCCGGTTGCACTTCGACCGCACGTCGCAGCAGCACGGTCGCTTCCTTGTAACGTCGACGCATCACTTCGAAATGCGCGAGGTCCTGGTAGACGGCGCCGTAGTGAGGATTGAAGACCAGCGCTTTGTCGAGCCAGTCGCTGCGTGCTTCGCCTTTTCGTGACAGCTCCAGCACCGCGCGCATCGCATAGACGTCGAGCGGCGGCAGTTTCTGTTTCTCGACGCCGCGCAAGGCGCGATCGAGAGAGGCATCGACGTCCTCGTAGCGACCTTCTTCCAGCGCCATCCGCGCCGCCAGCAGATGCGCCTCCGTGAGTGCGGAGTTTTCTGCGATCAACTCATCGACGAGCCGGCGGGCTTCGCCTTCGAACTGTTCCGCGTACACGCGCGCCAGGCCGAGCCGGGCGTGAACGTCTTTTGGCGAACCTTGCAGCACTTCTTTGAACAGCGCGACGGCATCGGCGGGTCGATGTGCCTGCAGAAACAAGCGGCCCCAGCGAACGCGCGGCTGTGTCGAGTTAGCTGTGTCCTGCGCCGCTTCTCGAAACAGTGCGTTGGCGCGTTGAATGTCACCGAGGGCCCAGGCCGCTTCGGCTCTGGTTGCGATGGCCGACGAATTGGTCAGGATGCGCGTGTAGCACTCTTTCGCGGGCGCTGCGCGACCTCGATATGCATGGTCGTCGCACTCGCGCAATTCGGTGGGGCGTCGTGGATCGTAGTCGATGACTTGCGAGTGCGCCGCGGTGCTGGCCAGGAGCAGCATCAGGAGCAGCGACCGGCGAATCACGACTTGCCTCCCGGCAACGCGGCAGTGGCCGCGGCACGCGAATCGATCTGCTTCTGCAGCAGCGCCAGTCTCACCAGCACGGCTTCGAGCTGATCGTAGTAGGCATCGATCTCGAGCGTCGCCTTGCGCTCCTTCACCGCTTCGATGTCGCGCTCGATGCCGATGCGTTGCTGGAGCAGCGCTTCGAGAGCAGCATCGACTCCAGACAACGCAGCAGCGCCCAGGCGCCCCACCTGGAACTTCGCAGCGCTGTCGCCTTCGAGCCTTGCGTGCTCGGTCGCCAGCGATACGTCCGCCTTGAAAGACTCAGCGACCCGGCGCGTCGCATAGTCGAATGCTTCCGCCGCGGTGACGATGTCATCCTTGTTTATATCTGCAGCGCTGCTGGTGATTGCTTCGAGCCAGAACTGCGGAAAGCGGGTGGCGGTTCGCTCGCCGCCGCTCTTGGTGGCGCTGATGACGATGCGGCCTTCGCGACGCCAGCGATCGACGACTGCGCCGCTGGCGCTGGTGCCGTTTACGATGAGCTGCTCGCCGGCTTCGATCTGGTCCAGCCATTGCCCGAGATCGGTGGCATTGAGATCCGGCCCCGGCACGTTGAAGCGATATTCCTCGCCGTCGAAGCTGCCGTGCCCGACGAGCACGATCATGACCCGGTCGTCGCGCTTTACCTTACCGGCCAGCGTCTTCAGCGCCTGCCGAATCGACTCGCGAGTGGCAGCGGCGGACTTGAGTGTAGTGACTCGCGACTGCGCGCCGGTGAGCTTCGCAGCCGCCGCGGAGATCGAATCCGCCTGGGACTGGAATCTTTGTTCGTACTGCGTCTCGCCGCCGAGCCCGCTCACGATCAACGCGTAGGTTTCTGCCTGGCACGTAGCGGCTGTTGCGAACACAACGGTGCCGACGAGAACGCGCCAGGCGTTCACAACCGGCCCCACTTCAGTCGCAGCAGCCACTCCGACAGTTTCAACAGCAGCAGCACGATGAACACGATGGGCAGGTTCCACAGATCGAGCATCTGCCGTTGGACGATGCCCGCCTTGGAGTACGGAATGGCCGCGGTCAGTCCAGCGAGTTGATCGAGTGTCCAGTAACGACCGCCCGTCATGGCCGACAGCCGTTCCAGCAGCGGACGATTCTGGCGCGTGGCGAAATGTTCGAGCACGCCGTCGGCACGCCGCACATGAGTCGTTGCGGAACCCACTTCAACGCCCTGAACCCGTGCACTCATGTCCATCCGGTACAGCCCGGTGGCCGCCGCATCGACGGCCGCCACGTAACGCCCATCCCCTTCGCCCGACGCGCGCATCGTTCTTGTATAGGCAGCGTCCTGCTCGGGCGCAATCAGCAATTCGACTTCGGCGTCGTTCACCGGTTCGAATCGCTCGTTGCGGACTTCCGCTTCCAGCAGGACGCTGTGCTCGTCGTTGTAGACCGTGCGATCCGCCGTGAGTGCCGTTCGCGTCGGCGCTGGATCGGCCAGCGCGTGCAGGAACTGGCGCCAGAACAGTTCATGCCGCAAATCCTCGGGCGGCAATCGCATCTGCCAGCGCAGCGTGCTCGCCGTGCCGAACACGTAAGTCGCGCCTCGGCCATAGTGCTGCCACACCAGCAGCGGTGTGCGACTGTTACCGGCGACGGCGTCGAGCAGCACCATCGCTCCCACCTTAGGGCGGCCCAGCGACTGGAAATCCGCGAGCGGCGGCAATGCCTTCCACAACTCGGCGTTGCGCCTGGCGTCGGCGTCGAACCGAGCAATGGCCATCTGTTCGCCGTAGATCGTCGGCGATGCCTGCGCCGCACGCTGAACGAAACTGCCGGCGTCTTTTGCCGGCAGTCGCGTCGGCAAGGTCTGTGCGATAGGCGCATCGCTCCATCCGCCCGCCGACAACCCGTTGCGACCGGCCAGCAAAAGCAGGCTGCCGCCGCGGCGATCGACGAAATCCCGCAGCAGCCGATGCTGCTCGCTGCTCAGTGACGCGGCTTCGTAGCTGCCGATGATGACCGCGTCGTACGCGAACAGCTCGGCGGCATCGGCGGGAAAGCCGCGTTCGAGTTCGGTGCGAGACAGGATGCCCTGCCGGAAATTCTTATTCGGCGTGGTTCGGACCAGGCTGGCCAGGCGCAGCGAACGCTCGCTCTCCACGGCACGGCGCAGGAACTTGTACTCCCAGCGAGGTTCGCCTTCGAGATACAGCACACTGCGCCGCCTCGCCGGCACCGTCATGACGTGTGCCTGGGTGTTGTTGATTACGTTGCGCTCGCCGGGCAGCGGATCGAGTGCGAAACGCAGGTTGCGCGTGCCCGCTTCGCCAGCAGGCAATTCGACATCGAAGGTGGAAATCTCACTGTCGGCCGGCAGTTTCAATTCACGCGTCGCCAGCAACGTGTCCTGATCGTAAACGCGCAGCCGCGTCGTGACGGCGCCATCGTGGCGAATTCCGATCGCAGCACTGACGGTCGCGCCGGCTGGTGCAATGGCCGGGACATCGACACGTTCCAGTTCGAGATCGTTGAGTGTGCGCTCGGGACCGAGGCCCACTGTGTGAATGGGAACGCCGTAAGAGGCGATCTCCGCGAGGCGCGCTTCATTCAACGTGTCGCCGTTCTCAGCGCCATCGCTGAACAGAACGATGCCCGCGAGCGGCATGCTGCCCGCCGTCTGCAACACCTGCACGAGCGCGTCGCCGATGCGTGTCTGCGTTCCCGGTGGCGGCACCGCATCGATTGCCGGCAGCGACACGGTGTCGCGTGCAAAACCGAAGAAGCGCACGTCGAACGTTTTTCGCAGCTGTTCGAGCGGACCACCCTGCATGGCGGTCACCGCCTGTTGCAATCGTGATCGCGATTCGTCGCCATAAGCCATGCTGGCGGACGCATCGAGCGCCAGCGCGAGCACGTTTTCACGATCCCGCACACGCTCGACGTTGAGCACCGGTCGCCAGACCAGGCATAGCACCAGGCCCAGTAATGCCGCCTGCAATATACCCAGCGTCAGAAGTCGCCCCCATCCGAGCGTCCGGCGACGCCACAACATGACGGCGATCAGAATGGCGCCGGCAGGAATCGCGACACACAGCGGCCACAGCGGCCAATCGCTCGCGAAAGCGAACGTACCGGTTCGATAAGCCCACGGGGGGTGAGTGAATAGCGCCTCGAACACGACCCACTAATAGGCCATGACCCAACGCGAGGCAAGCCGAGTGCATGCAAAGATTGAATGAGTAGCGCAAGCGGCAGCAAGTGGGGTAAATCCGGCGGCGGCAGGCCTTTCGCGCGCAGGGCCGGTCAGCCCATAATGTTGTTTTCAACAACAATGAGCGGGGCCTCCCGCGCACCAGGTGATTCCATGGCTGGCAACAGCGGCGATCTGCACGAGAGCAGCGACAAACTCAAGCCGGAAACCATCGACCGGCACCGCGCCGTGGTTTCCATCATGGAGGAGCTGGAGGCCATCGACTGGTACGACCAACGCATCGATGCGGCCACCGATCCAGAACTGCGCGAAATCCTCGCGCACAATCGCGATGAAGAGAAAGAGCATGCCTGCATGACGCTCGAATGGCTGCGGCGACACGACGCCAAGCTCGACGAGCACCTGCGCACCTACCTGTTCACCAACAAGCGGTTGCTGGATGTCGAACACGAAGCCGAACACGGCGCAGCGCCTGCACCTGCATCGGGCGGCGGTGCCGGCAGTGGCGACGGTTCACTGGGCATCGGCAGCCTGCGCGGTAAAAAGAAGGATTCCCATGAATGACCTGTTGCGTGAACACGCGCCCATCTCGAGCGCCGCGTGGAAAGAAATCGATGACGAAGCCCGTCGCACGCTGAAAGTGCTGCTGGCCGCGCGGCGGCTGGTGGACTTCAACGGGCCGCTGGGCTGGTCCACTTCGTCGGTCTCGTTGGGACTGACGGACAAACTTTCGCCGACGCTGCAGGAAGGCGTCGCTACGAAAATCCGCCGCGTGCTGCCGCTCATCGAGATGCGCATTCCGTTCGAAGTCTCGCGCGAGGCACTGGATAGCATCGGCCGTGGGGCACGCGATCCGGACCTGGACCCGGTGCGTAACGCCGCCCGCGCGGCAGCGATTGCCGAGGATCGCGCCGTATTCCAAGGCTATGCAGCGGCGGGCATCGTCGGCATTTTCGAGGCGTCCGCCGACCAGCAGCTCACCATCCCCGACAAATTCGAAGCGTATCCGGACATCGTCGCCGAAGCGGCCAATCGCCTGCGCAGCGCCGGCGTCAACGGTCCGTACGGAATTGCGCTCGGGCCTCGCTGCTACACCGGGCTGACACGCAGTACTTTGCGTGGTGTGCCGATCATCGACCATGTGCGTGAAATATTGGATGGGCCGATCATCTGGGCGCCAGCTGCCGATGGTGCCGTCGTCGTCAGTCTGCGCGGCGGCGATTTCGAATTGTCCGTGGGGCAGGATTTTTCCGTGGGGTACTTGGATCACACCAGCACGTCGGTGTTGTTGTACTTGCAGGAGAGCTTCACTTTCCATGTGCTGTCGCCGGAGGCGGCAGTGCCTTTGACTTACGCACTTCCTGCCGCTTGAGCGTAGGCCGGCGTCGCCGGGGGACCCTCACCCGCGCTACGTTCCTTCGCACGACCTCGCCCGACACCGGGAGAGGTTAGTAAGAAGAGGAGCGAAGCCCGCTCCTCGGTTATGTCTTCATGCGTATTCGCCGCAGCAACAGGCGCGACGTTTTGTCATAGTCGCGTGCGTTAATCCTCGCACGCACCGTGACGGCGCGCGCGAGCTTCCGAATTGCGTTTCGGTAGAGCAATCGACCACGCGCGGCGGTTCGACCCGCCAGCATTGGCCATGATCTGCTCGTCGGCACGCTACTTGCTTTATCAGGGATGTGACCGGTCTTACCCCGCGCCGGGTGCAGCCGCTGCCGCGTTCCGAATCGCGGGGGGCTTCGACTCTTATGCGCTTACCTTCACTCAAGTTTCTCAAGACCTTTCAGGTGGCTGCCGCGCGCCTGAGTTTCAAGGTCGCCGCCGAAGAGCTGTTCATTACGCCTTCGGCCGTCAGTCACCAGATCAAGACGCTCGAGGAGCAACTGGGCGTGGCGCTGTTCGATCGTGGCGCGCATTCGCTGAGCCTGACCGAAGCAGGCCGCAACTATCTGCAGCACATGGACTCGGTGTTCTCGCGACTGGAATCGGTGACCGAGCAGTTACAGGTGCGTTACGGACGCGGCGTGGTCCGGCTGCACATTCCGCCGTTCTTCGCGACGGAAATGCTGATGCCTAAATTGTCGTCGCTGCTGGAAGCGCAGCCCGATACCGATATTCATATCAATACCGTCGTCGCGCCGATGCAGCCGCATCCGGCCGATGCCGATGTCTCTATAGTAGTGAACGCTGCGCCGGAAGATGGCTTGGATTGTCACAAGCTGTTCTCGCAGGCATTCGTGCCGGCGTGCGCGCCGCAGTTACTGCAGCGCTGCCCTATCGACACGGTTCACGATCTGAACAAGCACACATTGATTGCGCATGAAGCGCGTCGCGATGGTTGGCATCGCTGGGCCGAATCGGTCGGATTGGAACTGCGACCGAAGAAAATCATTCGCTTCGATTCCATGTACGCAGCCGCGCAGGCTGCGGAACACGGCGTCGGCGTCGCACTCGTTTCGTCGCGCCTGGGCGTAGAGCGGTTTCAGCAGGGCACGCTGGTGAAACTGTTCGACACCGAATTAGACACCGGCGAAAGCTATTTCCTCATTCTTCGCCCCGAAGACGCGCAGCGGCCGGATGTACAGGCGCTGACGAAATGGCTGCTCGAGGAGTTCAAGCTCGCGGCTTGAGGAAGAGCTGGCTCAGCGCCACTGCTGTGCTTGATGCAAGGTTCGCCGGATATCTCTCGCGGAGCACGCCGAGCACGCTGAGCAGAAAGGAATGATGATCTAAATCAGGACGTATCCGGCTCCTGCCAAATTCTATCTTCTCTGCTCGGCGTGCTCGGCGTGCTCGGCGTGCTCCGCGAGAGATATCCGGTCTAGCTCAATAACAAGCAATAGCGCCAGTCACAGCGTGATCTGCCGCGCACATAAGTAGCTATTGCCGCTGTCAACGTTCATTACAGTTTCGTGTCGTGCGCCACGTCTCATTTCTCTCGTGACGCGCGTCAATGTGCAGCGAGTTATTCGAACGACATGAGCGCAGTTGAGGCAAGCACCAATTCTTCTCGTTTGTAGCCATGCAGGTGACCACGTAAATTTAACTCGTCCTCACATTCTGCCGCTCGCAAGGAGCACGACGATGAACACTGCACGGAAACTGATTCTTCTCTCTGCCACTCTGCCATTCTTCGCCGCGCCTGCAGTGAGCTTCGCCGATGAAGCTGCCGCCATGAACGCGTGCGTCAATGCTTTCGTCAGCACCAACCTGCCTAAGGAACACAAGGTACGCGCGACCAAGTTGCTGTCCGCACGCAGTCCGATAGACGCACAAAGCCACTCCTACCGCATCACCTTGACGGCGAAGGGCGTGGAGAGCGGTAAGCAGATTGCCAAGGGCACTTGCATCGTGGGACGTAACGGCACCGTGATTGCGTTCGATGGCAAGCCAGTGTCGATCACTCTCGCCGATGCCACGCTGACCAGCCGCTGATAGGCATCGAGTATCTGATCCTCCTCATCTGAATCGTCTTCGTCACTCCGGAAGAGGCGCCAGGCCGACTATCCCCCTGGGCTTTCAAGGCGCGGGACTGCAACCGCTTCCGGAGTGATTTTTTATTCCCGGCATTTTTTTTGCAGCGTCGCGCCCGTTCTTGTTAAGTCGCGATCCCTGACGGCCGTGTATACGGCATAGTCGCACCATGGAATACCCTGTACAGGAACGACGCAGGCAACCTGATCGCCGGGCAAGGACGCTCGCCGCTTACTGGTATGGCGCGCGCAATCCCCGTCGTCGCGCCGGCCGCCGGGAAAGCGATCGTTACTATCCCATCATCGACTGGCATTCCAGCCGCGTATTCGCATTGATCCTGCTGATCCTGACGCTGTGCGTGGCCGACGGTGTGCTGACGGTCATACTGATGTCGCACGGAGCGATCGAAGCCAATCCCGTCATGGCCTTGCTGGTGCCGCATGAGCTTGGCTGGTTTGCAGCGATCAAGCTGCTGCTGACGGCGAATGGCATGGTGGTGCTGGCGGCGTGCAGCCGGATGCTCGTGTTCCGCAGCATCCCCGGGGAATCCTTTCTCTACGTAGTGCTCGCCGGTTACGTGGCGCTGATTGCGTACGAGCTGCGCATGTACGAATACATTATCGAGACGATGGCCTGATCGCCGCTGCTCGGCTCAACGACTGCCGGCGGCCTTGTAGCCGCCCGTGTACAGGCGCAAGGCAAAGTAAGTCCACGCTGCCAATGTCCCGCTCACCACGGCCGTCACGAAATTTTCGTTGTCGATGAAGCGCGCCGCCAGCACTACACAGCCGAGCATTGCCAGCGTCGCCTGTCCGAGGCGCAATTCCCAACGGTCGACGTAATGCATGACCGGGGAGGCGAACTGTGCCAGCTTGGTCCGATGCGGATCGAAACCGAACAGGCGCGACAACGTGATGTAGCTGGCGACGCCGAGCCCGCTCCACAGCAGCACCCGTGGCGTGCTGACGACCTGGTCCGCGATCAGCTCATACACTTTGGCGACGCCCGAGAATATCGCACAGGAAAGAATCGCCTGTAGCTTGCGCGAGTGCATGGCCGGGTACCTTGTGAACTTCAACGGTGGTGGCACGGATGACACCTCATACAGGCGTTGCGGGTCCGTGAAACGGTTCGAAGAATTTCACTTAAAATGGCGGCGCTGTCGACCGGCCTTTCACCTACACGCCCGTATGTACACGCCGGTAGCGGGGATCGTAATGAAGCCGTAACGAAAGACGACGGCTGTTGCCGTCCCTTCCAGTCGTGTAGGGTGAATCGCTTGGGATTGCGCGAACCATAACAAGCTTAAATGAGATTATTCCGCCGCTCGCTGATCGCCTTGGGAATGGCAGCCATGCTGCCCACGCTCGTGTTCGTGTCCGTAGGCATTTTCCTGTTCCTGCGGGCGGAACGCGTACGAGTGGAGTCCGAATCGCTCGCGCGCAGCGAAGTGATCATGACCCTCATCGATTCGAGCTTGCGCGGCGATGCAGCCGCACTGAGCGTGTTCGGCTCTTCGATCTATCTCGAAACCCGCGACTGGCCCGAGTTCTATCCGCGGATACGGCGGGCGGCGAACGCGAATAGCCATTGGAAGACCATCGTGCTGTATGACGCGGTCGCCGGCGAAGAGATCCTGGACCTGCGACGCCCACTCAGTGCGCCGCGAAAGGCGGCACTGGTCGGCGGAGGCGACATCGCGGTCCTGCGAACGGCGACTGGGCCGGTGGCAGGCAGTATCCAATCCCGCCCCGATCCGCTGTGCTTCCTGTTTTTCCCGGTCCGGCGCGGTGGCGCGCTCGCGTACGTGATCGCAGTCGGCATCGAGCCGCAGTATTACCAGAACATTCTGTTGGCGCATGCGCCGCCCGGCACGACCTCCGCTATCGTCGATCACACCGGCCGCTTCATCGCACGGACCGTGCGATACAAGGAGCGCGTTGCTACACCGGCGACCCGGCACGTACGCAATGCCGTGCGGAGCGCGAATTCAGGTTTCTATCGCGGCGTGACTTATGAGGGCGTCAGGAACTACACGGCGTTTTTCAGCTCGCCGTGGACTGGCTGGTCGGCGCACATCGCCATCGCCTCCTCGTTGATCGACAGTCCAACGTCCTGGTCGTTCGTCGTTGCTGCCGTCGCCGGATTGGGCAGCGCGCTGATCGGCGGCACGCTGGTCGTGCTGGTGCTGCGTGACATGTCGGAGCGTCGACGCAGTGAGGAGGCCTTGCGCCAATCGCAGAAAATGGAAGCGGTGGGCCAGCTCACCGGCGGCATCGCGCACGACTTCAACAATCTGCTCACGGCCATCATCGGCAATCTAGATCTCATCCGGACGCGAGTGGCGGGACAGGATCGCTTGCAACGTCTTGCAGACAACGCACTCGAAGCAGCGCGGCGCGGCGCGAAGCTGACTTCGCAGTTGCTTGCCTTCTCACGCACGCAGCGCATGCAGGTGCAGTCTGTCGATCTCGAGCAACTCGTCATGGGCATGAGCAGCCTGCTGGCGCAATCGGTGGGGCCATCGATCGAATTGCGAATCGACATCGCCCCCAATGCGCGCGTGGTGTCGAGCGATCCGAATCAACTCGAACTGGCCATCCTCAATCTCGCCGTCAACGCACGCGACGCGATGCCCCAGGGCGGCACACTCACGATCAGCTCGAAGCGATCGTCGGCAATCGATGCGCGTCGCCTGCAAGAAGACGCGTGTGTCGACCTGATGGTGAGCGATACCGGCGTCGGCATGTCGGACGATGTACGCAGCCGTGCGATGGAACCGTTCTATACCACCAAGCCGGTGGGCCAGGGCACGGGGCTCGGCCTGTCGCAGGTCTACGGCATCGTGCGGGAATCCGGCGGTGCGATCGAAATCCTCAGCACCGCAGGCGCCGGCACGACGATTCGCCTGACCTTGCCATTGGGACATCTCGTCGCCACGACTGCGGATCAGCCCATCTCTGCGGCGAGCACTGCGAATACCGCCGAAGTTCATCGGGCCAACCTTCTCGTCGATGACGACCCGCAGGTACGGCGCTTCCTCGCCGATTCGCTGCGTGCGCTCGATTTCGAGGTGACCGACGTGGCCACCGGCGAGGCCGCCTTGCAGGAACTCGATGGGCGCCGCTTCGACCTGCTCGTCGTTGACTTCGCAATGCCCCAGATGAACGGCGCCGAAGTGGCTCGGGCAGCACAAGCCAAGCAGCCCGGTCTGAGAATCCTGATCGTTTCAGGCTACTCCGACAGTGCGATCATCGATGCCGCGCTGGGCAACGCGCCGCTGCTGCGAAAACCGTTCGATGTCGCCGAACTCAAGGACGCGGTCCACCAGGCACTCACTTCATCGCCATAGTCTGGCAGAATGCCCTCGCCTCACCGCCAGATCACACTCAATGCCATACGTCACTCACGAAACCGATTCGGCCGTTACACTCGAGCCCGCGCGCGCGGCGATTGCCACGGTCATCCTGATGCATGGCCTCGGCGCCGACGGTTACGACTTCGTGCCCATCGTCGAGGAACTGCGCCTCACCGACGCGGTGCGCTTCATATTTCCCCATGCGCGGACGCGGCCGGTGACGATCAACAATGGCTACGTGATGCGGGCCTGGTACGACATCAAGAGCCTAGACGGAGTGCGCGTGGAAGACGATGCCGGCATTCGCGAATCCTCAGGCCTGGTCGAGCAACTCATCGCAAGCGAGATCTCCAAAGGGATTGCGGCGGAGCGCATCGTGCTGGCGGGATTTTCGCAGGGTGGCGCAATAGCACTGCATGCCGGTTTGCGGCATGCAGCGCGACTTGCTGGCATCCTGGCGCTCTCGACCTATCTGCCGCTGCTCAAGTCGGTTGCCGCCGAAGCCTCGGCTGCCAATCGCAAGATCCCGATCCTGATGTGCCACGGTTTGCAGGATCAGGTCATTGCCCCCGCAATGGCGCGGGCGTCACGCGATGCTTTGACAGCACTCGGCTATACGGTCGACTGGCGCGAATATCCCATGCCGCACTCGGTATGTGCGCAGGAAATCGCAGACATCGCCGCCTGGCTGCGGGTCGTGCTGGCGTAATATCGCAAACGGATTTCTCAAGCCGCGGGCGACCGGAACAAACGCCGGCCGCTTCGCGTATCGCATCGTCGTCGTCAATGGATGAGCCCCATGAACATACACCTGAGCTTCGGACCGCTGATTTCCCTGGTCGCCGGGATTCTGATCCTGATCATGCCGCGCCTGCTGAATTACATCATCGCGGTGTACCTGATCGTGATTGGCCTGGTGGGGTTGCTCGGCACCAAGATTTAAGACCCCACCTCTTTTCACCGTTGAGGGAGAGGTCGCGCGACGAAGTAGCGCGGGTGAGGGGTTCTCGCGCCGCCGGCGCCCGCGAAGCAAAGAGGGCTTCCGGACTTAGGGCCAGCATCGAGGGACAATTGACAGTCACCGCCAACTCAC
>JBEVKB010000038.1:0-47220 GCA_040509875.1 Steroidobacteraceae bacterium | reverse complement strand
GAATCCCTGTGAGCGCGAATGGCTCCGCGCAATTTCCGGACCTCCACGACGAGTTGCTCGCGAGACAGGGATTGTAGATCCTCGTCCATAATGCCTCCAGCCATGTGTTCCGAGGCCAAGCTTACACGAAACTAAATCCGTCTCTTCGGGTCCACTTGAGTCCATCCACGCGCCTGGCCGCCGGCAGCGACGCTTTACGACCCCGGCTTATTCACGATTCGATTCCAGGAAGAAGGTCACTATGTTCCCGTGGTTACGCATGTTCGGCGTCGGCTGCCGCGTCTTTGCGCAGTCGAAAGTAGATTTACTTGCGACGACGCGCGTTCGTTTACGTGTCTGGCCGAACGATCTCGATCTGAATTTTCACGTCAACAACGGGCGCTATCTCACGCTCGCAGACATCGGGCGCCTGCATTGGTTCGTGCGTATCGATTTGTTCAAAACCGCAGTCCGGCACAAGGCATTCCCGATAGTGGGCGACGCCATCGCCAAATTTCGCCGCGATCTCAAGGTATTCCAGAGGTTCGAGATTCACTCGCGCCTGGTCGCCTGGGACAGCAAATGGGGATTCGTCGAACATCGCTTCGTGCGCCACAACCGCGTCATCGGCGTCGTGCTCGTTCGCGGAGTGTTCAAAGGACCGGACGGCCCGATAGAGACAAGTGCCTTCCTGGCAGACCGCGACCCCGCCGCATCGTCTCCGGAATTACCCGATTGGGCCAATCACTTTCATCGCAGCAGCGAACTATTGAGCGAAACGCTCCGGGAAGAGGAGCGTTCGCAGGGTTTACGCCAGGCGAATGAATGAACATTCGCCCGCGCGATCATCTCATCAATCGACTCTCGTCAATCGATGACTTCGCTCGTCGCCGTCGCGCCGCTCGCCGTGCCGTACTCATCGGCGCCCAGGTCGATAGTGCCCTCAATGCGCGCTTCGCGGTTGATGTCCAACTTGCCGTTCGGCGGGATGGCGCCACTCGCCGAGTACTTGTTGTCCCAGAAAGTCGACGCCCAGGTCGTGATGTCAGCAGCCACCGTTCCCGCGTTGACCGCCGGAGATGAACTCTGGATTCGCAGATTTCCCGATGCGGGCGCAACGTACTTGGGATCGGCAATGACTATCGTGCCGGGCAGTCCGGTCGACGAAGTACTGTTGCCCCACCAGATGTTCTTGCCCCAGACATTTCCCGAATGGCCGGTGCCGGTGTTCTGGTAGCAGTCCTTCGCGCCCGCCTCGCCGAAGAAAACATTGTTGGCGAAATTACTGTTCTTCACCTTGTGCTGAAACTGGACCTCAGTGCCCCAACCCTTGTTCATATAGAAGGAATTGTTATAGACGTTGATGCGGCGAGCCTCGCCGGTGTTCGTCTGCTCATATCCACCGAGTGCTACACCGGCCTCGCGATTGTTGTAGACGAAATTATTCATCATGACGATGTCTTCGGTCGCCTTGCCGACGTGTTCGCTGGCGAACTCGAACCCCAGGTCGTTGCCGGTGGAGAAGTTGCGCTCGAACACCAGGTACTGTCCCCCATCGACATAGAAGCCCGCGGCCGAGCCTTCGTTGCCGTACCAAGGATTCGTGGAGCTGCTGTTGTTCTTGGCGGTGTTGCCGCGGATGATTCCGTTGCGCACCCGATCGTTGGCGCCGCAACCGGAGCACTCATCCTCGTAACCGATGAAATCGAAGCCGATGTTGTTGTTGTCGTAGACCTCGTTGTTCAGCACCTCGAAGCCGTCGACATTGCCGTTGACCACGAACGCTTCGCTGGACTGAAGCACGTTGTCGTAAACCTTGTTGCCGCTCAAGACCAGGCCGGTGATCCCGGCTGAACTGGTGCCGAACACGCCGATGCCATGTGCTCCGGAAGCACAGGGCTCCTTGCACTTGCTGCCGTTCTTGATGTCGTGAACCCGGTTGTCGATGATTTTCAACTGCGAGCCGGACCCGTGCACCAGGATGCCGACCGGAGTGCGTTCGGTGCCGCTGTAACTGAAATTGGCGACTTCGAATCCTTCCACACTTATGTAGCTTGAATTCAAGATCGTGATCAGTCCCTGACGACCGTTCGGCGTCAGGCCCGTGCCGTCGATAATGACGCCCGGATCGGCTTTCAACGTAATGGCTGCATTACTGAGGCCGTTCTTGCCTGAGATAGATACTGTCTGCGTGTATTTGCCAGGACGCACCACCACCGTATCGCCGGGCACTGTCTGATCGACAGCACTTTGAATCGACTGGCCCGGATTGACGACGATGGTCTGTTGAGCTTGTGCAGTCATTGCAGCCAGGCCGAGGAGCAATGGCAGACCTCGCGACTGCAATCTTCGCTGGCTGATGATTTTCCCTGCCTTGGATTCGAGACGCGCAAAACGGTGTTGCCGAGGACGCCGCACGACGCGCGAGGCGGTTACGGCTGCAGGCACTTCCTGCACTTCCTTGTGGACATGGGACATGAGCTACTCCTTGAGTCTTGGTGGGCGATGCGATCCTACGAAACGTGATTCGAAAGCACAAGAAGGTTTCGCCTACTTTCGTTTGTCTCGATTTTGCGCCAACTTCTTTCGTTTAATAACAAAAACGAAAGTAACAAGACAGCGAGCATTGGATGAAAGACAATTTTGCCAAGCACGGATCGAGCTCGTCCGAGCCATCCTTTCACCAGCAGTGACCGACCTCATGGAGTTCGTACAATGCCCATCGCCAATCGCCGCACCTTCCTGGCCTCGGCTGCCATCGCATCGCTCAGCCCCGTAGCCATTGCGGAATCACACAAATTGCAGACCCCCAAGCTCGTTCATCACGTATTTTTCTGGCTGAAGCGCCCCGACTCGAAGGCGGATCGCGATCGGCTGCTCAAAGGGCTCGCGACGCTCACCGCCATCGAGTCGGTGAGAGGCTCGCACTTCGGTGTGCCGGCCAGCACCGAGAAGCGCGATGTCGTCGACAGCAGCTTCAGTGTTTCGGAAATTCTATTCTTCGACGACACTGCGGGACAGAAGGCCTACCAGGATCATCCCATTCATCGGCAATTCGTCGCCGACTGCGAGGAGCTGTTCGCAAAAGTAGTCGTCTACGATGTCATCAGCGCGTGAATCCTGCCTTCCTCCCCCGGCGACCGGGGGAGGAGACCAGATCACTACTTCCCCGAACGACGCGGCCCATGCGTCAATGTATCGATGCGATAAACCGCGCCTCTTCCGACCACGAACAGCGTGCCGCGTCCGGGACCCGAGAACGCAAGGTTCTGCGGTGGCTTAGGTAGCACGATGATTCCCAGCGGCGCGCCCGCTGACGAAAACACTTGCACCCCCACAGTCGTTGCGACGTACAGGCGCCCTTTCTCGTCTATCGCAAGACCGTCGGCGCCGGTGCCGCCGATGGCGCGAACTTGATTCGGCACTTCCGGCGGTAGCGCCAGTTTCGCAAAGTCGCGCCGCTCCCCTGCCCCTCCCTTGCGGTCCAGCTCGAATGCGAAGACCCACTCACCGGATGTATTCGCCACATACAGCGTGCGCTCGTCGGGACTCAACGCCACGCCGTTCGGACGAGGAATGTCGGCGGCGATTCGCACCAACTCTTGCTTCGCCGTCCAGCGATACAACGCCGATGGCATTGCAGGAGGCGCGGTTGCTGTCAGGGGCACCGTGTCGGTGAAGTAGATATCTCCATGCTTGCCTGCGACGAGATCGTTCGGACGATTGAAAGGAATGCCCTGGTAGTCGTGCACCAATATACGGGGCGGCTCTCCCGGCTTCATTACGCCGATGGCGAGACTTTCCTGAAGCGTCGCGACGATGTCGCCCTTCGCCGTCCGAGCCAACGCGTTGGCGCCGCCCGAGCCTTCCAACCAAGTGGACACGGATCCATCCGGCGCGACCTGCACGATGCGAGCGGCACGGTTGTTGGTAAAGAGCACTCCGCCGTCCGGTTGCGGTAGCGGCCCTTCGACAGCTTCGAAGCCATCCTTGACGAGTTGTATCGACGTGCCTGCGTCGACCACACCAGGGATCGCGGGCGTTACAGCCTCCTGCGCGTACACAGGCAACCAGGCGCCGCCCAGAACAACCAGGCACGCCGAAGAGAATAAGCATCGTGTGAATCGATTTTTCATGAATGCGCTCGGCGAGCCGGGCCTGGCCCATCGTTGGTGTACTTGCTCAGTGCAGGCATGAGCGTAAGCGCAGGTCTCCACGCTTACTTGTCCTAAGCGGCGAAGTCGTTTGAGAAACTTGGCACGTGCCGGGCGGTGACAAGGCAACGACATCTACTTGATTCCGCAACGGCGATGCATTCGTCCCGCTCGATACACAGCAGCGGACGCAGAATATATCAACGAGGCAATTCCCTGGTCCGCTCCAGGCAAGACCCCCGGCGCGTCCCGGACGATCTTAGCGTCCTCGACTCCTGATAAAAACGAAAGGTGGGATCTTGAAACCTAAGCTTCTTGCAGCGTCCGTCTCGCTGATGACCTTGGCTGCCGCACACACGGCAATGGCGCAAACAGCCGGATCTCCGGCGGCAACAACCGGAGAGGATAAGCAGGCGCGACAAGCCGACGCCGGTCCGCTGACCGAAGTCGTCGTCAGCGCAACGCGTTTCGAAACCAACCTGCAGGACACGCCGATCGCGATCACCGCGATCAGCTCGGCGGACCTGGAAACCCGGGCGCTCACTACCGCGGCCGATCTGGGCAACATCGTCCCCAATGCCGTCTTCCGCAAGTCGGAAGGCATTTTCGGCCCGGCGGTCTCAGTCTATCTACGCGGCATCGGCCAGACCGATCCGCAGTTCAACGGTGAGCCCTCGGTGGCTTACTACATCGACGACATCTACTACCCATTCCTGTTCGGTTCGCAGTTCGACCTGCTGGACCTGGACCATGTCGAAGTGCTGCGCGGCCCGCAGGGCACGCTCTTCGGTCGCAACTCGATCGCCGGCGCCATCAACATGGTGAGCAAGAAGCCGAGCCTGACCGAGGCCCACGCGAGTATCGACGTCACCATCGGCGCTTACGATCGTCGCGACGTTCGCGGCAGCTTCAGCGTGCCGCTCACCGACACCTTGGCGTTCGGCGCCTCGGTGGTCTCGAAGAAGCGCACCGGCTACCAGGAGATGCTCGACTTCAGCTGCCAGATGTTCATGAACGGCACGCCCGAACTGGCCGGCTCCTTTCCCTTTCAGTCTGCTGCAACCACTGTGGGCGGCGGTCGCACGCCGAAGAATTGCGTGATCGACCATCTGGGCGGCGAGAACACGCGGGCCATTCGCGGTTCGCTCTACTGGAAGCCGACCGACGGCATCGAAGCGACGATCTCCGGCGATTACATGGACCAGAACGACGAGATCGCCGCCGAACACATCTTCACCACCAACTACGCCGAGACGACGACGCTCGCCAACTTCGTCACCGCCGCCGATCAGTTCTCGATACCGGGCACGCCGTTCCGCTGGGATCGCCGTTTCGAAACAGGCAATCCCTACAAGACCTACGACAACTACTGCGACCCGTTCCCCGCCGGCACGCGCATCGCAGGCAACAGTTACTACACCGGGTCGATCTTCAAAGGCGGCAAGTGCTACGGCAACACCGTGCCGCTGAAGAATCGCGGCGTGCAGGGCAAGATCGTATTCGCGCTCAGCGATTCGATCGATTTCACCGCGATTGCCGGCCAACGCGAGATGGACCTGAGTTTCGGCGCCGCATCCGATGGCACGGTGCTCAACGACTCGATCATCTATCACGAGTTCGAGGAGAGTCATTGGAACGGCGAACTGCGATTGACTGGCCGGCACCGCCTGCTCGACTGGTCCGGCGGCCTGTTCTACTACGAAGGCACGGCGGAACACATCGGCCAGCCGCAGGGAGTACGTGCCGGTACACAGCGCTTCCAGGTCGATCATTACGACCCTGAAGCGTGGGCAGCCTATGGCAATGCCGTCTTCCACGTCACCGATCGACTCAACGTTACCGGTGGCGCACGCTACTCGGACGACCAGAAAGGCGTCGACTTCAACAGCCTGACCGACGCCACGCCGCAGGGACAGACGACTTTCGTAGCCTCCTCGGCCAGCACGATCTTCGATCTCACCATCAAGAGCTCGCGGTGGGATTGGAAGGGCGGCGCCGACTACATCATCAACGACAGCGTGATGGCCTATGTATCGGCAGGCTCGGGTTATCGCCTTCCCGGCTTCAACGTGCGCCCGAGCCAGCCCGGCCAGGAAGGCCAGACGCCCGGCGAATCGCTGATCAGTTACGAAGTGGGCCTCAAGGCCGAACTGTTCGATCGGCGCGTGAAGATCAACGGCGCGGTGTTTCGCATGAACTTCGATGAGCGACCGGCGAGCTACAACGGCCAGGAAGCACAGCTGACGAACAACCTGGCGGCGTTCGTACCCGGCAATTCGACCGTGATCCCAGCGGGACCCGCAGGTACGAGCTATTCGACCACGTTCAGCACCTGCCGGTCTTATAACGCAGCCACCGACGGTGCGCGCAACCCGGCTGGAGGTATTGGAGTCAACTGCGTCGCGCGCGCATTCTCATATGCAGTGGGCGGTCGTATCGAAGGCTTCGAATCGGAAATCGAAGCGGCTCCGATCGACGGCCTCATCATAAGCACCAGCGTCGGCTATACGAAGTGGGACTCGGAAGAAGGCTCGCGCCAGACCGCCATTCCCGAATGGACTGCGAGCGGCGGCATCCAGTACGAAGTTCAGAGCGACGCAATCGCAGGCTCGCTCACGCCACGCATCGACTGGTTCTATAACGGCGCGATTGCCTATAGCGCGCAGGACCCCACGTACGATCAAGGCGGTCGCTCCGTGTTCAACGGCCGCCTCACCTATCACAACGAGGTGAACGACTTCGATGTGGCCGTCGGCGCCACCAACCTGTTCGACAAGTTCTACTACTACCAGAAGACCATCTTCCGCGACCTCGGGCTGCCGACCAATCTGGGTCAGCCGTCCGCGCCGCGTGAGTGGTATCTCACCATCAAGAAACGATTCTGACGGCGCGGGGGGCAGCGACGTGAACGAATCGACGAAGCATCGAACCACGATGATCTCGCGACGAGCGTTCGGCGCGATGGCGGGAGCAAGCGCGGCATTGCTACTCCCTCGTGCCGGACGCGCGAGCACGATTCGGCAACTCAGCGCTCCGGCGAGTGCAAAGAACGTCGAACACGCCATCGTCTATCGCCGCGAAAACGAATTCGCGAGTCATCCCTATGTTCGCGGTTTCTGGGAGACCGCGGCGGGACATCTCATCTGCAACTTCTCGCTGGCCACGGTGGATTACGCTGCCGATCCGAACCTGCTTGCGCACATCAGCCTGGTCAGAAGTCCTGGCGGCAGGCGCGCAGTGACGGTTCGTTCGGAGGATCGCGGACGAACCTGGAAGGTCGTCAACGAGGACAGGGATCGGCCGAGCAACGACGTACGAGCCCCTCGGCCGGGCATCGACGGCAAGCCCGGAGCCCTCACCGAGATCGGCCCGATCGACTACTCGAACAAGGACGTCCTGCTCTCGCACTTCAATTATCAATACATGAAAGAGGACGCGCTCATCAAAGCGTTCTACGACAGCCTGGCGTCCAGCGTCGACGCGCCCGAACGCCAGGTCTTCTTCCGTGTTTCGAAAAACGCCGGTCGCACGTGGTCGCGTTCCGCGATGCTGCCGCTCGACGGCCTGTTTTCTCTTTCGGCAGTCGAGTCGTCCACCGTGCGCGCCGATGGACAGGCGTTGCTGTTCCTCAGCGGCAGCGCAAGGCAAGGTGCAGCGGGCCGGCCGCTCGTCTATCGCAGCACCGACGACGGCACCAGTTTCCACTTCCTGTCGTACATCACCCCCAACGACGAATCGCGCTACGGCGGCCTGTATCAGATGTATCCGCGTGGACTGGCGCTGCCCAGCGGCCGCCTGCTGTGCACTCTCCGCCTCGATCGCGACTGGGCTGGCGACATGTGGACCGAACTGCACAAGAGCGATGACGGCGGTCGTACATGGCAGTTCCTCTCGCGCGTGAATGATTTCGGAGCGCCGGGGGCACCCCTGCGATTGAGCGACGGGCGCCTGGTGATCGTCTATGGATCGAGACTGCCTCCCGCCGGCCTTCGTGCCGTTGTCAGCGAGGACGAAGGCGTGACGTGGGGGCCGGAGATCATCGTGCGCGATGACGCAGGCAGTTGGGATGTCGGCTACCCCCGCGCCTGGGAAGCAGCGCCGGGCAGGATCGGCGCCATCTATTACTACAACAGCAAGGACGATCCGGTGCAGGTGAAACCGGTCGGCACGCTTTGGGGCGCCGGCGGCGTGCGTTTCATCGCTCGCAGTTTCTTTTCGATCGATTGATCCAGTTGCGACAGAGGGCCTCATGTTGAAACGTCGTACATTTCTTACATCTTCGCTCGCCACCGCCGCGGCCGTGACGATGCCTGGCGCTGCATTCAGCGCGATCAGAAAATTCGCCAAGCCGCGCGCGGCGAAAGACGCCGAGCATGCGATCGTGTATCGCAACGAAGGCGAGTTCTGCGCCTGGCCTTATACGCAAGGTTTCTGGGAAGCGGCCGACGGCACGCTCATCGCCAACTTCATGCGCACCAAGGCGAATTACGGCAACGTCGGCAGCATCAATCACAATGTCGTCATGCGAGGCGGCGAGACTGCCGTGCTTTCCGTCCGCTCGCGCAACCGGGGCGAAACCTGGGACGGCGATGCACCCCAGGTACATGCAGCCAGCCCCCTGGGTACCCATGACGGCAGCGGCGAGAGCATCGCGGAACTGGGCCCACTCGATTTCACCGACCGCAACAATCTCATCTGGACCCAGTGCTCTGCCTTCGGCACGCCGAACAGCCGTCCTTACGTACGTGTTTCGAAAGATGCCGGCCGCAACTGGTCGCGCCCTTACCGCCTGCCCATGGACGGCATGCCCGCGATTTCCTCGAACTCCTCGCAGATGATGCGCTCCGACGGCCGCAGCCTGTTGTTCCTCACCATGATCAGCAAGGACGGTTGGACACGCCGTCCGATGGTCTTTGCCAGCGTGCCGGATCAATCGACCTGGCATTTCCTGTCTTACATCACGCCGAAAGAGGACCCGTTCGGCGCCACGGACGGCGACTGGCAGACCCTCGCCTCATCCTTCGCCTTCGGCGGTCATCGCTGGTTCTATCCGCGAGCGCTGCAGCTTCCGAGCGGACGAATCCTGTGCACGTTGCGCTGTCAACGCAGCCCGCAGGGCGACATGTGGAGCGAGCTTTACTACAGCGACGACGGCGGCGGCACCTGGCAGTTTCGTTCTCGCATCAACGACTTCGGTGCGCCGACGAGCCTGGTGCGCATGCAAGACGGTCGCCTGGTCAGCGTCTACGGATATCGCCTGCCACCGTACGGCGTACGCGCCGCGGTGAGCGAGGACGAGGGAGAAACGTGGGAGCCTGAAATCATCCTGCGCGATGACGGCGGCAGTTGGGACCTCGGCTATCCCAATGCATTGGAAAGCACGCCGGGCAAGGTGGTGGCCATCTACTACTTCAACAGCAAGAACGATCGCACGAAGGCCGACGGCGGCGTTCGCCATATCGCACGAACCATCTTCACGCCTTGAGGAATACTTCCATGATCAAACGCCGTTCATTCCTGGCTTCGACGGTGGCGGCCGCTGCGGCGGCCGCACTCCCCCGCCTGAGCTTAGGTGCGGGGCTCGCACCGTTCAAGTTGTTCGATACGCACGCGCACTTCTATACGAACCAGCCGGACAAGTATCCGTTCAACGCGAAAGGCGCGCGTTACGGCGCCGAGAAGATGATCGCCAAGGCCACGGCGAAGCCCATGACACCGCAGACCGTGTTCGCGTTCTGGGACAAGGTGGGTATCGAGCGCGGCACCGGCGTGCAGTACAACAGCACCTATGGCACCGACAACAGCTACCTGCTCGACGTGTCGAAGCAGCATCCCGACCGGATCACGCCCGTGGTGATCCTCAGCCCGACCGACGCCAAGACGCCCGCTACACTGCAGGCGTTCGCGAAAGATAGTCATCTCACGGGCGTTCGCTTCACCGGCGCGCAGAACCCGGAGGGTGAGTTTGCCTATCTCTCGGATGCTTCGCGCGACACCTGGGCCGCCGCCGATGAACTCGGCATTGCCATTGTGCTGATGCCGCTCGGGCCGCAGATTCCGCTGGCGCTGAAGAAGATCGCGGAGTTCGCCGACCGTTATCCCAACGTGAAGATCGTGATGGACCACATCGGCTTCCCGCGACCGGAGCACCTGCCCGGGACCTTAGGCCTCACACCGGAGCATGCGGCGCTGGCAAGCCACAAGAATGTCTACTACAAGTACACCAGCTTCCTGATCTCGGAAATGGAAGTCGGCGCGAAGGCCGCGGGCAAGCCGATGGTGGAGCTCAAACCGTTCCTGCACCACATGGTCGGCGTCTTCGGGGCCGATCACCTCGTCTGGGGCTCGGACTACGGCAACGTCGAGGTGGATGACGTCGAGTACGTAAAGCGCGCGCTGGCTTCAGCCGACGGGCTCAAGCAGAAACAGAAAGAAGCGATTTTCTACGACACCGCGAAATCGGTGTTCGTTGCCGGCGGGCGCGGCAAGTCGATGCCGGGCTGAGGTTTTCGAGCGGGGAAGCCTCGCGGGAAAATTTCGTATAGATTGCGGGCACGCAACGAAGGAGCACCGCATGCCCAAGATCGACATCGCCACCGTGGTCGCACGTAAAGGCTCCGGTTATCCGTCACCCTTCGATGCGCCTTGCGCCACACGTACGCGGCGGCGACTCGGTGACGCAGGCGGTCTTCGCGATTTCGGCGTCAACCTGATGACGTTGCCACCCGGCGGCTGGTCGAGCCAACGCCACTGGCACAGCCACGAAGATGAGTTCGTCTATGTGCTCGAAGGCGAAGTGACGCTCGTCGAAGACGGCGGCGAGACAGTGTTGCACGCAGGCGAGTGCGCGGCATTCCCCAAGGGCACCGGCAATGGCAATCACCTGATCAACAGATCGTCGGCGATGGCCGTTTACCTGGAGGTGGGCTCACGCAATCCGCACGACCTCACCACCTGCTCGGATATCGACATGATGAGTTCGAATGCGGATGGGAGGTTCGTGCATAAGGACGGCACGCCTTATTAGCTCTTCTACCTCTCCCGAAACCGGGAGAGGTAGACCACAAGCGCATCCGACCGCCAGCGCGGCGTGACGCGAGCGACAAATCCTACAAACAAGCTCGTGGAATTTTGCGAACTCCGTCACAACTGTCGCCGGAAGCAGACGGTACTGTCAGCTCCGGCTGCTACTCAAGGATGTTAAGGCAGCCAGCCTCGAAGTGACGCATGGCCCGTGTTCTATCTGTTGATCACGCAATAGACGCGACGCTGCGGCCGTCACCAATGACCTTCCCGAATCACTATCCATAAGGAGACGGATATGATTTCTCTATGTCGTCGAATATTGCTTACCGCTGCCGGCTGTACGTTGTTAGCGGCTGGCGCGGCTGCGCAAATGACCGTATCTGCCGAGAAAGGCTGGACGCAGAAGCTCGATCCGCTGCCCCAGGACTGTACCGAGAACTGTGACTATCCGGGCGACCCGCCCCACGACTATGCGCTGTACGACTTCGGCTATGCCGTGGGCATATCGGACCGCAGCGCTCTGGTCGGCATCCCAGTGCAGAGTCGCGTTGTGACATACAAGCTTTCAGATGCGCAAGAATGGCAGCGCGAGCAAAAACTGGAAGCTCTCGATCGAGATCCGGACAACAGGTTCGGCAGGAGCATCGCTTTCGAAGGCCGCAGGGCACTGATCGGCGCCAGTGGCGCAGCTTATATTTTTCGGCAGTCCGAGATCGAATGGACACAGCTGGCCAAACTGGTGCCACCGGCAGGTCAACCGGTCGGTGACTTCGGAGTCGTCGTCGAGCAATCGAATCTCACTGCTGTCGTCGGTGCGCCATCGACCACCGAAGGGGGCGCTGTCTATGTCTTCGAAACTGACGGTGCGGGCAACGTGCTCCAATCGACGCGATTGACGGCCCCCGGCGGCAACGCGAACGACAGATTCGGCGAACGGGTTTCGATCGACGGCGATACGCTCGTTGCCAGCGGACGCGACGCGGCCCAAGGTAATCGATGGGTCGTCTATATCTTCGAGCGGAGTAATGGCGGCTGGAGCCTGTCGCAGGTGCTGGAGCCCGACTCCGGTACGGGCGGCGCTATCCATGGGTTGTTGGTCGATGGCTCGGACCTGTTCGTCGGTGTAGAGCTGGACACGGACGAACATAGCAAAGACGCTGGCAAGGTAATGGTATTCGACCGCGCAACCGACGGCGATTTCGCGTTCTCGGAGGCTGTTCACAGTTCGACGCCGCCGATAGCCGGTTATCCGCATATCTACGGATTCGGCGACGACATCGTCGCGACACAGACGCAGGTCGCAATGTCCTCGGTGTGGGGCCTGCAGTCCGGCAGCGATTACATCATCTATGCCTTCGTCTACGATCGAACTCCGCTCGGGTTGTCCGCCCGCAGCCGGACGGTGTTTTTTGGAACCTCGTCAGACCTTGCGATCTCCGGTGCGACCCTGCTGGCTAGCGGCCGACAGGACTCCATCGGTCCGGAACCCGGCGAAGGCTATGTCCTCGCCATCACTGCAGCCGATGCCGCCTGCGCGCGTGCCGGTTCGATCGTCGTCGATGGCGACAGCGCCGACTGGGACGGCGTGCCAAGGCAGAAACTCGGCTTCTACAACAATAGAATCGGCAACGGTTCGCCCCTTGAGGACGATATAAGCGCCAACTTCCGCGTTCAGTGGGATGCGGCTCGTCTATACGTGCTGGTCGAAGTACGGGACGATCTGCTGCGAGGCGCCTCTACCGGCATATACAACAACGACAGCGTGGAATTGTATCTGGATGGAGGGCATCAAGCTTCTTCCACTTACGATGCCGATGACTACCAACTCACCGTCGACTGGCGCGGCGTCAAGGGCGGTGTGCGCGGACAGTCGATCAGTTACGACAGTGCCGTCGCGACGACTCCTACCGGTTATACCGTCGAGTATTCGATTCCCTGGTCGGCACTGGGCTCCAGTGCCGTGGCTGCGGGCCGTGTCATCGGGCTCGATGTCGCTATCAACGACAACGACACCGGCGGGGCCACTCGCGAGCTTCAGGTCATCTGGCATGGCGATGGAACAGGCTGGACCGACACTTCACAATTCGCCAGCTATTCGCTCAGCGCCGATGTCTGCGGCGGTGTTGGCGTGACCGCGTGCGCCCGATCTTCAACCGTGACCATCGACGGCAATTCGGCGGACTGGTCGAGCGTTCCGCGGCACTTCGTGAAATCCACGGCGGCAGTGGAAGGCCGGCCGGTAAACGACAGCGATTCGAGCGCGTCGTTTCGAGTGCAGTGGGACCAGAGTCAGCTCTACGCGTTAGTCGAAGTGCGCGACGACACGAACGGCAGCGCATCGAATGCCGTCTATCTCAATGACGGCGTCGAACTGTATCTCGATGGGCTGCGCGAGCGCAGTCATGCCTACGACTCGAACGACTTCCAACTCACGGTGGACCGGCGTGGCGTAAAAGGCGGTGTGCGAGGAAATGCGCTGACCTATACCAGCGCCGTTGCCAGCCGGTCCGATGGCTTCACTGTCGAGTACGCCGTGCCCTGGTCGGCGCTCGGGGTGACGCCCGCGTCGTTCCGTGTCCTGGGTTTCGACGTCGGTATCAACGACAGCGACAACAGCAGCGGACGCCGGGACAGCCAACTCACCTGGAAAGGCAACGGCATGGGTTGGTACGACACCTCCACGTTCGACGGCTTGAAGCTGGATTCAGCCACCTGCCAATAGCAAGCTGATGTCGGGGCCGGCCACTGCAGTGGCCGGCTTCGATCCGGTTGCCCCGGGAAATCCCGGCACCGAAATGAAGTTCGTCCCACCGGGAGGGACCTTCGTCCCAAACTTCTGTCGCGCCCGCACAGCCGCAGCTATCTATGGACTCACCGAATCAACGAGTGGGCGCCATGAATTACAAGTCACGTTATCGAGCCGGCCATCTCTCCTGCATTCTTTTGCTTGCCGGCCTGGCAGGCTGCATTCCTGCCAACCATATACAGCGCTCGCAATTGGCGCGACCCTGCGAAATCTCGGTATGCACCAACATCGGAACGGGACTGGAGCGATGCGATTGCACGCGCTATCGGGAATTCGAGAAGCAGATGCGGATCGTTGCCGGCACGGCGTCGTAGCGAGAATCAAGGCAAGGCGTTGGCGAGTACAGCCATGAGGCGTGCGCGAAACGTACGGCCGATAGTCAGTTGCGTGCCATCGTGAAGCACGATCGCCTGTTCGCCTCGACTCCATGGGCTGAGTTCCCGGATGCGTTCGACATTGACGACCGCGCAGCGATGCAACCGGACGAACTGTTGCGGATCGAGCTTGTCGACCGGGGCGCTGAGGGACTCGCGGAGCAAGTGGCACTTGCCTCCCACATGCAGGGTCACATAGTTGCCGTCCGCTTCCAGCCAGTCGATGTCATGCGTTCTCAGGAACAGCACGCGGCCCGAGGAACTCACGGCCAGCCGCTGCAGGTGACGACGTTCACCTTGCCTCGCCTGCACGAGCTGCTGCAGGTTCGCACGCGCGCCTTGCGGATCGTTGACCTCATGGCGCACGCGGGCGAGCGTCCTGGAGAAGCGCTCTTCATCGAATGGCTTCAGAAGATAGTCGAGCGCCTGCGTATCGAAGGCACGCACTGCATGTTGCTCGTAAGCGGTAGCGAATACGACCAGCGGCATGGCGTCGACGCCGACTGCTTCGATCACTGCAAAGCCATCCTGCTCGGGCATCTGGACGTCGAGGAACACGACGTCCGGAGCGAGCGCGTGAATCGCGTCGATGGCTTCCGAAGCGCTGGCGGCGCTCTGGACGATGGTGAAATCCGCTGCGTCACGCAACAACGATGCTATTCGCATGCGCGCCCAGGGTTCGTCATCGACGATCAAGGTTCGAATGCTCATGCGGCTGCTTTCTCGGGGCACTCGCTGATAGCCGCAATCCGGTAGGGTAAGCGCGCGGTCACCACGAGCCCGCTCGGCGTACTCGGTTCCATACGGAAGCTGCTCCGGTGCGGATACAGGTGATCCAGTCGCTTGCGCGTATTGGCCATTCCCAAACCTTCCTGCACCACGCTGTCCGTCAGTCCGCGGCCGTTGTCGGCAACGCGCAGGACGAGTTCATCGCCTTCCCTCTTCGCGCCGATGACGATCAGGCTGCCGGCGTGTTGCGGCACCAGTCCATGCCGCAGGCAGTTCTCCACCAGGGGCTGTAAAAATAGTGCCGGCACCATGGCGTCGAGCGTTTCCCGATCCGCCTCGATGCGCGTCTCGAGTCGTTCGCCGAAGCGCACACGCTCGATCTGCAGGTAGATCTGTACGAAGGCGAGTTCCTCCGCCAGGCGGACCTCCTGCTGATCGATTCCCTTGAGCACCATCCGCAGCAGTTCGCTCAGGCGGGCGAGCATGCGATCCGCGCTGCGCACATCCTCGTGCATCATCGCCGAGATCGTGTGCAGTGTATTGAAAAGGAAATGCGGGTGCAGCTGCGCTTTCAACACCTGCAACTGCAGGCGCGCCACCTGGCGTTCGCGATCCTGGAACTGTGCGAAGTACCGGTACGCCTGCGTGAAACCCACGACCGCCCAGTAGCTGAGCAGGTTGGGATGAAAGCGGTAGAACAGCGTGCCGCCCACTTCGTTCCATGTGTGGCAGATCACCGCGTACAGGCAGGAATGTCCGATCGAGAATGCAAGACACGCAGGGATATGGGCGAGCATGGCCGCCCGCAACTTGCCGCGTTCCACGGGAAAGCGTTTCGTCAGCGCCACGATGGCGGGGATGAACAGCAGGGCCACCGCGGAATTCGCGAGCGTGAGTTCGAACGTCTGGCGCCAGGTAATTGCCGCGTTGCGCAGATAGAAGCTGAGATAGGTTTCCGGCGCGAACAACAGGGTGACGGCCGCCCATCCGACCATGAACAGAATCCAGCGACCCCAGCGATGCGCGGTGAGTACTGACATCTTCGTATCTTGGACCGTCCGGCCGGTTTCGAAAATCGCCCTGGGACGAACTTCATCGCGGGCAACGTGGACTTCATCGCAATGGCCCGCGCCGGGGAACGTATCGCCGACTCGCAAGTTGATGCTGGATGCACCGCCGCGCCCCGTTCGCCCTCGCAGTCGCAGCTATCGCGATGAGTGTGGCTGCCCATGCCTCTGTGCTGGATCCGCGCGGGCCGATCGGGCACGCGGACAAAACCATCCTGATCGACTCATTGGCGATCATGCTGGCCATCGTCGTGCCGACCATTGTCGCGACGCTGGGTATCGCCTGGTGGTTTCGGGCATCCAACCGGCGGGCGCGGCACCTGCCCGAGTGGGCCTTCTCCGGCCAGATCGAACTGGTGGTATGGGCGATTCCGCTCATGGTGATCATCCTGCTGGGCGGCGTCACCTGGATCGGATCGCATCAGTTGGATCCGGCCAAGCCGCTGTCATCGCCAGTGCCGGCACTAGAGATTCAAGTGGTCTCGCTGGACTGGAAATGGCTGTTCATCTATCCGCGTCAGCGCATTGCCCGCGTGAACCAATTGGTCGTGCCGGCCGGTGTGCCGCTACATTTCTCGCTGACCTCGGCGAGCGTGATGAATGCGTTCTTCGTGCCGCAACTGGGCAGCATGATCTACACGATGAATGGAATGGCGACCACGCTGCACCTGCAAGCCGATCACCCGGGCACGTTTCGCGGCATCTCGGCGCATTACAGCGGGGACGGTTTCTCCGACATGCATTTCGATGTGCGCGCGCTGCCACCGTCCGAGTTCGCTGCCTGGATCGAAACGACTCGCGGTGAAGGCCAGGCCTTGACGGCAGCTCGCTATAAAGAGTTGGCGAAGCAAAGCGTGAACGTACCGGTCACGTCGTACAAAGACGTCGATCCCGAACTGTTCGACAGCATCATCACGCTGGCGCTGCCGCCCGGACCCGGTCCGGCCACGCAACGCGCCGGCCTGCAAAAAGCGGCGGAGCACTGAAGATGTGGGGCAAGTTGAGTTGGGCCGCGATCCCGTTCGACCAGCCCATCGTCATGGCCGCGTCCGCCTGCGTTGCGCTGGCGATCACGGGCGTGCTGGGCTGGTTGTGGCTCAAAGGGCACCTGCCCTATCTATGGAAGGAATGGCTCACCAGCGTCGATCACAAACGCATCGGCGTGATGTACATCGTGCTCGCGCTCGTCATGCTCCTGCGCGGCTTCATCGACGCCCTGATGATGCGTGCACAACAGGCAATGGCATTCGCCAGCAGCGGCTACCTGCCGCCGGAGCATTACGACCAGATCTTCTCCGCGCACGGCACGATGATGATCTTCTTCGTCGCCATGCCATTCATGATCGGCTTGATGAACTTCGCGGTGCCGCTGCAGCTGGGCTCGCGCGACGTGGCGTTTCCCACCATGAACTCGGTGGGCTTCTGGCTCACCGCCACCGGCGCACTGCTCGTCAACATCTCGCTGTTCGTCGGTGAGTTCGCTCGCACCGGCTGGCTGCCCTATCCGCCTTTATCGGAACTCGCTTATTCGCCGGGTGTGGGCGTGGACTATTACTTGTGGGCGTTGCAGATATCCGGCGTCGGCACCCTGCTCTCCGGCATCAACCTGGTGACCACCGTACTCAAGGTCCGTGCGCCGGGTATGAGTTACCTGCGCATGCCGATGTTCTGCTGGACCACGCTCGCATCGAACCTGCTCATCGTCGCTGCTTTTCCGATCCTGACGGCGACGTTCGCCATGCTCCTGCTCGATCGTTACCTCGGCTTTCACTTCTTCACCAACGAAGCCGGCGGCAACGTGATGATGTTCGTGAACCTGATCTGGGCCTGGGGACATCCGGAGGTCTACATCCTGATCCTGCCGGCGTTCGGCATCTTCTCCGAAGTGCTGTCGACGTTTTCACGCAAGCCGCTGTTCGGCTATCGCTCCATGGTCGCGGCGACCATGGCCATCTGCGTGCTTGCGTTCATGGTGTGGCTGCATCACTTCTTCACCATGGGCGCGGGCGCCGACGTCAACGCGATCTTCGGCATCGCCACGATGGTGATCGCCGTACCCACCGGCGTGAAAATCTTCAATTGGCTGTTCACCATGTACGGCGGACGCATCGTGTTCTCGGCGCCGACGCTGTGGTCGATCAGCTTCATCGTCACCTTCGTCATCGGCGGCATGACGGGCGTATTGCTGGCTGTGCCGCCCGTCGACTTCGTCTTGCACAACAGCCTGTTCCTGGTCGCGCACTTTCACAACGTGATCATCGGCGGCGTGCTGTTCGGCGCGTTCGCGGGCTACACGTACTGGTTCCCGAAAGCGTTCGGCTTTCGCTTGCATGAAGGCCTGGGCAAAGCAGCGTTCTGGTTCTGGACCGTGGGTTTCTACGTCGCCTTCATGCCGCTGTACTGGCTGGGGCTGATGGGCATGACTCGACGGCTGCAGCATTACGACGTTCCCGAATGGCGTCCGTGGCTGATAGTCGTCGCGTGTGGCGCGGTGCTGATCCTCATAGGCATCGTCCTGCAAGTCACGCAACTCGTGGTCAGCATCCGTCGCCGGGAATCATTGCGCGACGCGACGGGAGACCCGTGGAATGGACGCACGCTCGAATGGTCGACGGCTTCACCGCCGCCATCGTTCAACTATGCGGTGCTGCCGAACGTGGAAGGCGACGAAGCCTATTGGGGAATGAAACGCCGCGCTCGGGAAGCGGACCCGGAACCGCAGTACACGGATATCGAGATGCCGCGTAACAGTTCGACCGGCTTCATCTGCGCCTTCTTCTCCACCGTCATGGGGTTTGCATTGATCTGGCACATCTGGTGGCTGGTCGGTGTCGCGTTCGTTGGCGCCTATGCCGTTTTCGTCATGCTCGCCTGGCGTGACCGTCACGAGGATGTCATTCCCGCCGAACTCGTGGCACGACTCGATCGGGCAAACCGTGCTGCTCGCCGCGCCGCTCCGACAGAACTGCAAGTCGTATCATGAACAGCGTCCAGGCCATTCCGGTCGGAACTCATCCGTTCCATGCATCCAAGCGCATCCTGGTCGGTTACGGGTTCTGGATCTTCCTGATCAGCGACATCATCCTGTTCGCGGCCTTCTTCGCGACTTACGCGGTGCTCACCGACCGCACGGCGGATGGTCCATCGGGCAAAGACCTGTTCGACATCGGCAATGTCGCGATCGAGACGGCCTGCCTGCTCACGTCGAGCCTGTTCTGCGGCTTTGCCGGCATCGGAGCCCAGGCGCGCAATGGACGATGGTTCTTCGGCGCCATGACCGTGACGTTCCTGCTTGGCGCGGCGTTCCTGTTCCTGGAACTGCGTGAATTCGCTGGCCTGATTGCAGATGGCGCGGGCCCGACTCGCAGCGCGTTCCTTTCTGCATTTTTCGCGTTGATCGGTTGCCACGGCCTGCATGTAACCGCCGGCCTGCTGTGGCTGCTGACCATGATGGCGCAGGTACTCGCGAAGGGCTATCGCCCCGACATCCTGCGGCGCATGCTTTGCTTCTCTCTCTTCTGGCACACCCTGGACATCATCTGGGTGGCGCTGTTCAGCCTCGTGTACCTGGTCGGAGTAACACAATGAGTCGCTCCACGGACGCAACACCACAAGCGGACGTCGCGCCCGGTGACGAAAGCGAGGAATCGTTCGATCCGTTCAAGCGTGCGCGTGGCTACGTGATCGGCTTCGTGCTCGCGGGCCTGCTCACGGTAGTGTCTTTCTACATAGCACGCAGCACGCTCGTATGGGCGCCCAGCATTCCGATTGCGCTCTCCGTTCTCGCCATCGCACAGATGGGCGTGCACCTGGTTTTCTTCCTGCACATGACGTCGGGGCGCGATAACGTCAACAACCTGATGGCGCTGGCCTTCGGGTTGCTGATCGTGATGCTGCTGGTGTTCGGTTCGCTGTGGATCATGGCGAATCTCGACCATCATCAGCCCGGGATGGATGAGGTGATGCGGATGCAAAGGTAGTTTTTGCTTCGCGGTCTGCCGGCTACGCCGGGAGGCCAAATGTCACCTCCCGCCGCCTTGCCAATTCGGCTGCAACCTTTAAGCGCGCCTCTTCGTCCAACCCTACCATCGCGACCTACTCGATCGCTGGCCGGGGAAATTCCAATGCGACAACTCGAAACTCTCTCCGCCATCCTGGTGATCTCCGCGCTGGCGCTAGGGAGCGCAACCGCCGCCGAGCCCGCCAGCACCGACTGCGCAACAGGTTCGCTACCCTCCGCACTCTGCAGTCAAGCCGAATCCAGGAACGAAACAGACGACTGTCTCATCGGCGCCTACCGCCTGAAGGACGACACCATCGTGGATATCAACTCCGCCGACGGCGCAGCACTGCGCTGGCGACACAGTGACGGAACGACCGGCGCCTTGACCAAATCGGCCGATAATCTCTGGAAGAGCACGCTCGGCTGGACCGGACGCGCCGACGGCAGGAACATTTCGTTCTCCGCATGCAGCCAAGGCACCCTGCGCTTCGATGGCGTCGAGGGACGTCGCCTCGCGTTCGACAGCACGGATACCGCCTTCGATGGCGAAGGCGTGAAGCTTGCGGGTCGATTGATACTACCCAAAGGGCAAACCGCGATACCGGTCGTAGTGCTGCTGCACGGCTCGGAATCCGATTCTTCGCTGCTTTTCAATTCAATGCAGCGTCGCCTGCCCGCCGCCGGTATCGGCGTCTTCGTCTACGACAAGCGCGGCACCGGCAAGTCCACCGGTACATATACACAGGATTTCACTCTGCTCGCCCGCGACGCTGTCGCAGCGATGAAAGAGGCACGACGCTTAGCTGGCTACCGTGTCGGTCGCATCGGTTACCAGGGCCCGAGCCAGGGCGGCTGGATCGCGCCGCTGGCCGCTCAATCCGCACCTGTCGACTTCGTCATCGTGACATTCGGACTGGCTGTATCGCCGGTCGAGGAAGACCGCGAGGCCGTCGAATTGAACATGCAAAAGTATCCGCCGGATATCCAGGCCAAGGCGTTGGAAATCGCTAGCGCCGCCGAGGATCTTATCGCCAGCGGCATGACACAGGGCTTCGAGCGACTGGAGCAAGTACGAGAGCTTTATCAACGCGAACCCTGGTTCAAAGACGTCCGCGGCAACTTCACGTACCTGTTGCTGGGCTTCTCCCCCGCCGAACTGCGCGAGAAGCGACAGATGTTCGTCCTCGGGACGCCGATGCACTACGACTCCGTGCCCGTCATCGCGAGCTTGAAGACACCGCAGCTGTGGATCCTGGCGCAAGATGACATCGATGCGCCAAGTGCGGAGACTGCACGGCGTCTGGAGAAATTGCGCGCGAGCGGTCATCCGATCACCACCGCGATGTTCCCTCGCACCGAGCACGGGATCTTCGAGTACGAAACTCAACCTGACGGGACACGCTTGTCGACGCGCCAGCCGCAAGGCTATCTCGAATTGATGCTCGACTTCGCCCGCCAGGGGCGAGTGCACGGCCAGTACGGCTCCGCGACCGTCAGCGCGCCTGCAAAATCAGGCGCGCATTGAAGATACGTCTCTATCTCAGATCGGAGTTGCTGACGAACGCGAGCATGCGTCCGTCAGGGGACCAGGATGGGACGTTGATCGTGCCCTGCCCGCCGTAGACATACGCGATGACCTTAGGTGTTCCGCCGGCGACCGGCATCAAGCGCAGATAGACGCGCTTGTAATAAGGATGTTCGGCTGGCGCAATCTCATCCACGTAACTGATCATCGCGATCCATTTGCCGTCGGGCGACAGGTGCGGAAACCAGTTGTTGTGTTCGTCGTTGGTGACGGCCTGCTGCTGACTACCATCGGCGTTCATGCGCCAGATCTGCATTTTTCCCGTGCGCATGGAATTGAAATAGATCTGCTTGCCATCCGGGGTGAACTCCGGCCCGTCGTCCACTCCCTGTGCGGTCGTCAGGCGAATCTCCTCGCCACTGCCGTCCGAGAGTGTCTTGTGGATATCGAAGTTGCCTTTGCGTCCGCCGGTATAGACGAGGTACTTGCCGTCCGGCGACCACCCGTGCAGATAGGAAGGCGTCAAAGCGGTGATGCGCTTGGGAACACCACCGCGCGCCGGCAGCGTGAAAATAGTCGACTGCCCGGCATCCGTGCTCTGGTCGCTGATTCCCTGCATCGAGCCGTCGAACGACAGCACGTGATCGTTGTTGTTGCGGATGGCGAAGCCGGTATCGATCAGCGTCGCCTGGCGTTTCGCCAGATCGAATCGGTACAGGCGGCCGCGCGTATCCGGATCGCCGCCGCTGGTGCTGTAGACGAGCGCAGCGCCGTCAGCTGTCCAGTTCGGCGCTTCGAACGGCACCGCCGAACTGTGAATGACCTGCCGGTTGCCGGATTGCAGCTCCAGCAATTCCAGTTGCGTACCGATGTAGTCGCGATACGGGACGAATCCCTCCTTCGCCGGCCGGATGATGCGTACGTTCCGGAACACCGCCTGCTCGATGACGCCGGGATTGTGCGCGCATAGAAACAATCCGATGTAAGGCTCCGCCCCGATGTCGAAATCCGCGATCTGGACCGTCGAGTACGGATCGCCGTAACGCGCCGCCGAGAAAATATAGGTGTTGCCGCGTCTTTCGAGTTGAATGACATCCGAGCCCTTGCTGGGCGATTCGGTCTGCGCGGTGATTGCAGCTTTGGTGCGGCGGAATTGCAGCGACGTCAGGCCATCGCCATGAATCGCCGTACTCACGTAAGGCGAGTCGGCATCGAGACTGCTGCGTACGATCCAGCCCGCCTTGCGATGTGGATCGACGCCCGTTCCGAGGAACTCGACCCGTGCCTGCAGGATGAAGTCACCCTGCAGCTTGCGCCAGGCGGAGTGAAACTCATCGCGGGTGCCCCACATATTCGTGCCCGACGCCGTGAGCACGTATTCCTGGGACGCCGCGTTGTACGTGGCGTTGCCGGACAGAGCGGGCGCACCGATATCGCCATGAGCTTCGAACTGGCCAAGCGGCGCAGCGTGAGTTGCCGTTACCGCGCCCAGCGTCGCCACGGCGACGAGGAGCATCCATCCCGATCGAGCGATCTTGTGAGGCATGCGCGACTTCCGTTTGTCTGTACTTCTGGTTTTCGTCAGCTGCGAAAGGGCTTCGCAGATCCCGTTCGCAGCTTAGTCCGAAATGTCCGATCCCGGAAGAGAGTCCCTTATCTCGACTGGGCCAACGCCACTGCGTCGGCGCCCGCAGGGAATCTGAGTTGCCCGGACTTGTCGTTCGCAGCTCGCCACACTGCCTCGGCCACGTCAGTCTCGCGGGTCACATCGGTCATGTGCGCCAGAGACTTGAAGATCTCCTGCGCGAACGGTGCATAGGCTTCAGGGATCAATCCTTCCATGCGCGGGCCACCGTTGCTCGTGAAACGCGTGGTCGGTGCGTAGCCCGGCTCCACCAGCTTCACCGTCAAGTCGAAGGCTGCAAGTTCGAAGGCGAGCGATTCGGTGAATGCTTCCACAGCCACCTTGCTCGCGGTGTAGACCGCGACCATCGGCATAGGCGCGAGCGTCGCACTCGATGTCACGTTCACCAGAACACCCGACCTGCGTGCACGCCACTGGGGAAGCACGGCCTGCGTCATCGCCATCACTCCAAAAGTATTGGTCTCGAACACCTCGCGCGTCGTGGCCATCGGAGTCACTTCGAAGGCGCCAAACAGCCCGATACCGGCGTTGTTGACGAGCACGTCGATGGGTCCGCTCGCCTCGATCGCCGCCGCGATGCTCTGCGGATTCGTCACGTCGAGCGCCAGCACGCGCATGCGCTCAGATTGCGGCAGCAGATCTTCACGAGGCGTTCGCATCGTGGCCACGACATTCCAGCCCTGGGCGTGGAAGTGACGAGCGGTTTCGAGGCCATAGCCGGACGAGCAGCCGGTAATCAGTACAGTCTTCGTCGAGGTCTTCATCGCGGTCTCCATGTGGGTTGGCATGGAGCGCACGATAGTGAAGCTGCGCCTGGCCCTCTACAATGCACCGTCCGCCATTCATTAGCGAACGTCCGGCCATGAACGATCCGCTCGCAGAAGTCATCGCGCTGCTCCAGCCGCGCACCGTGTTATCGAAGTGCATCAGCGGCGCCGGTCGCTGGGGCGTTCGCTACGCCGATTTTGGGCAGCCGAGCTTTTGTGCCGTGCTCGAAGGCGGCTGTCGCCTCGCCGTCGATGGCCAGGATCCCATCGCCCTGGAGGCCGGCGATTTCGTGCTCCTGCCGGCAACGCCTGGTTTCACCTTGTCGGGTTTCAAACGGACGAAGCCCGTACGCATCGACCCTAAGGTCGCGCCCGCGCCGACCGGTGAAGTGCGCCACGGCACTCGTCGTGGGCCTCCCGATGTACGCCTGCTCGGTGGCTACTTCGTTTTCGACTCGCCCGATGCGGCGCTGCTGGTGTCGTTGCTGCCCGCACTCATGCATGTGCGTGGCATCGAGCGGCTCTCGACACTAGTGCGGCTCGTCGACGAAGAAGCGACCCAGCAGAGGTCGGGTCGCGATCTGGTGCTCTCGCGGCTCGTGGAAATACTGCTCATCGAATCGCTACGGTCGACGTCGGGACAGGACGCACCGCCGGGATTGTTGCGCGGCCTGGCCGATGCACGCATTGCCCAGGCGATGCGACACATGCATGGCGATCCCGCGCATTCGTGGACAGTCGCACAGCTCGCAACGAAGTCGGCACTCTCTCGATCGGCCTTCTATGACCGCTTCTCGCGTGCGGTGGGATTGCCACCGATGGAGTATCTGCTCGCCTGGCGAATGGCCATGGCAAAGGATCTGCTTCGGCGTCATGACTTCGGGCTAGCCGAGGTCGCCGAACGCGTGGGCTATGGCTCGGCCAGCACCTTCAGTACGGCGTTCAGCAGGTATGTGGGAGAGTCGCCGAGCAGCTTTGCGCGTGCGAGTTAGCGTCTCAGGTCGATTGCAGCAGTAGAGCCATGGCGTACGCGTTGTAGTAACGGCCATCGATGCGCATGCATTGGATCTGCAATGCTTCCACTTTGAAGCCGAATCTCTCATATAACGCCTTGGCGTTGAGATTGTCCTCGCGGACCAGCAGCTCGATGCGGGTAAGTCCTTTCGTGGCGGCCTTCGCGAGCACAGCCTCCAGGAGCCGCGCACCGAGGCCTTTGTGACGGGCACGAGGTACCAGCCCCATTCCAAGATGACCTGCGTGAGCCCGGGCTTCGCCTTGGGCCGGCAAGACATCGCACCAACCGACGACTCGATCACCCTCGAGCGCGACGAACTGGCATAGATCGTTTGCCACGATGTGGCGATAGAACTCGAGCGACTCCGAGAATGGCGGCGCTTGCAGGAAGCCGAGGAAACGTTTCTCCCGCGCGACGATGTCGAGGGCGGCGTGAAGACCGGCGAAGTGAGCCTCGATGGTGGGGACGATGGAGTAACTCATGTGCAGGCTCCTTACCATGCGCGGACGCGCGACCGGCGAAGCAGAGGCTTCAAGAATAATCCGCAAACCACCGCTCCATCCGCCGCAGCGCCTCCTCCACTTCACTCGAAGCCACCGCAAAACTCATCCTGATGAAGAAACGCCCGTCCACCGGATCGAAATCTATTCCCGGCGACGTCGCCACTCCCGTCGCATGCAGCATGGCCTTGCAGAACGCAAGACTATCGTCGGTCAGGTGCCGGATGCTGGCGTAAATATAGAACGCGCCGTCGGGCGGCGCGATGACATCCAGGCCCATCTTCGGCATCGCCGCCAGCATCAATTCGCGGTTGTGAGCGTAAGTCGCCACGTGGCCTTCCAATTCCTCTCGACAGTCGAGCGCCACCAGGCCTGCGTGCTGGCTCAACGATGGCGCGGTGAGAAAGAGATTCCCGGCATAGGCACGCGCACGCTGCAACTGGTCGGGTGGCACGAGCAACCAACCCAGGCGCCAGCCGACCATGCTGAAATATTTCGAGAAGCTGCTGACCACCGTGGTCGTCGGTTCGAATTCGAGCAGCGAGCGAGCGGGCTCCACGTAACTCAAGCCATGATAGATCTCGTCCGAGATGATCTTGATGTGCCGCTCACGGCACACGCGGGCGATGGCTTCGAGTTCGGCTGCGGGAATGATGGTGCCGGTGGGATTCGCGGGGCTAGCGACGATGACGCCTGCGGGCGCCGGGTCGAGTGCCGCGAGACTCGCTGCGGTGAGCTGGAAGCGATTGCTCTGGCCGCACGCAATTTCCACCGGCACAAGATGCAGCGCTCGCAAGGTGTTGCGGTAGGCAACGTAGCCCGGCCGAGCCACAGCAACGCGATCTCCCGCTGCAAAACCCGAAGCCAGCGCCAGCACCAATGCAGGCGAGGCGCCGCACGTCAGGATGAATCGGTCGGCTTCGATGTCGAGGCCATAGGTGTCATGGTAATGCTGCGCGAGCCGCGCTTTGAGAGCGGGACTCTCCCAATATCCCATACCGTCGCGATCCAGTATTTCGTGCGCCTTCGCGATGGCCGCGCGTGGCGCACCCGTCGAAGGCTGCCCGAATTCCATGTGAATGATCGAACGCCCTGCGGATTTCAACTCGTGCGCCAGGCGACTGATCGCAATAGAGTGGAAGGGTTCGACTTGCTGGATCGGGACGGCAGGCATGGTGACCTCGGGCAGGAATCGCGAGCGGCATCGAGAGATGCCGATTATGGCTCACAACCGGCTCCCGTCCGCCGCTTTCGATATTTCCGATCGCATCTTGGTCTCTCATGCAGCGCTGCCCGCATCTAGACTATGGGCCGCGACCGAGGATTTCCCATCAAGGAGAGTGGAATGCGTCTCGAAGGACTGTTGGCAGGTATCTTCTTCTGCCTCATGGCGCCGATCGCCGTTGCTGAATCGCCCGGGCCGAACAACCGCGCTGAAGCGGTGAAGATCGTGGCGGAAATGCGGCGGATCGTCACGCCGCAAGGCGTCGAGCGGCTGGAGAAAGTACGCATCGGCGGCATCGACCAATGGATCGCCGTGCGCGGCTTCGATCGCCGCAATCCCATCCTGCTCTACCTGCACGGCGGCCCGGGTTTTCCCGCCATGCCCACCAGTTGGTATTACCAGCGCGGCTGGGAGGAATACTTCACGGTGGTCCAATGGGACCAGCGTGGCGCAGGCAAGACCTACGCGACCAACGATCCGGCCAGCGTCGCACCCACCATCACGCCGGCGCGCATGATTGCCGACACCGAGGAAATGATCGGCTGGCTGCGCAAGGAATTCGGCAAGGACAGGATCTTCGTGCTGGGGCATTCGTGGGGCAGCTATCTCGGCCTCGATATCGCGCGACGGCACCCCGAATGGCTGCATGCCTACATTGGCATGGGTCAACTTACAGACGCGCGGGAAAGCGAGCGGCGTGGCTGGCAGTTTGCAATGGAGCATGCAAGAAGCGCCAACAACGCAACCGCGGTGCGCGAGTTGCAATCCATCGCGGGGTACGAGAAAGCCGCCGAAATCTCGTTGGATGCCATCAAGCTGCAACGCAAGTGGCTCGGTTTCTACGGCGGCGCAGTTCGTGGCCGCAAGAGCTTCGACCATGAAGACGTCGGCACGACGCTCGCACCCGAATACAGCGATGCCGATGTCGAGTTGGTGTGGAAGGCCAATCGGTACTCGATGACCCCGCTGCTACCGACGGTTCTGAAAACCGATTTCAGTTCCGTGACCAGGCTCGCGTGCCCGATCGTCCTGTTCAACGGCCGCGACGATTACAATGTTTCGGCAAGCCTCGCAGCGGAATGGCTCGAACGGCTGCAGGCTCCGTCGAAGACATTGGTCTGGTTCGAACGCTCGGCGCACGACATCGTCAACGAGGAACCGGGCAAGGTGCTCCTGTCACTGGTACAGCATGTCCGCCCGATCGCCGAACGCGCCGGGGACATTGCGCCCCCGTGATCGAATCGACCCTCGTCTGGCGCGGTACGACGTTGCGAAACTTGCCATCCTGGCGCAGCGATGACTGTGCATCGGCTGCGGGAGTGCTGACGGGTTCGGACATAACGGGCATGTAGTGACTCCAGCGACGGCAAGCCGCGGTGTGGCGCGGATGGGGACTGGCGCCGATGAATCAACTGCGGCCCCTCTGCGGCTCAGAAAGTTCGCACAGCGCCGAACTTCCGGGCGTCGTGGCGGCTTTGGTCAGCACTATCCATTGGGAAACGCTCATGGCCACCACAGAAATCCAGCGCTCGGATCCTTCAGACGGCAAGTCGGGCGCCTCGCCTTCGGGGCCGGGAACCACTGCCCGGCCGAAAGCAGCGGTTGCACCGGACAAGCATCCGCCGAGTGAGACAGCGGCGCCGCGTAATACTCCGCCGGACAATCCGTTCGATACCGTCAAGACGCAGTCCAACGAGTAAGCGTCCCTCTCTACCTCTCTTCGCAATGGGGAGAGGAAGGGAGTCGTAAAGTCCTGCCTCTTTCTGCCGATAGCCCGTTAGGCGCGATGCATCCCTGCTCGCGAACCGGGAATCATGGCACTCAGCATCAACACCAACGTCGCGTCGTTGAACGCGCAGCGCAATCTCAATGCGTCCCAGGGCGCGATGAGCAAGGCATTGCAGCGGCTATCGTCCGGTTTACGCATCAACAGTGCCGCCGACGATGCAGCGGGCCTCGCCATTTCCGAACGCTTCACCACGCAGGTGCGTGGCATCGATCGGGCCGTGCGCAATGCGAACGATGGTGTGTCCATGCTGCAGACAACGGATGCTGCATTGGGCACAGTGAGTGCAAGCCTGCAACGCATCCGTGAACTGGCGGTGCAGGCCGCCAATGCCAGCAACAGCGAATCCGATCGCGCGGCTCTACAACTCGAAGTCTCGCAGTTGACGCAGGAGGTCGATCGCGTCGGCCGCACCAGCACCTTCAACGGCCAGGCATTGTTCGGACAGAGCACCGGCAGCGTGCTCGGCGATTCCGACCAGCTCGCCGTGCTCGATGGACTGCAATCCGGCTGGTTGTCGTCGGCCGAAGCCATCGTCCAGCAGAATTACGGCATCCAGGCGCAAGGCGCCTCGATCAAGATCGAACTCACCTCGTTCACTGACGGTGGCGGCGGCACGCTGGCAATGGTGGCCTTCCAGGTTGGGGGCAGCGGCAAAGCGAGCAACATCACCCTGCGCATCGACATGTCGGATTTCACTCCGGCCAATCCACCCAACGGCGGCAACGCGCCGTTCTACAACGACCGCATTCTCACGCATGAAATGACGCATGCGGTGATGGACGCGACCATGAACGTCGGCTCCATGTTCGCCGGTCACCAGCAGTATTTCCTTGAAGGCACGGCTGAGCTGAGCCATGGCGCGGACGAACGCTTGTATGGCGACATCGGCGGATCTTCAGCCGGCATCGCAGCCGTCATGGGCAAGGTCGCCGATTGGGGAACGACCTGGGACGGCAGCAGTGCATCGTATTCGGCCGCGTACGCAGGCATGCGTTACCTGGACCAGGAAATCAAAGCAGCCGGCGGACAAGGCATCAAAGACATCACGACCTATCTCGCCGCGGATTCGACCCGCACGCTCGACCAGGCACTGCAGAATGCATCGAGCGGGCGCTTCACCGGCGTCGCGAATTTCAAGAGCCAATTCCAGGCGGACGGCGCTGCTTTCATCGGAACGATGCTGAGCTCGGGCAGTCTTACCGATGCAGACACGGGCGCGCTCGGCGGAGCCAATGCGAGTGGCGGCCCGGTGAAGACCGCGGCATCGGTAGTTACCGATATGGCAACACGCAGCGGCGAAGACCAGCTCGCAGGTTTTGCGGAGACCTGGGAGACGGTCGCCAGCGGCAACTTCACCACCGCTCCGAAATCTCTGCAGATCGGCGCACAGGCCGGACAGACATTGGATGTGAGCACCTTCGCCATGAACGGCGCCGCGCTCGACATCATGGACGCCGACGTCGTCGGCAATCCCAACCAGGTGATTGCGAAAATGGATCGCGCGCTCGAATACATCGATGCAAGGCGCGGTGACATCGGCGCACAACTCAATCGGCTCGACTCGGTCATCGCCAACCTGGCGACGAATTCGGAATCCTTGACTGCCAGCCGTTCGCGGGTCCAGGACACGGACTATGCAATGGAAACCGCCAGTCTCACCCGCTCGCAGATACTGCAGCAGGCCGGTGTCGCCATGGTGGCCCAGGCGAATTCAGTTCCGCAGATGGTGTTGAAGCTGCTCGGCTGAGCCCAGCGCGGCAGCACCGGCTGATGCGTTGCCGTAGCGGGAGCAAGGGGCTTCATCCCTGGATCCGGAACTTGGCCGTCCTCGCTGCGTTGTCGTGACGTAGATTCCACCACGCCCGCCTCGCCGGACCCGACGGATGCCCACCTCCGGCGAATACGTATTCAAACCGCACGAACGGCCGATGATGCCGGGATCGCCTGCGTCGCCGGATCATCCGACCGGCAGACGCATCGCGTATTTCATGATCGGCGTGCTGGTAGCCATCACCGGCGGCTTGGGCAACGGACTCGTCTCCGCCAACCTGACGAACATCCAGGGTGCGCTCGGACTGTACAGCGACGAGGCGGCGTGGCTGTCCACCGTCTATGTCATGACCAACGTGTCCATGAGCCTGCTGCTGGTGAAATTCCGCCAGCAGTTCGGACTCATTCCGTTCGCTCGCATATTCCTCATCGCTTTCATCGCGATCACTGCCGCACATCTCGTCACCGATCATTTCGCAACTGCCTTGCTGGCGCGCGCGGCGAGCGGCATCGCGGCGAGTGCCCTATCGACGCTTGGACTGCTCTACATCATCCAGGCGATGCCGGCCGTGCATCGGCTCAGAGGCATCGTGCTGGGCACCGCCATTCCGCAACTGGCGATTCCGCTGGCGCGCCTGTTCTCCTCCGACCTGCTCGAGATCGGACAATGGAAGACGCTGTATGTCTTCGAACTCGGACTGTCGATGCTGTGTCTCGCCGCTGTGGGCTTCCTGCGATTGCCGCCGAGCGAACGCATGAAAGCCTTCGAGAAACTCGACTTCGTGACGTTCGCGCTGTATGCGCCGGGCGTAGGGTTGTTGTGCACTGTGCTCGGGCTCGGTCGCATCTTGTGGTGGACCGAGTCCGCCTGGTTGGGTTATGCACTGTGCGGCTCGATCGCGCTCATTACGGCCGCGCTGGTCATCGAACACAATCGCGCCAATCCCCTGCTGAACACGCGGTGGATGGCGAGCCGCGACATCCTGCGTTTTGCCATCGTCGCCATTTCCGTGCGTGTGCTGTTATCGGAACAGACGTACGGCGCTGTCGGCCTGCTGACCGCTCTCGGCATGAACAACGATCAACTGGTGGGATTGTTCGTCGTCATTTCGCTGGCCACCCTCGCCGGCATCGTCGTCAGCGCCGTAACGCTCGATCCGTTGAACCCGGCGCGTCCCATCATCATTTCCGTCGTGCTGATCGCCATCGGCGCGTTCCTGGACTCGCGCTCGACCAGCCTCACGCGGCCGGCCGACATGTATTTCACTCAGGCGCTCATCGCCTTCGCGGCGATCTATTTCATGGGACCGACCTTGCTCATCGGCATCCTGCGCGCGCTGGCGAAAGGGCCCAATCATCTCGTGAGCTTTTCCGCCCTGTTCGGTATCACGCAGTCACTCGGCGGATTGGCGGGTGCGGCGGCGCTCGGCACGTTCCAGGTCTCCCGCGAGAAATTTCATTCGCATGCCATCGTCCAGTCGCTCTCGCTGTCGGATCCGCAAGTCGCGAGTCGCATCCAGACCTTGGGCGGCGCGTACGGCAAAGTGCTTGGCGATCCAACGCTGCGGGCCGCCGAAGGTGCGGCGACCCTGTCGCAACAGGTGACCCGCGAAGCCAATGTGCTGGCATTCAACGATATCTTTCTGACCGTATTCGTGCTTGCCTGCCTCACCCTGGTGTGGCTGTTGGCGCTGCGATTGCGGATCTACATCACCGGAGTCAATCCGATGGCGGAGCCGCTGGCGGCTATTGCCAGAATGAGAAACCAACGATGAACGATAGCATTCGCCCGCCTCATTCCCGGTCGCACCCATGGTGACGGCGAACGACGAAGCGCAGGCCCGCGTCAGCGAGCCGATCGAAACTCCCATCCAGGCATCCGCGCCCACGGGCTGGGCTCCGGCCAAGCGCTCGTGGCGCATGACGGTCACTCTCATCGTCATAGCGCTGCTCGGCATCATGGTGGTTCTGTATGCGTGGCAACTGCCGCCATTCACTCGCAGCGTGCAGAGCACGGACAATGCCTATGTTCGCGGCCAGACGACGCTCATCAGTCCGCAGGTGAGCGGCTATGTCGTCGCCGTGCCGGTGCAGGATTACCAGAGCGTGGCGGCAGGCGAAGTGCTCGCCCGCATCGACGATCGGATCTATCGCCAGCGGGTCGAGCAGGCGCAGGCCAATCTCAACGCGCAGATCGCGGCCTTGAACAACTCGGCGCAATCGCGACGTTCGCGGGAGGCAACGGCGTTGTCGCAGACCGCGGCGCTGGCGAGTGCCCAAGCGCAATTATTGCGGGCTCGTGCAGATACGAAGCGGGTCGACGAATTGATTGCGGATGGTTCGGTATCGCTGCGTGAACGCGATCAGACATTGGCAGCGTTGCGAGCTGCAGAAGCGGCGGTCGATCAAGCGCGCGCCGCCGGAGAAATTGCACGACAGGACATCACATCGGTTGAAGTGAGTCGCGGCGGACTGGAAGCGTCGGTGCAGGCTGCGCGCGCGGCACTACGTCTTGCCGAGATAGATCTGGCGAATACGGTCGTCGAGTCGCCGGCCGATGGGCAACTGGGCGATGTCGGGGTGCGCGTCGGACAATACGTCACCGCGGGAACGCAATTGACGTTCGTCGTACCGCGCCAGCTATGGGTGACTGCAAACTATAAAGAGGCGCAGACGGCGCTGATGGAGCCCGGACAGCCTGCGGTATTTCGCGTCGATGGCCTGGGAGGCGCCAAGCTGACGGGCCATGTCGAACGCCTGGCACCCGCGACGGGATCGGAGTTCGCCGTGCTCAAGGCCGACAACACCACGGGTAACTTCGTCAAAGTAGCGCAACGCATGTCGGTGCGCATCGCGGTCGATCCTGATCAACCGCTGGCAGCGCGACTGCGGCCCGGCATGTCCGTCGAAGTCCGTGTCGACACTCGTGAGCGGCCGCAGTCGCGGACGAAGCAATGAGTAAGGCTCTCGCCGCGATTTGCTGCACACTCTTACTTTGCGGCTGCACGTTATCCGATCGCGTGCGTCCATCGCAGTCCGACATCGTACCTGCGATGCAGTGGCGAACGACGACTGGACCCACGGCAGCGATCGAACGGGATTGGTGGCGTGCATATGGCGATCCTGTCCTGGCCGATCTCGTGGAACGCGCCCTCGCCAACAACACGAACATAGCGATTGCAGCGGCACGCGTGCGTGAGGCTCGTGCGCAGGAAGAACAGGCGCGCTCGCAATTGTTTCCGTCCGTGAACGTGAATGCGGCGGCCGGCCACGCACAAACCCTTACCGCTTTCGGCACGACTTCGGTCGGCTCTTCTTTCCAGCCGCAACTGCAGGCGGCGTGGGAGATGGATCTCTTAGGTCGCTTGCACGATCTTGTCGGTGCGGCGCGTAATCAATATCTAGCGAGCGAGGCCGCACACGATGCAGCAATGCTTTCCGTGGCGTCCGGGACGGCGAGCGGCTACATCACACTGCGTGCGCTCGACGCTAGATTGGAAGTTGCACGACAGACATTGGTGGCGCGAACGGAAGCATTGCGCCTGGCGCGCTCGCGTGCCGAAGTCGGCTATACCTCGCGACTCGAGCTGACGCAAGCACAGGCCGAATACGAAGCCACCGCGCAGATCATCCCGCAAGTGGAGCAGGCGATCAGCCAGCAGGAGAATGCATTGAGCACGCTGGTCGGCGATCCGCCCCGCTCCATTGAGCGCGGTGTCGCCCTCGCCTCTCTGCACATTCCGCCGATCCCCGCAGGACTTCCGTCAGACCTGCTGCGGCGTCGACCGGACCTGGCCCAGGCCGAGTATCAACTCGCAGCAACCGATAGTAATCTCGCCGCCGCACGCAAAGGCTTTCTACCCAGGGTGCAACTGACGGGCACGGCCGGTATTCTGTACGCGAGCGGGCTCGACGATCCGATCAGTTTGTTTTCCGTGGGCGCGAGTGTTCTCGCACCGCTCTTCGACGCAGGCCGCATTTCGGCGCAGCGTGATGCAGCGGCCGCGGTTCGCGACCAGGCTGCGTTCAATTATCGCGGCACGGCTTTACAAGCATTCAGCGAAGTGGAAAACGGACTGGTCGCGCTCGATCGACTGGCCGAGCAATCGAAGCACATCGAGGCACAACGCGACGCGCTCGCCGACACGCTGCGGCACGCCACCAATAGATATCGCGCCGGCTACTCGGCTTATATAGATCAGCTCGATGCGCAGCGCGGGCTGCTGGCTGCGGAACTATCGCTGGTGCAGATTCAGGCGGACGGGCTTACGGCGAGCGTGTCGCTCTATCGCGCGATGGGTGGAGGGTGGCAGGCTCGCTGATTCTTACCTTCCTCCCCCCGGCGACCGGGGGAGGAAGCAGGAAAAGAATTCAAGGCCGCTCGTAGGAACCGATCAACATACCTTTCGCGATTACATGATCGCGCATGGCCTCGATGATGGCGGCCCTGCCCGGAGGGGAATCGAACGTAATGCGGCGGTCGAGCGCGAACACCTGGAACACATAACGATGCGGGCCATGGCCGGGCGGCGGGTCCGGCGGCAGGTAGTCGGCTTCGAAAAAGGAATTGCGGCCCATCGAATCCTCGACGGATTGCCAGCGACCGACGGCGGACTCGCCCGATTCGGTGGAGAGTGCGATGCGCGTCGACAACGCGCCTTCAGGCAGACTCGCATCGACGCCAGGAACATCCCAGACGATGGCGTGAACCATCGGCTTGGGTGTCGGACTGTCCGCGTCTTCAACCAGCATCACCACCGTCTCGGCATCGGTGGGCACGCACCGCCATTCCAAAGGGGGCGACAGTCCCTCGCCATCGGCCGTGTATCGCGCCGGAATGGGTTCACCGTATGAAAATGCGGTACTCGTGACTTCGATGATGGCGTTCTCACCGGTGAGTTCGTTGTCGGTGATCGCGAGTTTGTCGGCGCCGGCGCGCACATTGTTCAATGCGTGGCCGATAGCCGAGGGCAGCTTCTCGAGCATGGCTCATCTCCGTGGGAAGTGACCCAGCAAGCACCGCGAACCCCACCAAGTTCCCCTCTAGAATGTTAACGATTGTATCGCTGCCGCCATGCCATGCCGCAAGGCCGGAAAATGTCGGCAGTTCGGCCACATACCGTTACTTCGCACGCACCGGCAGCTTCCAGCCCGGCCGCACGAAATGGCAGGTGTAGCCATTGGGAAATTTCTCCAGGTAGTCCTGGTGCTCGGGCTCGGCTTCCCAGAAATCACCCACCGGCGCCACTTCGGTCACCACCTTGCCCGGCCACAATCCCGACGCGTTGACATCCGCGATCGTGTCTACGGCAATCTGCTCCTGCTCTTCGCTGGTGTAATAGATGGCCGAACGGTAGCTGGTGCCCACATCGTTGCCCTGGCGGTTACGCGTGGTGGGATCGTGGATCTGGAAAAAGAATTCCAGCAATTGCCGATAACTCAGCTTGGCCGGATCGAAAACGATTTCGATGGCCTCGGCATGCGTGCCGTGGTTGCGATAGGTCGCGTTGCGCACGTCGCCGCCCGAATAGCCGACCCGCGTCGACAGCACGCCGTCGTAACGGCGGATGAGGTCCTGCACACCCCAGAAACAGCCGCCTGCGAGCACTGCACGTTGCGTCGTCATGGTCTCTTCCCCTTCCTCGATTCGTTCAGCGGTTTGCTTGACTGGACACAGAATGGGGATTGCCCGTGCGCGACGCAAGGGGCCGCTCGCACCCCTGTAAGGGCTTTCCCCCCCAGGGAACGTTGCGCACTTCCCATTACGAGAAGCCGTACCTTCAGCGCCGGATCCAATTGGCTACGATGTCGCCATTCACCGTCTGCAGGTACGACTATGGGCGTCTCGGAAGAACAGGCCAAGGTTTACATCGTCAGGTTATTGACGGTCATGGTGCAGTCCGGCGGCTCGGATCTGTTCATCTCCAAGGACTTCCCGCCGAGCATGAAGGCCCAGGGCGTCATGAAGCCCCTGACCGTCCAGAAACTCACCAGCGAGGTCACCCGCTCTTTTGCCAATGCGCTCATGAACGAGCGGCAGCAGGCCGAGTTCGCCAAGGAGATGGAGTGCAACTTCGCCATGTCGCTGCCGGGCGTTTCGCGCTTTCGCGTCAACGTGTTCATGCAGCAGCAGCATGTGGGCATGGTGATCCGCACCATCACCAACGAGATCCCCGACCTCGCCCAGCTCGGTCTGCCGGACACGCTCAAGGAAATCGTGGAGACCAAGCGCGGCCTGGTGCTCGTGGTCGGCGCCACCGGCTCGGGCAAGTCGACGACGCTCGCCGCGATGATCGATCACCGCAATCGCACCACTGCCGGTCACATCGTCACCGTGGAAGACCCGGTGGAGTTCGTGCACCAGTCGCAGCAGTCGCTGATCACGCATCGCGAAGTGGGCATCGACACGCACTCGTGGCACAACGCGCTCAAGAACACGCTGCGCCAGGCGCCCGACGTCATCCTGATCGGAGAAATCCGCGACACCGAGACGATGGAACACGCCATCACCTTCGCCGAAACCGGTCACCTGTGCCTGGGCACGCTGCATTCCAACAGCGCCAACCAGACACTTGACCGCATCATCAACTTCTTCTCCGAGGATCGTCGCAAGCAATTGCTCATGGACCTGTCGAGCAACCTTCGCGCCATCGTCTCGCAGCGCTTGGTCCGCACCGCCGACGGCAAAGGCCGGCGCGCAGCGATCGAGATCCTGATCAACACACCCATCATTGCGGACAAGCTGCTCAAGGGCGAATTCCACGAGATCAAGGCCATCATGGGCAAGTCGCTGGAACTGGGCATGCGGACTTTCGATGCCTCGCTGTTCGAGCTCTACAACGAAGGCGCCATCACGTACGACGAAGCCATCCGCAACGCCGACTCGGCGAACGAACTGCGCTTGAACATCAAGCTCAAGGGAAGGCCGCAGCAGTCGGAGTCGCTGACGCTGGAGACATCGCCGGAAAAAACTGCGGCGGCTTGATCTCTTTCACGCATCGAACCGACACCGAAGGACAATTGCGAGGCACCGGGCGTCGCAAGGACGCGCCACTTCGCCCGCAACACTTGTTGTGACAACTCTACGCACCATAACAGAACTTCCCAGGTCTTAGCGTGCGCCATCACGGCGCAGCCTGCATGATTCCGGTCAGTCGAGATCACTCGACATCGACAATATAGATATCACCCGGAGTAATGCAGTCATGAAATCAACCCAGCGCCGTCGGCGCCTCGCTTCTTCTTTATGTTCGGCGTCTCTACTGGCCCTGGCGGCCAGCGGCTACGCGCAGGCTTCGATCGATACCACCGTCGGCATGTCCGTCAGCAGCCAGCGCGTGCAGATCAACGACCTCAATCTTGCTTCGGACGAAGGCTGGAAAACCTTGCTGGAGCGCCTGGAACGCGCGGCCAACAACGTGTGCGAACAGCCTGGTTCGCGCGATCTGCTGCGCACTTACGTCCATCGCCGCTGCGTCAATGACGCGCTGACGCGAGCATTGACCCAGGTGAGATCGCCTGAACGTTCGGGAGCTCTCTACGATGTCGCCATCGATGAGCAGAGCGCTCGCTTCGAGCCGGTCGTACCGGTGCCGGGTCCTGTAGCTTTCGATTCATGACAGGACGATGACAACACGATGACTAGGGACGTGCGCCAGGCGGCGAAAACCGCCTGGACGCGTCTGCTCGGCGAAAGACGAGCGGTTTTTCGATGACTCTGTTCCCCTGCGCACGCGCCACTGCATCGGTCACAACGTCGTGTTGCGCACTCTTGCTGCACACTGGGTCAGCCGCGGCAGCATCGTTCGCCAGCATATAAGCCTGGCAACGACAACCACCCAGATCCTTGTCGCGCTCATCGCAACTCGCACAGGGCTCCTTCATCCATCCGGTACCGCGAAAGCGGTTGAAGCCTTCCGAGTGCAACCAGATGTCGGCCACGCTCTGCTGCCGCACATTGGGAAAAGACATGCCGGGCAGCATCTTTGCCGTGTGACACGGCAGCGCCGTACCGTCGGGCGTGACTGCCATGAAGGTCGACGCCCAGCCATTCATGCACCGTTTCGGACGCGTTTCGTAATAGTCCGGCACCACGTACAGAATCCGCATCCTGTCGCCGAGCCGTTCGCGCCAGGCTTGCGTGATCTCGAATGCACGATCTAGCTGCGCACGCGACGGCAACAACTGCTCGCGATTCAAGTGAGCCCATGAATAGTATTGCGTATTGGCCAGCTCCAGGAATTCCACGCCGATCCTGGCGGCCATGTCGATGATGGCATCGAGGTGCTCGATGTTGAGCCGATGGATGACGCAGTTGAGCACCATGGGATAACCGGCGGCCCGGATCCATTCGGCGCAGCGCTGTTTCAGTTCGAACGTCCGCGTGTTCGACAGAAAATCGTTGAGCTCGCGCGTCGAGTCCTGGAACGACAGCTGGATGTGGTCCAGCCCCGCACTCTTGAACGCACGCAACCGCTCCTGCGTCAGCCCGACACCCGATGTGATCAGGTTGGTGTAATAACCCAGATGACGAGCTTCAGCGGCGATCTCTTCAGCGTCCGGACGCAGCAGCGGCTCCCCGCCCGAAAGCCCCAGCTGCACAGCGCCGAGTTCGCGTGCCTCGCGCAAAACTCTCAACCAATCCGCGGTCGCGAGTTCATCCGTCGTGTGCGCAAAGTCGATGGGGTTGTAGCAGAAGGCACATTGCAGCGGACATCGATACGTGAGTTCGAACAGCAGCCACAACGGCGGGCCTGGCGTTTGCGACACAATAGTCACGGTAAGCGCAGCCAGCCACGATCGAGCGCGGAGACGATGAACTGCGTCACCTCCTGCGTGAGCTGCGTGGCCTGGAACACGCTTTCGAGTTCAGCGACGATCTCATCGACCGTATGCAGTCCATCGCAACGACGCAGGATCTCCGCGGCGCTGGCGTTCAACTTGACCATTCCCTCCGGGTACAGCAGCACGTGGCCGTTCTGCGCCGGTTCCCACTGCAAGCGGAAGCCATGGCGGATGACAGGGCTGTCGATGCTCGCCACGGCATTCATGTCGATACTCCGTAACGCTGCGCCATCGCATCGTTCATCGCCCACAGGATGTCGAGTTTGAATTTAAGGATGGCGAGCGCGCGCCGCTGCTGGCTCGCCGTCCGGAAATACTCCAGCGTCACCGCGAGGCCATGATCGACATCGCGCTGTGCCCGCACTGTGCGGCTACGAAAATAATGCAGTCCCTCCGATTCGATCCACGGATAGTGTTCGGGCCACGATGCCAGTCGCTGTCGATGGATTTCGGGCGCGAACAATTCCGTCAGAGAAGCACACACGCCTTCCTGCCACGGCGACAGGCGAGCGAAGTTCACATAGGCATCCACCGCGAAACGCACGGCGGGAACGACTTCGACCAGCGATTCCACGTGCGCACGTTCGAGACCGACCGCCTCCGCCAACCGCAACCATGCTTCGATGCCGCCCGCGTCAGCGTCGCGACCGTCGTGATCCAGAATGCGCTCCACCCAATGGCGACGCACGGCGCGATCCGGGCAGTTCGCGAGAATGGCCGCATCCTTGAGCGGAATATTGACCTGGTAGTAATAGCGGTTGGCCACCCAGCCGCGAATCTGCTGCGGCGTCGCCCTGCCGCTATTGAGCATGACGTTGAACGGATGATGAATGTGATACGAGCGTCCCTGCTCTCGCAATTGCGCTTCGAATTCCGCGACGCTCCATGCAGCGTCGCTCACAGCACGATGTCCATGCCGTCGTACGCCACTTCGATGCCGTGCGCGGTCAGCATTGCACGTTGCATCGAATCCTCCCGCAGGATGGGATTGGTGTTGTTGATGTGAATGAGCACGCGCCGCGTGTGCGCAGGCAGGCGATCCAGCCACGCAATCATTCCCTCCTCGCCCGACTGCGGCAAATGACTCATCTGCGCGGCCGTTTTATGGCCGACCCCGCTGCGTGACATTTCGTCATCGCTCCAGAACGTGCCGTCCACCAGCACGCAATCCGCCGTCCGCATCTGTTCCCACACATCGGCATCGATGGCCGGCAGCGCCGGTGCATAGAAGATGCGACGACCGGTTTCGTTGTGCTCGATCAGCAATGCGATCACGTCTCCCGGTACCGGCGTTCCTCGGCGTCGCGAATACGGAGCTGCATCGCCGCCCACGACAACGGCTCGCCAACGCAAATCGTCGAGCCCCTCTATCCAAAACCAGTGGCCATCGATCTCGATGCGCCGGCGACTCACGCCGCAGTAGTGCTGCAGTACCTTCAGCAGCGGATTGCCGTTGCTCAAATCCTCCAGCGCGCTGTCCGTACACCACAACGGCCACTGACGCGTCGCCTCCCGCAGCATCAACAGGCCGGTGGTGTGATCGATCTGCGAATCTGTGAGCACCAGCGCCGCGATGCCCGTGTCGCGTAGTGCTCGCGCGGGTTGCAAGTCAGGGTTTGCGTGCAACTGCGAGAGGATGTCTGGCGACACATTGACGAGTGCCCACGAGAATTCTTTGCTGCCGCGAATAGCTATCGAAGACTGCGTACGCGGCCAGGCATTCACTGCGCCGGTCCTCACTCCGCTGCAATTTTCGCAGTTGCAGTTCCACTGCGGGAATCCGCCGCCCGCCGCGGAGCCCAGAATTCGCATGTTGATCACGGTTGTTCGCGCCTGTAAACCAGGCTGCGGATCGCCCGCAGCCCGGCCTGTCAGTCAGAACCGATGCAACGGATCAGCGATTCGAGACATACATGGTGATTTCCATGCCGAAGCGCCAATCGATCGCCAGCGGGGTTTGCCATTTCATGTCGACTCTCCTGCTCGAAGCCATGGCGGCTCCGGCACCCAGCTTGATCGGCCTCGCAGGCCGCGCGCCTCGACAGGATCATGATTGTCGACTCATGATTTTCATGAGTGTGCCCGCTGGCCTTTCGTCTATTCTCCCCGTCATGAAACTGCGCACGCACGTCAACCTGATCGTGGCAAGTCTCAGCGCCGCGTTCTTCCTGGTGGTCACGTGGGTGGAATTCGACATCACCCGCCGCTCGGTGGCCGAGGAGATGACCGGCGCCAACATCGTTGCCGTGCGGTTGCTGGAGGGCGTGGTGGACATCTACGAGAATGCCGGCGAGCGTCCGTTCCGGTTGTTTCTGCAACATCTCGGGCGCCTGCGCGCTCACGAGATATGGCTGGAAGCTGCCAATGGCGTGGAGATCTATCGTTCGCCGCCTTCGCCTTACAAGGTCGGCCGCGATGCTCCGCAATGGTTTTCCGCTCTGCTGATGCCGCAGATGCCGGCACGAACGTTCACTGTGGGACGCGGAGCAAAACTACATCTCGAAGCCGACGCGTCGCGCGCGATTCTCGATGGCTGGGATCACTTGGTGCGGCTGACCGCCTACGGTGCCATCGCCTTCGCGGTGCTGAATGGGCTGGTGTTCTGGCTGGTCGGACGCGCTGTCGCACCCTGGCCGGTAATCGCGAGCGGGTTGTCTCGCGTCGAACGAGGCGACCTCGCGTATCGCCTGCCCCCTCTGCGCGGCCATGAAGCGAGTTCGATTGCCGCTGCGTTCAATCGCATGGCTCCCGCCATCCAGGAAAAGCTGGATTCCGAGCGCAAGGCGCGCGACGCGGAGGAGCGATTGCAGGAACGTCGCGAACTCGGCCAGCTCATCGAGCAACGACTCGACGAGGAACGCCGCCTCATCGCACGGGAGCTGCACGACGAGTTCGCGCAATCGGTGACCGCTATTCGCAGTCTCGCCGTCGTCATCACGACGCAGGAACCCGTGCAATCCGGCAGCGTCCAGGCTGCACAACTCATCGCTACAGAAGCCGCACGCTTATACGATGCCATGCACGGGTTGATTCCACGCCTCGCGCCATTGTCGATCGACACCCTCGACCTCGCCGACACGTTGGAAGGCTTCGTCAGGGATTGGCAGCATCGTCATCCCGACATTACGTTCACGCTGCGTCATGATGTGCCTACCGCACTTGGCGCCAGCATGTCGCTCGCCGTCTATCGCGTCGTACAGGAAAGCGTCATCAACGCTGTACGACATGCGCGACCGTCTACAATCGCTGTGTCAGTCGACTGCACCACGCACTTGCTGGTGAAAGTGGTCGATGACGGAATCGGGCTGCCCGCGGATTGGGCCAGGCCGGGACACTTCGGTTTGCGCGGCCTGCGGGAACGGGTGACGCAGCTCGGCGGTGAGCTACAGTTGTTGAACCGGCAACCCCACGGAACCGCAGTGACCGCCGACATTCCACTGAGGGCTAACCGATGATCCGCGTCATGCTGGTGGACGACCACGCCGTAGTGCGAACCGGCTTTCGCCTGTTGCTGGAAACGGCGTCAGACATCCGTGTCGTGGCGGAAGCCGACTGCGGTGAAACCGCTTGCGCGAACTTCGACGAGGTTGCGCCGGACGTCGTGGTCCTCGACCTGTCCATGCCCGGCATCGGCGGCATGGAAACGCTGAAGCGATTGCGAGCGCGCGATCGCGATGCCCGTCTGCTCGCCTTGTCGGCACACGACGATTCGATCAATGCGAGACATGCCCTGCATCAAGGCGCACTCGGCTTCCTCTCCAAGCGGACTGCTCCGGAAACTCTGTTGGAAGCGGTACGCATCGTCGCTGCAGGCAGGCGCTACATCGATCCGCAACTGGCCCAGATTATCGCGCTCGCCGAAGTGGATGGCACGGACTCGCCGATCGAACGGTTATCCGGACGCGAATTCGAAGTCTTCATCCGCCTGGCCCGCGGCGCGGATGTGCAGAAAATCGCTGCAGCGCTGAACCTGTCTACGTCGACGGTGGGCACGCATCTGTACAACGTCAAACAGAAGCTCGGCGCGACGAACCAGGCGGAATTGACGTTGATCGCCTTGCGGGCACGGCTGATCGAAGCGGAGTGACATTCGTCCGCGGTTTGCCGGCTTCGCCGGGAGACCGCGAAGCCAAGAAGCCCTCAAGTAAGAGACGCCAGTGCTAGCATACGGCAGCAAGTGAAAGGGGGGCGCCGTGATTCCAGGATGGATATTGCTGCTGGTTTCGGTCGGCTACGTGGGCCTGCTGTTCGCCATCGCGACGGTGGGAGATCGCCGGCCGGTGTATCCGGCACGCACTTGGCTGCGACCCGTCGTCTACAGCCTCGCACTCGCCGTCTACTGTTCGTCCTGGACTTTCTATGGCGCGGTCGGCAGTGCCGCCCGGACCGGCTTGGGCTTTCTGCCGATCTACCTGGGACCCTTGCTGCTGCTGTTGTTCGCCTGGCGCATTCTCGAACGCCTCGCGTTGATCGCGCGCGAACAGAACACCGTCTCTATTGCAGACTTCATCGCCGCCCGCTATGGCCGTACTCCCAGCATCGCGGCGCTGGTCGCGCTCATTGCATTGATCGCTGCGATTCCATACGTGGCACTCCAGTTCAAGGCGGTGGCAATGAGTGTCGACGTGCTCACGGGCACGGCGAGCAACGTCGCAGGCGAACGCGGCGTGCTAGCCGATCCGGCGCTTTACGTGGCAGCACTGCTGGCCGTGTTCGCCATCCTGTTCGGCACGCGACAGATCGATGCCACCGAACATCATCACGGCATGATGCTGGCGATCGCCTTCGAATCGCTGGTCAAGCTGCTGGCCTTCATCGCGGTCGGCATCTTCGCGGTCGCGCAACTCCCAGGTACTGAGCCGCTGGTTGATCGCGTGTTAGCGTCCGGCCGCGCGTTCGTAGCACCCGGCTTACCCGATGGATTCGTTGCCCAGACGCTGCTCGCGTTCGTCGCGATCGTGTGCCTGCCCCGACAGTTTCACGTCGCCGTCGTTGAATGCGAAAACGTGCGCGATGTGCGCCGGGCTCGCACTCTCTTCGGCGCGTACCTGATTCTGATTTCGTTGATGGTCGTGCCGATCACGGTCGCCGGACAGGCGCTGCTCACGGGGGCAGTGGCGCCGGATACTTATGTACTCGCGCTGCCGCTGTCGCAGAACTCGAAAGCGCTGGCGCTCACGGCATCTGTCGGGGGCTTCTCCGCTGCGACCGGCATGGTCATCGTCGCAAGCGTGGCGCTGGCGACGATGATCAGCAACGATCTCATCATGCCGCTGTTGTTACGTAGTGGCCTGATGCATGCGGAGCGTGGTGCGCATTTCAGTATTCGCGTGCTGTGGATTCGTCGCATCGCCATCGTCGCATTGGCCACCTGTGGCTATATCTATTATCGCGCCGCCGGTCATAGCGACGGCGGCCTCGCCGCCTATGGCCTGCTCGCATTTGCCGCCGTGGCGCAATTTGCACCGGCACTCATCGGCGGATTGTACTGGCGCGGCGGCAGTCGCAAAGGTGCGGTCGCCGGGCTCGGCGCTGGATTCGTCGTGTGGGCTTATACATTGATGTTGCCCGCCCTGACTCGCGCATTGAGCACCGATTCGCAATGGCTGATGGATGGTCCGCTCGGCATGCGTTGGCTGCGGCCGGAAGGTTTGTTCGGGCTCAGCGGTTGGGACGCGCTGACCCACGGTACGTTCTGGTCGCTGCTGGTAAACATCGGCGCCTTCCTCGTGTTCTCCGCAAGATATCGGCCGAGTTTCGAAGACCGGCTGCGCGCCACGCCGTTTCTCGATCCTTACGGCCAGCGCCCGACGCTTGCGAATGACGGCTGGCGCGGTGGTTTGAGTGTGGCCGACTTGCAGGCACTGGCTTCAAGGATCATCGGCGAGCAGACGGCACAACAAGCTTTCGCACAGCATTTCGAAGCGCAGAGTCGTGAGCCGGCCGCACATGCACCCGCGGATAGGGCGTTACTGCAATTCACCGAACGTCTGCTTGCTGCATCGATCGGCGCCGCCTCTGCACGCCTGACCTTGACGACTGCATTACGCGGCTCAGGGATGGAACTCGGCGAAGTAGTTGCGCTGCTCGACGAAGCGGGACAGGAACTGCGCTTCAATCGTCAACTGCTCGCGGCCACCTTCGAACACATGGCGCAAGGCATCAGCGTAGTCGACGCCGATCTGCGGCTGGTCACGTGGAATCGACGCTACCAGCGCATTTTCGACTACCCCGAAGGCATGCTGTATGTCGGACGACCGGTCGCCGACCTGATCCGCTACAACGCTTCGCGTGGCTTGCTCGGGCCGGCGGCTGACGTGGATGCCGAAGTCGAAAAGCGTCTCGGCTTCCTGCGTCGGGGCGGACCGCATGTTTACGTTCGCGAGCGCGACAATGGGCGGGTCATCGAGAGTCGCGGCGAGCCGTTGCCCGGCGGCGGTTACGTCATGACCTTCAACGACATCAGCGACTACAAGCGCGCCGAACGAGCACTGCGTGAAGCGAATGAAACTCTGGAGCAGCGTGTCGCCTTGCGAACCAGGGAAGCGGAAGCGGCGCATTTGTCCAAGACACGTTTCCTCGCGGCGATCAGTCACGATGTGTTGCAGCCGCTGAATGCGGCTCGCCTGTTCGCCTCGGCACTGCGTGCCAGCGATAACGAAAGCGAACAGCGCCGGCTTGCCGAGCGCGTGGATTCCGCCCTGCATGCAGCGGAGGAACTGCTCGATGGTTTGCTGGATGTCTCGCGGCTCGACGCTGGAGCGCTGCAGCCGGAGATTACGGACCTCGCGTTGGATGAGTTGCTCACCAGCGTGGCGGAGCAATTCGCGCAGATTGCAGCGGCTCGTGGGTTGGAGCTGCGCGTGCGACCCCGGTCGATTGCCGTACGCAGCGATCGTCGACTGCTACGGCGCGCCCTGCAGAATTTCGTCGGCAATGCCCTGCGTTACACAGAGAAAGGCGGCATCGTGATTGGCGTACGGATGCGACACGGTGCCGCGGACATCGAGATCTGGGACAGCGGCCCAGGCATTCCGCCACAGCATCTGGAGCACATTTTCGAGGAGTTCCGCCGCTTCGACCAGGGCTCGCCTTGGGGGGAGCGGGGACTGGGATTGGGCCTGTCTATATGCCAGCGCGTCTCGCACCTCCTGCAACATCCAATCAGCGTGCGATCTCGACTCGGTCGCGGCAGCGTGTTCTCGATTCGCTTGCCGATCTCCTCGCTGCGCGAGCTGCCACCGACGCCACGGCGTGCTGTGAACAAGCAGGCATTGGAAGGACTGCGAGTGCTCTGCCTCGACAACGACAGGGAAATCATGGAAGGCATGCGCATGCTGCTGACACGCTGGGGCGTCGAAACGTATATCTCGCACACCGTGGAGGAAGTTCTAGCTATCGCAGCCGTCGCGCCTCCGGATGTCCTGCTCATCGACTATCACTTGCACGATTCGATGAACGGCCTTGAAACTATCGATGCGCTTCGTGAAGCGTGCGACAGCGAACTGCCGGCAGCGTTGGTCACCGCCGATGGCTCGTCGGGCCTGGCGAAAGCGGCACGGGAGCACCATTGCACTGTGCTGACGAAGCCGGTGAAGCCGGCGGCGTTGCGAGCGTTCCTGGCGGCGCAGAGGAGTCGTGCTCCGGCGTGAGACCTTCGCAGGATCATACGGGATGAAGAAATTTCTCGCGGAGCACGCCGAGCACGCTGAGCACGCTGAGCAGAAAAGAATAGGGTAGGAAATAAGATTGTCTTACCTATCCCGAAACCGCGATAGCTTAAAAAATCGTCCGGATCTTTTATCCACCATTTTTATCTTTTCTGCTCAGCGTGCTCGGCGTGCTCCGCGAGAAATATTCCGGATAACACCGCACCATGGCAAGTCGACTCGTGAGCGCCACATCTCCAAGCTAACCATCCTCCAACGGCGCCCTCACCGTCTCCGGGTCCGCCGCCAGCTGCCCCACCATCAGCACTGCCTGCGTGCGATTGTTGGCTCCG
>JBEVKB010000037.1:0-7771 GCA_040509875.1 Steroidobacteraceae bacterium | reverse complement strand
CATGGCACGAGTTGCCGAGCGTCTGGCGCCAGCTGCGTCCGAAGCTCGCGAACACCGGGCGTGTATTCGCCGGAGGTTACAGCGAAGTGTGCCGCAAGCATCTGTTCCGGCCGTTCATCACTCCGGAGCATCCTGTTGCAAGTACGGCGCAACGATGAGTATGCCGGTTAGCGCAAGATCGATCAGCGAGGACTCTTGCCGGATTGCCGCACTTCCCATGTACGACTTCCCGGAGTTGCGAGGGGCACACGATGCGTTGTGGAATGCGCTGGCGGAGCAGCTCACCGAACGAGGCATCGGCAACGTGCCTCATCGATTGACGCGCGATCGGCTCCATCAGGACATATGGCGTGACCCTTCGCTGCTGCTCGGCCAGGGTTGCGAGTACCCGATAGCGAAAGCCTTCGCCGATAGCCTCACGCTGGTGGCAACACCGCGCTACACGGCTCCAGGATGCGAGGGCCGGTTCTATCGAAGCGTCATCGTCGTGCGCGCCGACGACCATTCCGAAACTCTTGCGGCATTGAGGAATCGGCGTTGCGTAGTGAATGAGACGGACTCGAACAGCGGCATGAATCTCCTGCGCGCAGCCGTGGCGCCGTTTGCTGGAGGCGCGAGTTTTTTCCAGTCGGTGTTCATGAGCGGCTCGCACAGGCGGAGCGTAGCGATGATCGCCGCGGACGAGGCGGATCTCGCGGCCATCGACTGCGTTACCTTCGCGCACCTGCAAAGAGTGGATCCGGCATTGACGTCCGCGGTGCGGGTTCTTTGTTGGACTCCGCGCAGCCCGTGCCTGCCGTTCGTCACCGCACGCACTACGAGCGAATCGACCGTTGCCGTGCTACGTGAATCGCTTGCCGCAGTTCTCGCTGACTCGACGCTGGCCGATGTTCGCGAACGACTGTTTCTGGATGACGTCGATGTGCGGCCCGACACTGAGTTGCGATACGTGAGGACCCTGGAGCGAGAGGCTGTCGCGCTGAGATATCCCGTGCTTCGCTAGCTGGCCTTGCGACTAGAACGTCGTCAACACGGCGCCGTGATATTTATCCTGCACGAACTTCTTCGCCGCCGGCGTGCGCAGCGCAGCGACCAGCTTCGCAAGGGCAGGGGAGTTGACGTTGTCCGGCCGCGCAGCGATGAGGTTCGCATACGGCGAATCAGCGCCCTCGATGAACAACGCATCGCGTGTCGGCTGCAAGCCTGCGGCGAGTGCGTAGTTCGTATTGATGAGCGCGATATCCACATCGTCCAGCACGCGTGGCAGCGTTGCGGCTTCCAGCTCCCGGATCTTTAATTTACGGGGGTTCTCGCTGATGTCACGCGCCGTCGACAGGATATTGGCCGGATCCTTGAGGCGAATGAGCCCCTGCTTCTGCAGTAGCACCAATGCTCGCCCGGAGTTCGATGGATCGTTCGGAATGGCGATCTGCGCGCCATCGCGCAGCTGCGAGATATTCTTGATCTTCTTCGAGTACGCACCGAAAGGCTCGATATGAACCTTGCCGTTGGGCACCACCACCAGGTGCGTGCCGTGCTCGCGGTTGAACGCGTCCATGTAGGGCTGGTGCTGAAAGAAATTGGCGTCGAGCTGCTTTTCCTCGACCTGCAGGTTCGGCTGCACGTAGTCGGTGAACACCTTGATCTGCAGGTCGATGCCTTGCGCTTTGAGCCGCGGTTTCACGAACTCCAGGATCTCGGCGTGCGGCACGGCGGATGCGGCAATCTTCAGCACTTCGCCCGTCGCGGCGAAACTGGCGAGCAGCGAAGCGGCAGCGACGGTGAATATGCGGCTCATGTGCATGAGTGGTTTTCTCGAATGGGTCTTGAGAGAGATGAATCGGCGGAAACTGCGACGAACTTCAGCGATGGTTCAATCGGCGGACCAGGCGATCGCCGATGAGTTGCACCAGCTGAACCAGCACCACTAGCACGGCAACGGTTACGAGCATGACAGCGGTGTTGAAGCGCTGATATCCATAGCGAACCGCGAGGTCGCCGAGACCGCCGCCGCCGATGACGCCCGACATGGCCGAATAGCCGATCAGCGCGATGGCAGTCACGGTAACCGCACCAAGCAGGCCAGGCAAGGTTTCCGGCAGCAGCGCCCAGAAGACTGTCTGGCGAGTGGTTGCTCCCATCGCCCGGCAGGCTTCGAGCACGCCTCGATCCACTTCGCGCAGCAGGTTCTCCACCAGTCTTGCGAAGAATGGCGCAATGCCGATGACCAATGGCGGAATCGATCCTTCCACGCCGAGCGTGGTTCCCATGATCCAGCGCGTGACGGGGATCAGCAGAATGAGCAGGATCAGGAACGGCGCCGATCGCAATACATTCACCAGGAACGAAAGCATGCCATAGGTAATCGCCTGCATCCTGGCCACCTGCCGTTGGGGCGAGCGATGTCCCGGACTGGTGAGAAAGAGCACGACGCCCAGGGGCAGGCCGAGCAGGATCGTAAACAGCAGCGACACGCCCGTCATGATCAACGTGTCGAGCGTGGCGGTCCCGATTTCCGGCCAGTAATCGAACGCGATCACGGCGTCCCAGAGAGAAGGAGTCGCGGCGTCCATCAGCGGAGTACTTCGCAGCGCACGTCTTGATTCGCGAGAGCGACCAGCAATTGCTGGAATCGGCTGTCGTCCGGCTCTTCCATTTCTATCGTGAGCTGTCCGTAAGGCGAGCCTTGCAAGCGACCGACGGAGCCTTGCAGGATCGCGAAGTCTACGCCCGATTCGCGACTCAGGCGGCTGAGTACAGGTGACAGCGCGGTCACGCCTCGATACGTCAGCCGTAATATCCGACTGCTACCGGACCGGGCGGTGGCGATCGCGCCTTCTGTTTCGAGTCCGATTTCAGCAAGCAGCGATTGCGTGGTCTCATGGCGTGGGTTCAAGAACACGTCGAGCACCTTGCCTGACTCCACGACGCGACCGTGCTCGAGAATAGCCACATGGTTCGCGACTGCCCGAATGACATTCATGTCGTGAGTGATGAGCACGATGGTGAGACCGAGTTGCCGGTTGATATCGACCAGCAATCGCAGGATGGACTGCGTGGTCTGGGGATCGAGCGCCGAGGTGGCCTCGTCACATAACAGCAGCGTCGGCTTGTTCGCGAGCGCGCGGGCGATGCCAACGCGTTGCTGTTGTCCGCCCGACAGCTGTCCGGGGAACTTGCGAGCCTGGTCGGCGAGGCCCACCAATTCCAGTACTTCGTTCACCCGTCGCGTCTGTTCGGCCGTGCTCAATTCTCCCGCAATCCGCAGCGGCAGCCGCACGTTCTCACTGACAGACCGGGAATGCAGCAGGTTGAAGTGCTGGAAGATGACGCCGATGCGCTGGCGCAGGCGACGCAGGCGCTCGCCATCGATGTGCGTCACGTCCTCGCCATCGATGTAGACGTGGCCCAGGGTGGGCCTTTCCAGCAGGTTGAGAGTGCGCAGGAGCGTACTCTTGCCCGCGCCCGATCGGCCGATGATGCCGAACACATCGCCCCGCGCAATCTCGAGGTCGATATCGTGAAGCGCGTGAAATTCGCCCTGCGGCGTTCGATACGCCTTGCCGAGCCCTTCGATCCGAATCACTGTTGCTCTCCAGCCAGCTGTGACGTCGTGCGCTGGAAATATTCCATTATGGTGTGACTACCTTGGGTCACGACGTACGCGCCGCAAGAATGCATGTCGGGGTCTTTGCCTGCAAGGGGTCGAATCGCTGCAGGCTTCGTGGAGGCGCGCTTGTCTTATACAGCGTTCGATGGTAATAATTCGCGCCCGTGCGGTTCCGCTAAAACACCGGGCCCACGCAAACGCCGATGATTTCGGCCTCCTGAACAGCCAGCACGTTTTGCTCGAGCGCAATCTCGAGCGCCAGCCAGCTCCTTCGATCACGCGCGTGCATGCGCTAAGGGCTGGCTTTGATCCCCTCCATACGATCCTTCATCGGGCTGAGTGCGAATGCGCTCCTCGTTTCAGCAGTCGTTCTGCCGCTGACGGCGCGGGCGGCGGAGCCTGCCACAACATCGAGTACCGCTGACCAGCGATCGACGCTGCGAAAGGTCATGGTCACCGAAACCCAAGCTGGTGATTACACGGTGGATGCAAGCGAAGCCGCGACGCCCTTGCCGCTGTCGCTTCGCGAAACGCCGCAGTCGTTGACCGTCGTGACGCGCGCCCGTCTGGACGATCAGAAACTACAATCCTTGCGCGACGTGCTGGATAGCACGCCTGGTGTTTACTCGTATGCCTACGATACCGAACGCGTGATGTTTACTGCGCGTGGCTTCGTCATCGACAATCTGATGTACGACGGCGTGCCGGCGGTCACCAACTTCGACACCGATTCGGTCGATGAAACGCTCGATACTGCATTGTACGAACGCATCGAGATCGTGCGCGGCGCCACTGGCCTGACGACAGGAGCCGGTAATCCGGCTGCTGCCATCAACCTGGTGCGCAAACACGCGGACAGCAAGGTTCTCGCAGCCGATATAGGTATCACCGTGGGTCGGTGGAACGACCGGCGCTTCGAAGCCGACGTCTCGACGCCCCTGACCGCCGCAGGAAACATTCGTGCACGCGCCGTGGGTGTCTACCAGGATCGGGATTCCTTCCAGGACCTGTACGGCAACGAACGTAAAGTGTTCTATGGCGTGATCGATGCGGACCTCTCGCCCGACGCGCTCTTGACCGTTGGCATCGACTACCAGGACAACAAGCCCAGCAGCAACACCTGGGGTTCGTTCCCGCTCTTTCTCGCGGACGGCTCGCGGGCCAATTGGTCGCGTTCGGTCACGACGTCGACGGATTGGGCATCGTGGGACCGCACCAAGCGGACGGCCTTCACCGAATTGCGTTACGCCGTCTCCGACGAATGGTCGGTGCGTACTTCGCTGACCTGGCGGCGCTTCAAGGAAGATAACTCGCTGTTCTATGTCTACGGTTTTCCGGATCCACAGACCGGCGAGGGCCTGGATCCGTTCGCCTATCGCAGCGATGGTGAGATCACCCAGCGAGCGCTCGACCTGCAGGCGTCCGGGACGGTGAAGTTGTTTGGACGGCAGCACGATGTCGTCATCGGCTTCAACCGCTCGCGCGTCGATAACGATGGCAGGGAGTACGCACACGGCGACTTGGCGCCGATGGGCAACTTCTTCGAATGGGATGGCTCGTATCCCAAGCCCGAGTTCGATCGCGAGGGCACAGTCGTGAGCGCACTCGACACTCAGCAGAACGGCCTGTACGCCGCAGGTCGCTTCGTGCTCGCCGAGCCGTTGAAGCTGATCGCCGGCATGCGCTTCAGCACCTGGAAGAGCGAAGGCAGCTACATCTACGAGTCGGAAGGCGCCAACTCCAACTTCGACTACGAGAAAATCATTCCCTACGCGGGATTGGTGTGGGACGTAAGCGAACAGTTCTCTGTCTTTACGAGCTACACCGGCATATTCAAACCGCAAGGCAACCGCGATGTGCGCGGCGCGCTGCTCGATCCGATCGACGGCAGCAGTATAGAAGTCGGGGTCAAGGGTGAGCATCTCGATGGACGGCTGAACACGGCGCTCACGCTATTCGAGACTAAGCAGACCAACGTCGCGACTGCCGTCTACGATCCGGACACCGGCGAAGCGATCCTCTTGCCCGATGGCAGGCAAGCGTCACGCGCGATAGATGGAACGAAAACCCGCGGCTACGAACTGGAACTCAGCGGAGAAATCAGGCAAGGCTGGAACGCATCGCTGGGCTGGTCGCACTATCAACTCGACGATGCCGATGGTCATGCCGTGCGCACTTTCGTACCTCGGACGCTGGTCCGCGGATTCACAACATGGTCGCCTTCCGGTTCGTGGCAGCGCTGGACGCTGGGTGGCGGCGTCGACTGGCAGTCGAAGAGCAGTACGTTCGTCGGCACGCCGGCTGGCGGTACGACATTGGAGCAATCCGACGTCACGCTGCTGAGCCTCATGGCGCGCTACGAGGTCACGCCGAAAATCTCGGTGCAGTTCAACACCGACAACCTGCTCGATGAAAACTACTACGTGCTGGATGAGTTCGACAACACGTATTTCGGCACGCCGGTGAGCTATTCGTTGAGTTTCAACGTCAGGTTGTGACGTGTCAGGCGCGGTGACGCAGGAGTGCGATGCCGAAGCCGACGAATATGACGCCGGTGAGACGATCGAATGCTTTCTTGACGCGTGGCGCGGCCAGGTACCGGGCCAGCGTCTGTCCTCCTGTCCCGTAGACCGAGTACCAGAACATCTCGATCAACGCGAAGGTCAGCACCAGGATCGCGAACTGCGGCGCCTCCGCTGCGTTTGCGTTCACGAACTGAGGCAGGAAGGCCGCCGCGAACAGCAGGAGCTTGGGATTGCTCAGGCCGATCATCAGCCCGCCTCGAAACAGTTTGGCGGGTGACAGCGTGGGCAACTGCGTGTCGGCGCCGACATCGATTGGCGCCTCTGCATCTCGCCAGGCTTTGATGCCGAGATAGACAAGGTAGGCTGCTCCCGCGTAGCGCAGAAGGTCGAAGAGCTTAGGCGATGCGACCAGCACCGCGGCAAGTCCAGCGGCCGAGGCCGACAGGACGAGCACTACTGCGGCGAGACAGCCCGCCATGGCGGGGATGCTGCCGCGAGCGCCGAAGCGGACACTGCGCGTCATCACATGCAACATATTGGGACCGGGCGTTCCGCTGAGAAGGAACACCGCGCCGAAAAACACCCACCATGTCTGCCAGGTCATGATCCGCTCGTTTGCTGATTCGCCGTGCTCATCATATGTTGCGGATGCCTGTTTGGGGCGGGCTCTGGGAGCTTGTTTTACGCGGGTGAGGACTTCAAGCGGCGTAGCCGTTCTTGCGAAACAAGACGAACGGCTCACCGAGCCAGCAGAGACTTCACGCCGTTTTGTCGGGAGTCTCCCTTGACAACCTGATTGCGGCAATAGCAACCTACGCTCACAACGGCGAGCCACTTGAGTGGACTCGCTAATCAGAATGACTCTGGCCTCACACGCAACGATTGAATCGCGATCGAACGATTGGCTTTGCAGCGGGCGAGCAGCCGGCATGAGTCAATCCACAGGGACGTCCGACGCATGAGAAGGAATTGTGAGCAACGCAGTGGAGTGTGTTGAACCATGCATCGGCCGACACAGCAATTGCAGGCGGGCGATCGCGTCCGTCTTCTGCGCGTGCCCGAGTGGCTGTCGCATGATCTGCTTGAGGATGAGCTGGAGGCAATCAAGGCGCAGGTCGGCTGCATCATGGAGGTGACCGAGATCGATGCATATGGCTATGTATGGCTCGGTTTCGGAGCCACCACGACGGCCGGCGAAACGGCCGAGTATCGAGGCCAATCCTTTGCAGTAGATGCGCAGTGCGTGGAGAAGTACGTCTGAACGGCTACGCCGCGCAAGGATTGCAGGGCATGACCACACCGTTTACATCAACATTAATCGAACTCGAGCTCGACACTGCTGCGGATCATCCAGTGTGGCCCTGAGGATGACGATGTCCAAACGCAAAAGGGGGGGGGCGATGCCAGGGTTCGTCCAGATTTTTCTGCTCAGCACAGGTTTGGGCGGATTCGTGGTGGCTTTCGTGAGCTGGGAGCAATACGTGCGCGAGGGAGGAGTGCCTGGTAGACCATGGTTCGATGTGCAGCGTACGCCCCGTGAGCGACAGCTCGCGAGACGCAGCAAGGCGGGCAGCTTGGTGTTTGCGGTATCGATTGCGTTATTGGCGGTGCTCGATATTGCGGGAAAGGCGTAAAA
>JBEVKB010000036.1:0-26139 GCA_040509875.1 Steroidobacteraceae bacterium | reverse complement strand
CGCAGTTCGATGTGAAGGCGGAAGTGCGCTACGCCGAGGACAAGATCGGCAACCTCAAGACGATTCCGACGCGGGTGCTGATCGACAAGACGTTCGACTCCCTGTCGCCACGCTTCTCCCTGCGCTACAAGCTTGCACCCGATTCGATGATCTATACGAGCGCGGCGCGCGGTAACAAGCCGGGCGTGATCAACGCGGACCCCCGGTTCCCGACCAACCTGCAGTTCGCCGACGAAGAAGAGGCATGGAGCTACGAGCTCGGCACCAAGAACCGCGTGCTGGGTGGCAAGCTCGAAGTGAATGCCGCCGCGTACTACATCGACTGGACGAACCAGCAGATCACGTCGGTCTTCACCTTCCCGGTCGGCGGCACGCAGTCGTACGTCAGCAACGCGGCGAAATCCGAGGTGAAGGGCGTCGAGCTCGAAGTGCAGGCCGCCTTGACGGAAAACCTGCTGACCGGCTTCACCTATTCGTACACGGACGCGGAATTCGTCCGCCTGGAAGACGGCGAGGCGCGCGAGCTCTTCGGCAACAGCTCCGTCAAAGGCAAGCAACTGCCCGGAGTGCCGCAGCAGCAGGGAAGCATTTTCGGCAAGGTGCTGTTCGACTTCGGCACGAACCTGCAGGGCTACACGCGGGTGGATGCTTCTTATACCGATCGTAAATTCGATCAGATCTACAATCTCGCCCACACGGGTTATCAGAAACTCGTGAACCTGACCGTCGGGTTGGACAGCGAGCACTGGGGCGCGCAACTGTTCGTCAGGAACTTGACTGACGATCGCACGCCGTCGAGCGTCAACCGCTATGTCGACCAGCTGAATCTGAACGTGCCACAGGTGGTGAACGCCAATCCTGCACAAAACAATGTGCCTGGATCGACCACCACCGAGCGTGCTTACTTCTTCTCGTTGCCGATGAAGCGACAAGTGGGAGCGAGCATCACGTATCGATTCTGACGGACCGCGACCGGCGACGGATGGAACCGTCGCCGGTCGCGAACGATCGATCGGTCGCAGCGGAACGCTGTCGCCAGCGAACGTACGCCGGATCTCAAAGGAGCGGGTTCATGCCACTGGTGCCACACGTGGACTCAGAACGCACGAATGAGACGGATCCCAATTGGGGGCAGGGCGCCTCGCATCCGAACTTCGTAGACACACAGCAACTACGCGCACTGAGTGCGAATGCGCGGCAAGCCGAACTCCTGGTGCTGAGTCGCGATGCTGCATTGATCGACATCGTGCGCACCGCCGCCCCAGGAATCGTGCGGGTGTCGGATGCGCCGGACTTGGATCGCGCCGTCGAGAGACTGCCCGGCGTCGAGTTCGGCGTGCTGGTGGTGGACGTGTCGACCGGCACGGACCTCACCGTGATGCTGCCGCAATTGACGCAGAACTTTCCCGAGATCGTCGTCGTCGCCGCCGGCCGGCGCGAGCAGGTCTCGTCACTCATGAATCTCACCGCTGCGGGTCGCATTTTTCGCTTTCTGCTGTTACCGCTGGCGCACGGACAGACCCGGCTGGCACTGGGCGCGGCGATTGCCCAGCACTTGGGCATGAAGGCGACGAATCAACGCGTCGGCGATACTTCTACAGCCTCGGGCGGTTCGAAATACGTGACTACCTACGGCGCCCTCGGCGTCGGGTTGCTCGCGACCATCGTCGCCATCTGGTTCGGCGTCAGGAAATTCACGGAAGAACCGGCGGCGCAGGTCAGCCCGGCCGTAGTGCAGCCCGCGACGCTGCCGAATCGTCCCGATCCGGTGCAGGCGGAGCTGAAGCTCGCGGACGACGCATTCGCCCAAGGAAAATACATCGAGCCGCGAGATGAGAGTGCGCTGGACCTGTATCGAAGCGCGCTCAAGCTCGATCCGAACAGCACAGCCGCCCAAGCCGGCATCCGCTCCGTCGTCGACAAACTCGTCGAGCGTGCCGAGCAGGCGTTGACCGCTGAGCGCCTGGAAGAAGCGGTGCAGGGACTCAAACAGGCTCGTGAAATCGATCCCGCTCACCCGCGCCTGCAATTCCTGGATGTTCAGATCGCGCGCGAGCGTGAGCGGATGGCGCTCGACCAGGAACGCGATACGAGCAACCGGGTGCGCAATCTCGTCGAACAGGCCACCGTCCATATCGAGCGCCAACGCCTGTTGCGTCCACCTGGCGACAATGCTCGCGACACCCTGTTGCAGGCTCGCAGGTTGGATCCAGACGACATAGCCGTCGTCCAGGGACTGCGGGAATTCGCTACGGTCCTGGCTGACGCGGCTCGCAAAGCGCAGGCTGCCGGCGACACGGCACAGGCAATCGAGTTCATCGATGCGGCACGCAAGCTCGGTTCGAAGGATCCGGCGCTCGCGGCCGTAGAGCGTGCCATATCGGAGGCCGCCCGTGCGGCGTCTACGCGTAGGGACGATGTATCGCGCAATGCTGTCCCGGTTGAACCGACCGGCCTCGCGAATACGCGTGCTGTGCAGTCGCCGCCGAACAACGCGGGTAGCAATATCGCTCCGGCTCCGGTGCAAAGCCCAGTCCCTGGCACAAGTAATCCCGTCGGCACTGCAATCGCTCCGGGCCTTGCGGCCGACGTTCTGGCGGCTGCAACGCTCGTGCGTACTAAAGAAGTGGCGCCGGATTATCCGACGCAGGCGTACGTGGACGGGACGGAGGGTTGGGTGGACATCAATTTCACGATCTCGGCGCAGGGAGTGCCGGAGGACCTGAAGATCTACGATGCCAGCCCCAAGAGAGTCTTCGATCGCGCTGCGCTCGCGTCGCTGCGCCAGTGGCGGTTCGAACCCATCAAGGAGAACGGAGTCGCGGTCAGCCGGCGGGCAAACCTGCGGATTCGATTCCAGAGGCAGTGAGCCAAGGACAAGTAATGTTACGGCTGCCGTGCGGAACAGGAATTCAATGGGCCGATAGCGTATCGTTGGTGGGCACGATACCAGGGAGTGTGTAGCCAGGCTCGGCGATCCGGATCGCAACTGTCTGCGAGCGGGTAGTTACAGGATGTAGCGAAGAGGCCCAAACCATGACAGTGACAGTCCAATCCGACAGCAATCGCGAGTCCCTCGCGGCGGCGTTGCGCGAATCGGAAGAACGATTCTCCAAGGCGTTTCACTTGAGTCCCATCGGCAACATGCTGGTCCGACGCAGCGACGCCATCATCGTCGAGGTGAATTCCGCCTACCTCGATATTCTCGGCTACCGGCGCTCCGAAATGATCGGCGAGCACGTGCGGATGCTGCGTTTCTTCCGACAGGAGGAACTGCGAGTGGAAGTTCGCGCGGCCTACGAACGTGGCGAAGGAATCGCCGCCAGGGAAGTCAGCTTCCTGCGCCGCGATGAAACCGTGGGCCATGGCATCTACTCCAATCATCTCATCGAGATCGGCGGCGAGCATTTCAGTCTCGGTACGCTGCTCGACATCACCGGGCGCAAGCAGACGGAGCAATCGCTGCGCGACTCGACGATGCGCCTGCAAGCCACCCTGGCGGGCGGCGGCATGGGTACATGGATTTGGGACATCGCCAGCGGCGTCGTTTCGTTCGACGACGCTGCGGTCAAGCTATGGGGTCGCCAGCGCGGCGATCTTCTCAACTGCAACCTCAACGACATGCTCCGCTGCGTTCATCCAGACGATCGCCAGAGGCTGCAGGAGTCGTTCCGCTCGTTCACGCGAGCGATCGATATCCCGACGATAGAATTTCGCACCGATCGGCCCGACGGCACGCTGCAGTGGATCAGCACGCGTGGCCAGATCGAGCGCGAAGCCGACGGCAATCCGGTGCGGTTTGCCGGTGTGTTCGTCGACACGACACTACGCAGGAGAATGGAAGAAGCCCAGCTGCAATCGCAGAAAATGGAAGCGCTCGGAACGCTCGCCGGTGGCGTGGCGCACGACTTCAACAACATCCTGCTCGCGATCAGCGGCAACGCGAAGCTGGCGATGGACGATCTTCCCGCCGGTCACCCGGCCCAGCGCAGCCTCGCGGAGATCGAGAAGGCGAGCGGTCGCGCGAGCGACCTGGTGCGCCGGATACTGACGTTCAGCCGGCAACAGGAAGGCAAGCGCGTCGTCGTGCAGTTGCAGCCCATCGTGGAAGAAGCGTTGCGCCTCATGCGTCCCACGTTGCCTACGATGGTCGAGATCAAAACGCGAGTCGCCATGGATGTGCCGTCGGTGGCCATCGACCCGATCCAGATCCACCAGGTCATCATGAATCTCACGGCGAATGCCGCGCACGCCATCGGCTCGCGTGGCGGATTGATCGAACTGCGCCTGGATGCCGTACGCATCACCGAACACAACACGCAGGTCTCTACGCAGCTCGCTCCTGGGCGCTACGCGCGCTTGCGAGTGACGGACGATGGTCCCGGCATGGATGCTCAAACCCGCGAACGAATCTTCGATCCATTCTTCACGACCAAGCCGGTGGGGGAGGGCACGGGACTGGGCTTGTCGGTGGTTCATGGCATCGTCAAGAATCTCGGCGGCGCCATTTCCGTGTACAGCCAGCCCGGCAAAGGGACTGCCTTCGATCTTTATTTCCCCGCGGCGGAACAGGACGCGGATGAGCCTGCCCAGACAGTTGCGAACGTGAAGGCAGCTGACGGACAACACGTGATGTATGTCGATGACGACGAAGCGCTGGTGTTTCTCGCCACGCGGGCTCTCGAGCGGCAGGGTTATCGAGTGACGGGGCATACCAGTCCGGCGCAGGCGCTGCTCGATTTCAACGCGAACCCGCACGCATTCGACGTCGTCGTCACCGATCTTTCCATGGGCGGCATGACGGGCTTGATGCTGGCGGCGGAGTTGATGAAGGTGCGACCCGACATTCCGGTGCTGCTGACCTCCGGATATATAAGGGACGAAGATCGCGAGTCGGCGCGACTGTGCGGCATCCGGGATTTCATCCAGAAGCCGGACACCATGGGGGAACTCGGACCGGTGTTGAAGCGGTTGTTCGAGTAACAAGATTCTTTACCTCTCCTGCCTCTCCCGCAACCGGAAGAGGTAGAGAAAATAATACACACGCACACACCGCGACTCTTTCGTACTGTGACAGCAGTGGATATTTTCAACTCGCGCCAACATACGACCGAAGTTGAATAGCAGCCCCGCCGCGGATTTTCGTTCAATCCCCGCTCCTTGACATGTCACCGGTCGCTCGGTAGAAATGAAAGCGACTTTCAAGGAAGAATCAATTCAAACTCAGGGATCGGGAGAGATGGCGCTCCCGACATAGGAGGGGGATATGCACGTTGCGCGTATGCGCGGGCTGCTGCTCGCATTGGCGTCGGGTTTCGCATCGGTCGTGGCCATGGATGCCGCGGCTTTCACGGGTGAAGTAGCAGCGGGTCGAGGCAGTTATTCCACTGTACTCCCGCCCGGCGCCGCCGATATCCAGCCGGCCATCTACAAAACCGCCAACGTCACCGGAAAAATACAGACCAACGATTGGTGGAGCTCCACTGCATGGCTCCAGTATTCCGAACGCCAGTATCCGCATCCGCTCGCGGTACAGAACCAGGCGAACGGACTGCGATTGTTCTATCCAGGCCCGACCATCACCGGCAACTCCGCTTGCGTCTGCGGCTGGATGCCCGCCACCACCGATGGCAACGGCAACGACGACCTGATCATCGGCCACAGCGCCACGTCGAATTTCGCCGACACTCGCGTCGATGGTTTCAGCGACTGGTTCGTCACCAACGTCTCGGCGAACGGCGCGAGTTCGCTGAAGGTCACGTACGGACATGGCTCGCCGTATGTCTACGCCGAATATACAGGCGGTACGCCGCGAGTGATGTTCCCGGCAGTGCCGACGATCTGGTCCGGCAACGCCAACACGCCGGTCCTCGGCGTGACCATCAACAATCGCCACTATGCATTGTTCGGTCCTACCGGCTCCACATGGACGGGCATCGGCTCGACGGCGCTGGTCAACAATCTCGGTGGCAACAATTATTTCTCCGTCGCCGTGCTGCCCGACAACTCTGCCGCGACGCTCGCGAAATTCCAGCAGTACGCTTATTCCTTCGTCACCGGCACGCAGGCAAACTGGTCTTACGACAAGCCGAACGCCGAAGTCGTGACCACCTACAACTACACCACGGTCGCGAAGCAAGGTTCGCAGACCGGCACCCTGTTTGCGTTGTATCCGCATCAATGGAAGAACAGCACCAAGGCGCTGCTCGCGCAGACCTACGGCTCCGTGCGCGGCGTCATGAAGCTGGCGGAAGGAACATCCTTCGCCACGCGCATGAAGTTCTACGGCGTGTTGCCGTCGCTGCCTGACCTCGGCACCTACAATCGCACGACGCTCGCCAATTACGTCAACGAAGCGGAAGCAGAAGTCTACAACGATCCACCGGATACCTACTGGTTCGGCAAGCGCCTGGGCAAACTTGCGACTGTTGCGCCGATCGCGGACCAGGTTGGTGACGCCACGGCTGCGACCAAGTTCCGCAACGAGATCCGCTCCGCACTCGAGAACTGGTTCAAGGCGAGTAACGCGCAGGGCGCGCTCAAGTCCAGCGAAGTGTTCTACTACAACAACAATTGGGGCACCTTGTTCGGCTATCCCGACAGCTACGGCAGCGTGCTGGAATTGAACGACCACCATTTCCACTACGGCTATTTCATCAAGGCCGCCGCCGAAATCGCGCGTGTCGACAAGTCGTGGGCGAGCAATGCCGAGTGGGGCGCGATGGTGAAGCTGCTGATCCGCGATATCGCCAGCTCCAATCGCAGCGATTCGATGTTTCCCTTCCTGCGCAACTTCGACGTCTATGCCGGACACACCTGGGCGTCGGGCCATGCGAACTTCGGTGACGGCAACAACAACGAGTCTTCATCCGAAGCCATGAATGCGTGGTCGGGCGTGATCCTGTTCGCCGAGGCAACCGGCGACACCGCGCTGCGCGATCTGGGTATCTATCTCTATACGACGGAGATGAACGCCATCAACGAATACTGGTTCGACGTCACCGGCCAGAACCATCATCCGAACTTCACGCGCTCGACCGCCAGCATGATCTGGGGCGGCAAGACCGTGGGCGATGGCGTGTGGTGGACCGGTAATCCCGAGGAAGTCCACGGCATCAATTGGCTGCCGATCCACGCAGGCTCGCTGTATCTCACGCAGTATCCCGATTACACCCGCCAGAATTACGAGGCGCTGGTGGCGGAGAACGGCGGCACCAACTGGAACGAATGGGGCGACATCATCTGGATGTATCGCGCCATCCAGAATCCCGCCGATGCCATCAGCCAGATGAATGCGGGCATCGCCTCGACGTTCATCGAGCGGGGCAACTCGAAGGCGAACGTCTATCACTGGGTGCACAATCTCAACGCGCTCGGCACGACGGATCGTGCGGTGACTTCCGATCATCCGCTCTACGCCGTCTTCAATCGGCAGGGCGCGCGTACCTACGTCGCGTACAACATGTCGAACGCCCCGATCACCGTGGCGTTCTCGGACGGCGCCGTGGTCAACGTGCCGGCGAATTCCTTCAGCAGCGGTAATGGCGCTGGCGGCGATACACAGGCGCCTTCGGCACCTTCTGGTCTCACTTCGCCGAGCAAGACTTCCAGCAGCGTCTCGCTCTCGTGGAATGCCTCGACCGACAACGTGGGTGTCACGGGTTACCGGATCTATCGCGGCGGCGCGGGCGTCGGTACGTCATCCACCACTTCCTTCACCAATACCGGCTTGAGCGCGAGCACGAGCTACACGTACACAGTTCGTGCCGTCGATGGAGCTGGCAACGAGTCCGCCGCCAGCAACAGCGTGACCGTCACGACCGATAGTGGCGGCAGTGGCAACGGCTACGGACATACGATCGTGGGCAGCAACGTGCAGTTCTATGCGAACAATGCGTCCTGGGCTGATGTTCACTACACGATCAACGGTGGGCCGCAGCAGAACGTGCGCATGATTTCCTCCGGCGGAAATAACACATACACGCTGACGGGTGTGGCGAGCGGTGCGAGCGTGACTTATAGCTTCACCATCGGCCTTGCCACCGGCGCAGTCGATACGGCGTGGACTACGTTCACGATGACAACGGGTGGTGGTGGCACCCAGGGCCACACCATCTCAGGCAGCAACGTGCAGTTCTACGTCAACAATGCACCGTGGGCCGATGTTCATTTCACGGTCGGAGGCGGCGCACAGCAGAACGTTCGCATGACCCAGGCAGGCGGCAACAATACCTATACGCTGGCGAATGTGGCTGGCGGAACGGCCGTGAGTTATTTCTTCACTATCGGGACCGCGGCGGGCGGTGCGAACGATACGGCGTGGGTGACGTTTACGAAATGAGTGAGATCGTTTCCTCCCCCGGCGACCGGGGGAGGAAATCAAGAGGCTTCGAGGATTCACGTAAGGACTACCGGCTCAGAATCTCGATCGCGCTGACGATGGGATTTTTCACCTTGTGTCGGAAACGTAGCGTCAGCCTCCCATCCGCGACGGTCACCGTTGCGCTCTTGACGAGCGCCTTGTTGAGACCGCCGGCCTCGGCGAACACGTCGACGTTGGCGAAGCGCTGGCTGTCTTCCATGTCCACGTTGAAAACGCGAGCTCCGGCATAGGCCGTGCCGCTGTTGGTTTCGACGAAATGCAGCCGCACCTCGTAGTCGCCGTCGGGGACGGGAATGTCGTACTGCAGTTCGGGTGTCGAGGCATCGTCCCATCGAATGCTCTGGTACAACCAGTCGTCGGCGGTGCCGTCGATCGGCCCCGTCGCCATGCTGACCTGGCCAGTGTTGAATCCTCTGTCCGCCCACCAGGTCTGTCCCTGGGTATCGACGTAGGTGTCGCCGCCAGCGTTGATGCGTATGGCGGCTGCGGGAGCGAAGCCGGTTTCATGAATGAAGACATCGCTACCGTCATACCTGTCGCCGGGCGCCAGGTTCGATGCGGTCGATCCGAACGTGATGTATTGGGCATCGGCACTCAACGCGGGCGTGCCGTAGGTATCGTCGTTCGCCTGTGTGCCGTCGCTCGCTACGCTCACTCGCCGCGTGGCGCCGGTCTGGCGATCGTGCACGAATATGTCCAGGGCATTGTTGGTATCGCCGGCCACGAGATCGATGGCATTCGATAAGAATCCGACATACCGACCATCGGGGCTGAGTGACACGCCGCTGCTGGAGTAACGGACGGGCAAGCCGGCGGAGTCTACGCTGACGATTTCGGTGACATGCGTGACGCGGTCGTGCACGAAGACATCGCTGCTGACGTTGGCGTCATTCGGCACGAGGTTCGATGCATCAGAGCTGAAAGCGACGTAACGACCGTCTGCCGATATGGCGGTGTCGAAACTGCGGCCGTTCGGCGCGGCTCCGCCCTGGCTCCGAGTCACGTCCTGCGTGACACCGGCAACGCGATCGCGAACGTAAGTCGTCCCCGCGCCCGTATAGGCTACGTAGCGCCCGTCCCGGCTCACCGAAGGCCATGAGCCGCTTCTGTCACCGTAGGGAAAGACGCTGATCAATTCGGTACTGCCGTTCTGCCGGTCGTACAGAAAGATGTCACGGCCGCCGGTGGGATCCGGATTGGGCGGGAGACTAGTAAAGGATCGGAACGCGATGTACCTGCCGTCGGCGCTGATGACTGGAAGGTCGCTGCCCCTGTCGGCGCGCACGCGCTGGGTGGTCCGGGCCTGCCGGTCGCGAACGTAAATATATGAGTACGGGTTATAGCCGTTATCGCCGCCCTCGAAGTTGCTGGCGTAGGACGCGAATGCGACGAAGCGACCGTCGGCACTGATCGAGGCGGCATGGCTGAAAGAATTGCCTTCCTGGCCGTCGGAGTTGACGCTCACCCGCTCCACGGCGCCGGTGGAACGATCCAACACGAACACGTCCGCCACATCGTTGCGATCGTCGGCCACGATGGTGGAGGCTGCGGAAGAGAAGGCCACGTAACGGCCGTCCGGTGTAATGGCGCTTTCATCCAGGCTGCCTGCCGCCAGCGAGTCGTTCAGTGCGAATGAAGCCAATACGGTCGATGTCGTCTGTCGATTGCGGACGAATACATCATGGCGACTGTTGATGTCGCCGGGGTAGATACCGGAGTCCATCGCGTTGAACGCAACATAGTTGCCGTCGGCGCTGATGGTGGCCCGCGTGAACTGCGGCCCGGAACTCACCGCCTGTTCGCCGTCGGGTCCCAGGTTGACGCGCACGGTCGAGCCGCTCTGCCGGTCCCGCAGGAATACATCTTCGATACCGTTGGTGTCGCCAGCAACCAGGTTGGATGCGAACGAAGCGAACACCACGTAGCGTCCGTCGCCGCTGATCGATGCCTCGAAACTGTCCGCGTTGCCCGCCGTGCCTGCAGTGCTCTTGCTGACCAACTCGAGCGTCGCAGCCTGCCGGTCGCGCACATAGATGCCGCCGCCCGAAGCGAACGCCACGTGGCGGCCATCGGCACTGATGAATGGCGAGAAGCCTTCGCGCAGTTTCACTCCGTTGGAATCGACGTCGATGACTTCGGTGGTGCCCGCCTGGCGGTCGCGCACGAAGATATCGCTGGTCTGGCCTCCGGGAGTTGCGTTGGCGGTCTCGCTGGCGGCAAACGCCACGAAGCGGCCATCGGCGCTGATGGAGGGCGACTTGGTGCGGTACCAGCGATTCTTTCCGGCCGCATCGACGCTGACCAATTCCGTCGTGCCCAATAAGCGGTCGCGCACGAACACTTCGGTCTGTCCGCCGACGTTGGGCACCACGTCGAAGGCGTTCGAGGTGAATGCCACGAAGCGGCCGTCGGCGCTGATGGCGGTTTCCATGAACGCGGGCATGCTGGGGCGTGTCTGCGCGCCAGTCGAGCTGACGCTGACGAGTTCGGTGACGCCAGTCTGCAGATCGCGGACGAATACGTCGACGCGATAATTGACATCGTTCGGGACGAGGTTGGTGGCTACCGAACTGAAGGCCACGTAGCGGCCGTTCGCACTGATCGAGGCGTCACTGCTCTCTGCATTCGCTGCACGGCCGAGCAGGCCTACGCTGACTGTCTCGATCGCGTGCCTCTGGTTGTCATAGACGAAAATCTCTCTGCCGAAGTAGGTGGCGGTTGCTACCATGTCGTGGGCCGTTGACTGATAGACGACGAACCGGCCGTCTGCGCTTGTGCGAGGATTGATACTGTTGCCGTTACTCGCCGGGCCCGCGAGCTTGGCGCTGATCAACGTAGTCTCACCCGGCGCGGCCCAGGAGACAGCGCAGGCGAGCAGGCCACCGATGGCCAGCACGGCGCCGATGACGGGTTTGAGGATGCGCGTCAGCGGATACATGGGTAACTCCTTGTTAGGCGATTGCGGCGGCGGGTGGATCGGGACGCGATGCACACGCCGATTTACGTTTCCTTCGTGGAGACAGCCTAGCAGTCAGGATTTGCGCCGCTGTCATCCGATTGAATGACAGGAACTGAATAAACAGTGCGATGGGGTAATTCGCCTGGCGCGGAGCAAGAGAGTTAAAGCCGCCTTTGCGGAGTCCGCCGACGAATTGTGTGGTGGACTTCGCAACAACGAATATCCTGTCGCGACTGGCAAGCCGAAGCGTGGGGAGCTGCAAGATGAACACGACGGAGATATTCCTGATCGCCATGGCGATCATCTACACCCTGCCGTTCCTGATCTGGCGGCTCGGTAAAACGGAATATTACGCACCGCTGGTCGTGGTGCAGATCGTCACCGGCATCCTGCTCGGCCCGGGCATTCTCGGCGCCGTTTATCCTGAGTACTACCGGTTCATCTTCGCGCCGCCGATAGTCCAATCGCTGAACGGCATCGCGTGGTGGGCCGTGATGTTGTTCGTCTGGATCGCGGGTATCGAACTGGACTTGAAGCAGGCGTGGACCCATCGCCGTGAAAGCGGCATCACTGCCGGCTTCGCACTCGGCATGCCGCTCCTGTTCGGGTGCGCCGCCGCTGCCGGCATCGTTGCCTACGATGGTTGGATGGGCGACGCCGCCCGCACCTGGCAGTTCATTGTCGGCGTGGGCATGGCATGCGCGGTTACCGCTCTACCCATCCTCATCCTGTTCCTGGAAAAGCTGCAGATCCTGCGACTGCCCATCGGCCAGAGAATCCTGCGTTACGCCAGCATGGACGACATAGCTATCTGGGGCGTACTCGCACTCATCCTCATGGACTGGCAACGCGTCGGCAAGCAGGTCGCGTTCCTGGTCGCCTTCGCCGTCCTCGGCTACCTGATGCGCAAGCTGATGCAGGCCATCCAGGAAAAAGATCGTTGGTACGTCGGATTGATCTGGCTGGCGGTGTGCGGCTTCGGCGCCGACTGGGCGGGCCTGCATTTCATGGTGGGCGCGTTTCTCGCCGGCGTGATCATGGACAGCGACTGGTTCGACCAGAAGCAACTCGACCTGCTGCGACACCATGTCCTGCTGGTCATCATGCCGGTGTTCTTCCTGAGCACCGGGCTGCGCACCAACTGGTCCGTCGGCGGCGAAGCCGTCTTCGTCGTCGCCGCCGTTCTGCTGGTTGCCTCAATCGCCGGCAAACTGATGGGCACCTGGATCGCGGGCAGGATTCTCAAGTGGGATGCGGGCGAAGCGTCGCTGATCGGCTGGCTGCTGCAGACCAAGGCGCTGATCATGATCATCTTCGCGAACATCCTGCTCGACAAGCACATCATCACCAGCGAGACCTTCACGGCGCTGCTGCTGATGGCTGTCGGCAGCACCATGCTGACAGTGCCGGTGGTGTCACCCATGCTCCAACGCCTGCGCGCGATCAATTTCAGGACGGCATGACGGTCGATGAAAATATTTCGCATCGACCCTTGCGCGCGCATGAAACTGCTGACTTGCTCCCGCAATCCTGCAGCAGCACAGACCATGTCATCGGGAGTAGTAGAGTAGTCGCTTCGAGGGCCGTCACCCAGCCGGAGAATCGCGATGAAAGATCAACGAGCGCAGAAGCCGCCGCTTCAGTATCCGCCGCTGCCTGCGGACATCAGCATGATCGAGGAGGGCGGCAAGTTGCTGTTGCGCACCGCCGAAGGAATGTCGATGTATCGCTACGATGCGGATAGCGACGGCAAGCCGCACTGTCTCGCCGAATGCAGCAAGAAGTGGCCGCCGGTGATCGCGTCGAAAGGTGCGACGCCTGTCGGCGATTGGACGATCACGTCCCGTCCCGACGGTGCACGCCAGTGGTGCTATAAGCGCCAGCCGGTTTACACGCGCTCATTGGATCCGCCGGGCGCGGCCGGCGGCGATGGCGAGGATGGGAAGTGGCACGTGGTGAAGCTCTGAATGCTCCTTCATCTGCGAGGAGGCCGGTGCTCAATTCAGAATTGATACTTCACGCCCGCACGAAGCGTGCGCGGTTCTTCCGAACGGCTCATGCGGCCATCCACCTGGACGCCGGGTGGATCGAAGCCGGGGACGCTGGCGCCGTAGTAATAGACGATGTCCTTGCCGTCTTCGCCAAGTACGTTCAGGAGCTCGGCATAGACGGTGAAGCGGTTGGGCTTCCACGCGCCGCGAACGTTGACCATGGTTTCGCCGCTCGCGCGCAAGGAATCGTCTTCGATGAGCGGGTACGCGCCGAGATAACGTACGCGCAAGCTGGCTTCCCAGCGATCCTGGACTGCCGAGATTCCCAGTTCACCGGCATTCTCCACGGCACCGGGAACGTAGTTGCCTGCCTCAGCGCCGATGAATCGTGCGCGACTGCCGGTCCAGACCGCATCCAGTGCCAGCCAGTCGATCGGCCGCCAGAACGCGACGACTTCGTAGCCGCGACGTTCGGTCGCATCCCCTGGCTCGACCGAATTGGAATCGCCGACGAACTTCAACTCGCTATCCAGGTCGAGCCACCAGTAGGTGGTGGTGAGGCGGAAATTTCCGACTTCGAAGCGCGCGCCGACTTCTTCGCCTTCGCCTTTGCCGATTGCTGGAACGGGCGTCTCGCGATTGACGACGCCGCGAACGTCGTTCGAATGAAAGCCCTTGCCCCAGTTGCCGTACAGCTCGATGTGCCGGTTGAGCGAATACGCGAGTCCCAGTTTGGGCGAGGTGACATTCGCGTGGCCGCTGCCGGCGTCGCTGCCATCGAAGCGGGTTTTGACGTCGAAGCGATAGAGATCGCCACGCAAGCCGGCCATGAGTCGCAATGCATCGGTCGCAGCCCAGGAGCCTTCCGCGTATATGCCGCCCGAGGTTTCGGTGACGCTGTTACGGCCCAGGTACTCGACGAACTCGGCCTGCTCCGTGTGCGCAACGCCTACGTTGCCGATGTCGTCGTGACGAAATTCCGCGCCCGAGGTGAGCGAGAGTGTCTCGCTGAATTCGAAACTGTGTTCGTAGCGTCCGCCGCCGATCCAGCGCCGGTCGAACTGGTCGATCTGAAAATCGTAAGTCGAGTTCGACAGCATGCGCCAGTCGTAGTACTGCCCATACAGCGACGCGCGCCAGTCATCCCCGGTGAGCCGGGCAGATGCGATCCAACGCAGCGTGTCGCCGACCGCACTGGTGTCGATAGCGCAGAATTCGTTTCTGCAGACGTCGCTGCCGACGATGCGCTCGGGGATCTGTTCGGTGGGGTCCCAGGTTGCCTTGTAGCCGGACAGTGAAACTTCGAGGTTGCCGAGCGCCGTGGGTTTTTCGTACTTCGCCCAGGCGGAATAGTGTTGCAGGTCTTCGGGCAGCTGCCATGGACCGTCGTACGTTTTCCATTGGCCGACGAACGTCAATTCGCCCTCACCGAACTGGTTCGATCCCCCGGCCGCCAGGCGCTGCCAGCCGTACTCGCCGGCCTCCAGCGCAACGAACGGTTGCAGTCGATGCACGGTGGTCATCAGCGAGGAGCCGGCCATGGAAAAGTCGCCCACGTCGGCGCGATAGGTCCCTTTGCGATAGTCGATCCGTTCGATGGTCTCGGGGATCAGGCCGTTGATGTCTAGATAACCCTGGCCGTGGCCGTGCGTCCTCAGGTTCATCGGCACATCGTCTATATAGGCGGTGAAGTCGGTGCCGTGATCGAGATTGAAACCTCGCAGGAAGTATTGATTTGCTTTGCCGCTACCGGAGTGCTGTGCCGCTATGAGTCCGGGCACCACTTCCAATAGTTCCGCAACTCGCAGCAGAGGCCTCACGGACAAGTCGGCTCCGCCGACAGCGCCTTCGCTTGCGGCATCGGCTTTGCCGATCAATGCCTCGCCGCGGGCAAACTCGACCACGACTTCTTCGAGTGTCTCACCAGTGACAACACCCGCAGGCTCGGCAAGCGTTGCTGCGATCGGAAGCGTCGCCAGGAGCAGTCCTGGCATGCATGTCGAAGTGAGTTCGAAAGCGGACTGTCTTGTCGCGATGGTGGCGGCGCTGGTTGATGCGATCATGTTCGTGTCCCTTGATTCCCGGTCCTTCCAGGAGAGCAACGGATAGCACCCAGCCTCCACGCGATGCGCAGATTCGTAAGCGTTGCCGTCGCTCCCGCGAGCGAAATCGGACGCCTGGAGAAGAGACAGCGGCATGGGCGCATGAGCGACGAACGTCGCAGCGCCTGACCCGCCAGCTCCTCCCACGAGAGCCCGACAGCGAACGTCATGTCATATGGGGCATGACGGCAACGGCAGGTCTTCGGACTTTCGGGCGGAGGTTCCGGTCATCCGGATCCTTGATCTACTGAACGCTGCTTCCCAGTTCGGCCTCGCCGATCCAGTGCATCTCGCGTCGTTCGTTCCCGATCACCGCTGCGGGGCAGTTCCGGCATTGGCCGCGATATCGCTGGCCGCACCGGATTCCCTCTTAGGTCCACCTTGTTGGAGGTGAACACCGCTGGCGCGCAGAAGATATGGGGTCGCGAGGCAACGGTCAATGGGAGCAGAGGAATTTATCTCGGACCTGCAGACTACTGAGGCTGCTTACGCGCCGGCCGGCGTAACAAATAGGTATCCATGATCCATCCTTTGCGTTCGCGAGCCGCGGCGCGGACCTGTTCTATTTTTTCGGCTGTCGAGGACAGCTCGCCGGACAATAGAATCTCAGCCTCGGTGCCTAGATAGGCGCCCCAGTAGATGTCTACATTGCTGTCCACGATCGTCTTGAAAGCGCACGCACCGTCGAGCATCACCACGACATCCTCGCCATCGAGTGACGGAGCCGCTGCGAGTTGCCTGCCGGTCGTGATCCGCACAGATTCGCCGATATCGTTCAGCGGAATCCGGTGGCGGGCCGTGAGCGCTTGAATGGCGGTGATGCCCGGGATGACTTCGAACTCGAATGGCACCGTGGCGCGCGCGGCCATCTGTTGAACGATGCGCAGCGTGCTGTCGTAGAGCGATGGATCGCCCCAGACCAGGAATGCGCCGCAATCGTCGGGCCCGAGTTCGGCTGCGATCAATCGTTCGTAGATGGCGCGCCGTTGTTCGTGCCAGTCGTTCACGGCCGCTTCGTAAGCAGGTGTCGTTCGGTCACGTTCCGGATCCTGGATGGTGACGATCCGGTAGGAGTTCGCTGGCAGGTGACGCTCACAGATCTCAGTGCGTGCGCGAACCAGATCTGCTTTGGCCGCTCCCTTGTCGGTCACGAAGAAGACTTGCGCGCGCTTCATCGCCTCGATCGCCTGGATGGTGATGTAGTCGGGATGGCCCGCACCGATACCGATGATCAGGATCTTGCGCATGCATCCTCCTGGAGGAGCGCGGACTGCTGCCGGTGACGGACGATCTCCCCGATCACCACGATGGCGGGAGCGCCGACTTTGCTGGTCCGTGCATCGTCTACCAATGTTCCGAGCGTCGACTCGACTACTCGCTGCTCCGGCAAGCTGGCTGAAGCAACGATAGCGGCGGGAGTGCTGGCGACGAGTCCGCCATTCATCAGCGCGGCAACGATTGCCTCAAGCGTACGCATTGCCATATACAGCACGATAGGTTGTCCCGTGCGAGCGAGCGCCGCCCAGTCAGTCGTGTCCTGCTCGTCCGGATTGTGCGCAGTGGCCAGGATGATTGCCTGGTTCACGCCGCGCATGGTTGCTGGAATTCCCGCGACGGCGAGACCGCTCAAGCCCGAAGTGATGCCGGGAATGACGCGAAAAGGTAAGCCTGCAACGACGAGAGCGAGAACTTCTTCACCGCCACGTCCGAACACGAAGGGATCGCCGCCTTTCAGCCTCACCACTCGCAAGCCTTGGCGGGCAAGCGCCACGAGACGTTCGCTGATGTCGTGCTGGGCCGTCGACGGCTTGCCGCCACGCTTGCCTGCGAATTCCAACACTGCGTTCTTCCTTGCCAAACGTAGAACGCGGGGATCGACAAGAGCGTCGTGGACGATCACGTCGGCCTGCAGCAGCCCGGCGAGCGCGTCCAGCGTCAACAGGCCAGGATCGCCGGGGCCCGCGCCGACCAACCATACTTCACCGCGTGCGAGCGTTGGATATGATCCTCGCAGCGCCAACAGCATGTCTTCGGCAGTGGCGTTGCTATCGTTTTCAGGCGCCATCGCCACTCCGGTAGCGTCGATGATAGTCGGGCGAGTACAGCGCGCTTTCACGGAAATCCTCCGCGGCGAGCGCCGGTCCCACCATGATCAAAGCCGTGCGTTCCATCGGCTCGGCGGCCAGCTTCGCTTGAATGTCGGCGAGCGTGCCGCACACGACGCGAGCGTCCGGCCAGCTCGCACGCATCACGAGGGCAATCGGACACTCGGGGCCATAGTGGGGTATTAGTTCGGCGACCACGGCGTCGATGACATGAATGGCGAGATGGATCGCCAGCGTCGCGCCGGTGGATGCGAATGTAGACAACTGTTCTTTCGGCGGCATCTTCGATGCGCGTCCCGACATGCGAGTCAGCACGACGCTCTGTGCCACGCCCGGGACCGTCAGTTCACGGCCGAGCATGGCTGCTGCTGCGGCGAATGCGGGGACTCCGGGTGTGAGCGTGTAGGGAATGCCATGCTGCTGCAATCGGCGCAGTTGTTCGGCGAGCGCACTGTAGATAGACAAATCGCCGGAATGTAGGCGCGCGATATCTTCGCCAGCTGCATGCGCCTTCAGATATTCAGCTTCGATCCGGTCCAGCGTCAAAGGCGCACTGTCGATGATGCGTGCGCCGGGAGGGCAGTACGAAAGCAGTTCTATCGGCACCAGCGAGCCTGCAAACATGCAGACGGGACAGCGCGCGAGCAGATCGCGTCCACGCACGGTGATGAGGTCGGCGGCGCCCGGACCGGCGCCGATGAAATGAACAGTCATACTGGGATTGCACCTTCGGCCAGAGCGCAGGTCACGGGACCGACGGCGACTCGCGGACCCAACAAGCGCGCATTAGAACCTGCGCCAGCCAGAGCGGCAGTCTCGGCCACTGAATTTACGTTCATCACAGCCATCGCGCGGCTAGAGCGCGTGATGGCGAACTCGCTGACGGCTTCCATTGCCTGCTGCGCAATCAATGCGATGGGAATGTTGCGTGCCGCTGCCGCAGCGACGATGCCTGATTCCTGTGCCTTCGAACCCGGTATTGCGATCAGCCCCAACTGACTCGGCGTTGCTCTGTGCTCCAGCAGAGCAGCGGCAAGGGCGGCCTCGACTTCCGCCGCATCAACGCCCGATCGACAACCGATGCCGGCGACGATCATGGCTTCACCCAGCGCCATTGCACGATAGGCATGGCGGCACGCCAGCCCGACAGTCGTGCGTGTTCGCCGCCGATGCCATCGGCGTGTGCGATGTCTATGCGCGTCAAGGTGCCTCCGAATCGCGCGTATCGCTCCAGCAATATGGCTTCCGTTTCGAGCGTCACCGAGTTGACGACCAATCGCCCTTTGGAGAGTAACGCCGTCTGTGCTGCATCGATGAGGCCGGGTGCAGTCGCGCCGCCGCCTATGAATATAGCGTTGGGAGCAGGCAGCCCGGCGATGGCATCCGGCGCCGAACCTTCGATCAATTGCAGGTGAGGCACACCGAATGCCGAGGCGTTCCGTCGAATGCGTGCCACGCGATCTGCGCGATGCTCGATTGCAATGGCAGTCAACGAAGGATCCGCGAGCAGCCATTCGATGGACACCGACCCCGATCCCGCACCGACATCCCAGAGAAGTTCGCCATGCTCGGGAGCCAGTGCGGACAGCGTTAGCGCTCGGACCTCGTGCTTGGTGAGCTGGCCGTCGTGTTCGAACAGCGCATCCGCGAGGCCGCTCGAATGCGAGAGAACCCGCGCTTGCGGGCCGGCGACCACTTCGATGGCGACCGTGTTGAGGCGATCGATGTCGTCGAGATTGAAATCGCTCGCTCGCACGGACCGTATTCTTTCACGCGGCCCCGCCAACGCTTCCAGCACGATGCAGCGTGAATCGCCGCAGCCCGCTTCGACGAGCAGCTTGGCGATGGCGGCGGGGCTATGTTCGTCTGAAGTGAGAGCAAGCAGCCGCGCTCCCGGATGCAGATGAGGACGAAGCAATTCGAGCGGACGGCCGCACAACGAGATCTGCGTGACTTGCGCAAGCGGCCACAACAAGCGTGACGCAGCCAAGCTGAACGCGGATGGCGCCGGTACGACCGTCGTTTCTTCGGCGGCGACATGTCCCGCAAGCAGGTTGCCGACGCCGTGCAGGAACGGATCGCCGGACGCCAGCAGGCAGACCGCTTGCCCTCGAAGCGCGAGCACTTCGGCCACGTTACGTTCGAAAGGTCGTAGCCAAGCTCGTGTCGTGCCTCGAATCAGCGACGCTGCCAACGACAGGTGACGCGCTCCTCCGAAGACGATGTCCGCAGACTGGATCAATTCACGTGCTGCCGCGCTCAATCCGTCGGCACCGTCTTCGCCAATGCCCACGATGGACAACCAGCGCGGTATTGCCGCGGGCGGTGTGGCGAGTTCACTATTGGACGACATGAAGCGACGCATACTCATTCTTGGCGGCACCACCGAATCGAGACAACTCGCGGCCAGCCTCGCCGCACGCGACGATCTGAGCTTGATGCTGTCTCTCGCCGGCCGCACGACATCGCCGCTCGTACAACCGGTGCCGACCAGAAGCGGTGGCTTCGGCGGGGCAGAGGGGCTCGCGGCGTACTTGCGTGACAATCGCGTCGATGTGTTGATCGACGCCACGCATCCCTACGCGGGAACGATCTCCGCCAATGCAATGCAGGCGGCCTCGCAGACCGGTACGCCATTGCTGTCGCTGCGCCGTCCGCCGTGGCAAGCCCAACCTGGAGATCGATGGACTCAAGTGGCCGATGCCGAAGTCGCAGCCTACGCGTTGGGGCCGGAGCCTCAATGTGTGTTTCTCGCGGTGGGTCGTCAGGAGGTCGCGGCGTTCGCGTGTCAGCCGCAGCATCGCTATGTCGTGCGCACGGTCGATCCCGTCGATCCGCCGCTGGCCGTTCCGCACGCAAAATATATCCTCGCCCGCGGCCCGTTCAGCGAAGCGGAGGATCGCGAGCTGTTGTCGTCGCACGGAATCGATGTCGTGGTCGCGAAGAACAGCGGCGGGGATGCGACTTACGGAAAGATTGCCGCCGCGCGTTCGCTTGGCATTCGCGTCCTGCTTCTGCAGCGTCCGTTCGAACAGCCGGCGACCTCGGTGTCGACCGTCGCAGAGGCGATTGCGTGGCTCGATCATGCTGTCACATCCGGCATCGATCGCGGCGTGTAGACCAGAGAACTCTTGTTCGCTCGAGGGATGACTCGCGTCTCGGACGAACCGACGATGATGCAGGTTGCCATGTCTGCTTGCGCGGCAGTCGCACCGTTCAGCGTGACTATAGCCATCCGTTCGTCGACACGTCCGACCGCACGTCCGAAAATAACAGGTGTGGAGGCGGGTAGGTGTTTGCGCAGAGTTTCGAATGCGCGATCGAGCTGCCACGGTCGCGCACGCGATACCGGATTGTAGAAAGCAATGACGAAGCCGGCGCCGGCTGCGGCTTCCAGGCGTTTCTCTATCACCGGCCACGGCTTGAGATTATCCGACAGCGAGATGGCACAGAAGTCGTGGCCCAACGGCGCACCGACGCGAGCTGCGACGGCAAGCATGGCGCTGACGCCTGGCAGTACGGTCACGTCCAAGTCGCGCCATGCCGCGGGCCCCTTGTCGATGGCTTCGCAAACAGCGGCGGCCATCGCAAAAACCCCGGGATCGCCACCCGATACAACGGCGACGTTAGCGCCGGCAGCGGCGCTTTCCAAAGCCTGCGCGGCACGCTGCAATTCCTGCCGATTGTCCGATGGTATTCGCGACTGCCCGGTTCGTGCGGGAATGCGATCCAGGTAAAGGCCGTAACCGAACACGGCATCGGCTGCATCGACAGCTGCAAGCGCTTCCGGCGTGAGTTGCCCGGCATTGCCTGGCCCGAGGCCCACGACTGTCAACTTGCCCGTCACGGTCGCCACCACTGTCCCGCAACCAGTACCAGCGCGAAGTAAGGAGCGCGGTCGTCAGACTTCTCGACCAACGGTGTGAGTCGTTGAGCCTGCATGGTGCCACGCTCAACGTAGATCGCACTGTCGAGACGGCCGGCGTCGATCAACGCTGCGCGTACCTTAGGCAGGTTGCGTCCGATCTTCATCACGACGGTCGGATCGTTCTGTCGCAGCCGACGCACCAGTTCGTCGGCCGGCAATGTGCCGGGCACGACAGTCAGAACGTCGTCGCCCTGCGTGATCGGCAAACCTGCGGCGGACCAGCAACCTGACATCGCGGTGATGCCGGGAACCACTTCGGTGGGGAAGCGCTTGCTCAGGCGCACGTGGATATGCATGTAAGACCCGAAGAACAACGGGTCGCCTTCCGACAGCACCGCGACGGTCCGACCTGCGGCCAGATGCCCGGCGACGCGCTCGGCGGACTCGTCGAAAAATCCCTGGATCATTGCCTGGTAGGCGGAGTCCTTGGTCGACAGCTCGGTGGTCACCGGATACAGCAGCGACAGCTCGATCGCAGTGGGCCGTAGGTAATGCGCGGCTATGTTTCGGGCATTGCTCGAATTGCCTGACTTCGCGAACCAGGCGACGACATCGGCATTCTCCAATGCGCGAACGGCTTTGAGCGTCAGCAGTTCCGGATCGCCGGGGCCGACGCCGACGCCGATCAATCGTCCTGCTTCGCTCATAGTCCCGCTCGCGCCAACGCGTTGACGGCAGCTGCTGCCATCGCACTTCCACCCAATCGTCCGCGTACCGCGAGAAAGGGAACGCCGCGCGAATCGGCTATCAATTCGTCTTTCGATTCCATTGCACCGACGAAGCCGACGGGGATGCCGAGAATCGCCGCAGGTCGCGGTGCGCCGGCGTCGATGAGTTCGAGCAGGCGAAACAGCGCGGTAGGCGCATTGCCAATGGCGACGACCGCGCCGGCGAGACGATCGATCCAAAGATCGATGGCCGCAGCGGATCGCGTCGTGCCGAGTTTTGCAGCGAGCGCGGGTACGGAAGGATCTCGCAGCGTACAGATGACTGCGTTGTCCTTCGGCAATCGTGCGCGGGTGACGCCATGGGCGACCATCTCGGCATCGCAGAAAATCGGTGCGCCGTTCAGCAGCGCTGCGCGTGCAGCGTCGACCAAGCCTGCGCCGAATACGATCTGTCGACTCGCATCGACGGAGCCGCAGGCGTGAATCATGCGCACTACCACGTCCGCTTCGTCTGCAGAGAATGACGACAGGTCGGCTTCGCTGCGAATGATGGCGAACGACTGCCGATAGATGGCTGCGCCATCGCGGAGATAATCATGCATGAGGTATTTCGTTGGTGAGGCATTCGATGACGCGAGCGGAGCCGAGCTGCGACAAGCTCGTTCGTTCACGCAACAGTGCAGAGCCGAGTCTCGCCAGGCCGCCGATCAGTTCGCTCGATGGCAGCGTTGCGTGCGATTCGTCGCTGGCGCGCCCGTCGATTATCAATCGACCGTCGCCGGCGAGTGTCAGCGTGGCGGCAGCAGGATGTGCGCAGCCTTTGCTGCAACCGGATAGATGAATCGTCGTCGATGGACTCAGCCATTCGCGTGCGGCGATTGCAACTGCAGGCGCCAGGTCGCGCGTGGAGAAGGCGGCAGAGTTACAAGCGGGTGAGCCGGCGCATGCAAACACATGACGGCGTGGGTCGTCCGCTGTGGCGATGAAGCCCTCATTCGATGCGATTGCCGCAATTTCATGCGTGGAAGTGGCAGCTAGTTCGATGAAGAGCAGGGCACGACCCGGCGCCGGTTGAATATGCGTGACGCCGAGATCCGCAGCTGCGTGAACGATGCGTAGCACAGACGCGCTGGTGGCATGACCGAAAGCGAGTGAGATGCCCAACGCGATTTTTCCACTTTTCAAGCTGTGCAGACCGATGGGTTCCGCGATGGGTCGCGACGGTGGCGCGACTCTGCGATCCAATCGTGCTTGCAACCTTTCGATATCGATCCCGTTGGCCAAGTGTTTGCCGCGCGCGTCGCGACCGGCGCGGGCGATGATAGCCAGCAACTCATCGACGGTTGCTATGGCTTGGTTGGTCTTGATCCATCCGAGCGCGACTGCATCGTGTGCGGTTCCGCCGATGGCTACATGCAGATCGTCGGCGAAGGTCGAACGCAAGCGAATGTCGGCGGGAATCGCATCCAGGTGCAGTTCGCCTTCGCCATCCACGAGTACTGAGACTTTCGGTCCCAGCGAATCGAGATAGGGCAGATTCGACAGGGCCAGTCGCAACTCCGAGACCAATGGCTGCAGGTCTACCGTTGCCGTTGCGTCGATGCCCAACAGCGGCGGCTGCAACAGCGATGGTTTATTTTCATCCCCAAGCCCCAGCGACGCGACGCTGCGGGCGAAGTCCAATGCGGAGGAGGGCGTGAGTCCGCGTAGTTGAATGCTGCCGCGCTGTGTGACCTCGACGATGCCATTGCCGTTGCGTTCGCTGGCTTCGCACAGCGCGATGAAAGCGTGGACGGGTATCGCTGCGCTCGGGGCGAGACGCGCGAGAAGTCCATCACCGGTCTGCAGCGGTGCGGAAATTCCCGGGCAAAAGCCACGGCGCTGCGTATTCATGCAGGCTCCGCAACAGTGTCGTTACCAAAATCCGTGGGCGGTACGCGGGCGATGAGACCTTTTTTCAACGACTCAGGGCGACCTCGCCATGGCATCAGTCCGTCGCTGGAACCCGCAAGCAGGCGAGCGCCGGTCACGAGCGCCGGGCCATCTCGCAGTGGATCGAGGCCACCGAATACGTAGGTCCAGGTGCGATCGTGCCGAATGGCTGCGCTCGGGCCGCGACTGCAGTTTCCCAGGCACTCCACTCGTTGCACGCGGATATTCGAATCGTCAGCGGCAGCGGCAGCGTCGGCGGTAGCCTGCGCCAACAGCATTCCGGAGCGTGGCGCAGCGGAAGCTTCATTGGGGATGCGGCATGTCACGCAAACCAGCACAGTGGTTTGGCCTCGCGCCTCGGTCTCGATCACCGCACTGCTCCTGTTGGCATGACCCAATAGATGACGTGGGGTGAGGAAGCGGCGCACACCCGGCCGAAGCCCGATGCGCACACAGTCGAGACGAGCTCGACCGTCACCGAGGCACCCCGCCCGGTACGTGACTGAACCGATGGCAGGTCTCCTGGCTCGCGGGTCGCTGCGCTCTGCCGCCTTCCCGAGCCGTTCGTGACGGATCTCAGTGGCTTCCTGGCAGGCGCTCGCCGCTTACAGTTGCGGGGGCAGCCGTGGCTTTGAATCGCGAGGTCCACGAGCGACCCGGTTCGTACCACATTCCCTCTCATCGCTCTCTCGTATCGAGAGAGACCATCGATCCGCGGCAGTACAACGTCGCGGCGCGAGGATGTCAATGGGCGCGGCGCCTGGACGTGGCGTTAACCGCACTCGGTTGTTGCAGCCAGTGAGATGACTTACGCTCGCGTGCCGCGTATCCGTCCATCGGACATAACGAACGCTGCAGGTTTACCCCAGATGACCGATCCGACGACCGATCCGGAAGCCCCCGACGCAGGCGGCGAAGCCGATGCCAAAGACGCTGCCTACGCGCAACGTATGCAGCGTCGCAAGGCCATCCAGGATGAACGGATCGCCGCGACTGTGACCGATCGCGGCCTGGTCATCGTCAACACGGGCGCAGGCAAAGGCAAAACGACCGCCGCGCTCGGAATGGTGTTGCGATCGCTGGGTCACGGACATCGTGTCGCCATCGTGCAGTTCATCAAGGGCGCATGGGAACCGGCGGAAAAACAGGCGTTCGCGCACTGGGGCGATCAGCTCGAATTCCACGCGACCGGCGGCGGCTTCACCTGGGAGACGCAGGACAAGGCGCGTGACAAAGCGATGGCGCAGGCCGGGTGGGAAGTTGCCTTGCGCTATCTCGCCGATGCGAATTTCCGGCTGGTCATGCTCGATGAAATCAACATCGCCCTGCGCAACGATTATCTGTCCATCGAGCAAGTGCTCGCCGGCATCGACCTGCGGCCACCTTTGACGCACGTCGTATTGACCGGACGCAGCGCTCCAGATGAATTGATCGAGCGCGCCGACCTGGTCACCGAAATGCGCTTGATCAAGCATCCCTTCAAGCAACAGCGTATTCGTGCTCAAGCGGGCATCGAATTTTGATCGCGAAGCGCATCAGGGTATTGGTTGCGACGCCTGACGATACGACCGGCGCAGGCGACTCCTGGGCGAATTGGCAAGCAGCTCGCGCCGCCAGCAATCGCGCCGAGCAGATGGTGTTGCAACGGGTATCGCGAGCGGGCGAGATAGATCCGCTGCGTTCGGTGGGATTGGGCTATGGCGAAGTCTTGCGCTGGTTCGGACCCGTTGCAGACGACAAAGCACGTCGCCTGATCTTGGATTACGCCGCAGCGGTACTCGATGCCGGCGCTTTCCCCTTGCCATCGACGGAGCTGCAACGACTCGCCTGGTCCGAGGCGTACGATCCGGCCAACGCGCCTGAGTTTCTGACTGAAGGCATCGTGCTTCTGTCGCACGCCGAGACGGACCTGCTAGCGCTGGAGCGAGCACGCGCAGAGTTGCCTGCCGGTTTTCCGGCAGTCGTCGGGCATTCGTTGATTGGACTCGACACGCAGGAGCGACTGCTGGCTTGCGTAGGCATGCGTCGTTCGAAACAACTGGTGATTGTGGTCAGAGTCCACGGTGCGGCG
>JBEVKB010000035.1:0-9515 GCA_040509875.1 Steroidobacteraceae bacterium | reverse complement strand
TGCGCCTGGAGCCTTCAAAAACCTGCCGTGTCGATTATCGCGGCTCGTCCTGGACCGCTCGTAACGTCGATGAAACGGCGATCGAGGCCGGCCGGGAAGCAGTCATCGCGCGCGTCGATGGTCTGGTCTTGTTGGTGCGCGCGGCCTGACGCGCGGAAATCCATTACAACAACGCAACGGAGAATCTCGTGAGCACAACCATGTACGTGGTGTTGGCTGTCGTCGTGCTGGTGTTCATCGTCTTGATGAAGACCGCGCTCGTCGTGCCTCAACAGAGCGCCTATGTCGTCGAGACGCTTGGGCGTTACAGCCGCACGCTGCAGGCGGGCTTTCACATCCTGTTTCCATTCGTCGAGCGCGTCGCCTACCGGCATACGTTGAAGGAAGAGGCGCTGGATATTCCCGAGCAGATCTGTATCACCAAGGACAACGTGCAAGTCGGCGTCGACGGCGTGCTGTACCTGCAAGTACTCGATGCCCGCAGCGCTTCCTACGGCATCACCAACTATCGCTTCGCCATCACGCAGCTGGCACAGACCACCCTGCGCAGCGAGATCGGCAAGATCGATCTCGATCGCACCTTCGAAGCCCGCGCCACGATCAATTCCAACGTCGTCAGCGAACTGGATCACGCGTCCGGCGCGTGGGGCGTGAAAGTGCTGCGCTATGAGATCAAGAATATCAACCCGCCCAAAGACGTGCTGCACGCGATGGAAAAACAAATGCGCGCCGAACGCGAAAAGCGCGCCGTCGTGCTGACCTCCGAAGGCGACCGCGACGCCAAGATCAACCAGGCGGAAGGCGAGAAGCAGCGGGTCATCAAGGAATCCGAAGCGAACAAGCAACTGCAGATCAACCAGGCGCAGGGCCAGGCCGAGGCCATTCTCGCCGTCGCCACTGCGACGGCGGAAGGATTGCGACAGGTCGGCGAAGCCCTCAGCGGTCGCGGCGGCATGGAAGCGATGCAGCTGCGCGTTGCCGAGGAGTACGTGAAGCAGTTCGGCCACTTGGCGGACCAGGCCTCCAGCACGCTGATCGTGCCGGCAAACCTGAGCGACATCTCGTCGATGATCGCGCTGGCGACCAGCGTGGTGAAGCAGCAGACGGGGACGGTGGCAACGTCGGCGCGGTGAGGGCTCGCGACGTCCTCTAACTTCCTCCCCCCGGTCGCCGGGGGGGAGGAAGCTGCCTCCCTCTACGCGCGTTCCTGCTCGAACACCTCGCTCTCTGCGCTTGCGCAAAAGTTGGCGTACGCGCTACTACCTACGACATGGAACAATCTGCGGTTGTCCACGACAAGCGACTGCATCTTTCCCGGCGCTATTTCACCGCCACAAAAATCTCCTGTATGCATTCGTAAATTTTTGCACGCGTGCAAAAACGAATCACTAAGCTGATTGCGGGTCGTCGTTAAGAATCGACGCGGAATTAGATTTCGCCTGCTGCTGGAATCGTTCCAATCCGGATCAGTTTGCGATTGCGCGCCTGCTGAATTTATTGATATCGACGATCGTCACGAATGCTTTGTTCAAGCCTCACTGCGAGTCCTCGTAGCGTCCTAATCATCGGGAGAGTTGAGTTATGAAGTTGGCAAGCTTCTTTGCGACGGTCATTCTGAGTTGCGGATTCATCGGCACGGTCAATGCGACGGTGAAGACAACCGAATTGGGGGCACTCCAGGATGGAGACTTCGGCTTCATCGCCAACGGTTTCGGCTCGGCAGGAAGCTTCGCCGATGTCATCACCTTCTCGCTGGGCTCGACGTCGAACATCTCCGGTTGGTCGAACTCGTTCCGACTCATGCCGGATGTGACCTACGTGCTGCGGTCGCTGACAGCGAATCTGGATGTCGCCATGGGCGCGTTCTCCAGCGGCAGTTATTCATTCGAGGACCTGGCTCCCGGTAACTACTCGTTGGGAATCTCCGGATCGAACCGGTTGTTCGGCGGCTATGCAGCTTTCTACAGCGTCGCGGCGGTGCCGGAACCTGAGACCTGGCTGATGATCGTCATCGGCATGGGACTCGTGGCTTTCCAGTTGCAGCGTAAGCAGAAGTCACTGCGCCAGCAGTCGCTGCTGCCCGCCTGAGCGCTCGATAAAGGTTCCGCGACCGCAGGCAAGCCTAACCGGTGCCTGGCGGTCCGGGCCTTCCACCATCAGATCACCAGCTGCGTGGCCGGTATGGCGGCTACGCATCGGCTGTTTATTCAGCAGCTCCTGACGCCTGCCCGATGAACTTCGATTTATGAGCGCAGACAGAGACATCATGGGCGCGAGAGCGCGCAGCTATGAAGACCCTGGCGTCAGTACGGCGGATCCCTCCATCGTATTCGTCATCAAGTCCCTGCTGAACCCGGTGATCGTGGTCCTGACCCTGCTTGCCTGCATGAACATGTGGGACGAGTCGCTGCAGGGACCGTATTTCCTCGTTGCCGTGCTTGGCTTTCTCGGCGCGGCCGATTTTCTCGGCGTCGGTCAACTCGGCAATCGCAAGAACTGGCGCCATGCGCTGCGATGCCTTGCCGAAATCACCCTGCGATGCCTGCTGCTGGCGGGTGCGATCTGGACGTTGCTGCATATCTCGGGACTCGCGGATCGTTTCGATTCGCGCGTGCTGACCGCATGGGTGCTGTTTACTCCTGCTGCGATCTGGTGCGCGCAGTGGGGAGCACAGTCGCTGCTGCTGCGGCCTGGCGAACCGTTACGTCGGGCCGTCATCGTGGGCGTCACGGAAATGGGACTGCGGTTGGAATCGGCGCTGTGTGACGATCCGCTGTTGCGAATGAAGGTCGTGGGATACTTCGAGGATCGCAGTCCCGATCGCGTGCCACCGGGCAAGTCGAGTCACCTGCTCGGGACCTCGGCCGATCTCGTGGACTATGTATTGCGCAACGATATCAATGTCGTCTATGTGACCCTGCCGATGAGCCGGGACTCAAGAGTGCTGCGCATGCTCGAAGCGCTGCGCGACTCCACCGTCTCCATCTATTTCGTGCCGGACCTGTTCGTGTTCAATCTCATCCAGGGACGCTTCGATCACATCAGCGGCATCCCGCTGGTGGCCGTCTGCGAATCGCCTTTCTTCGGTATCCGCGGCCTGACCAAGCGCCTTTGCGACATGACCATTGCCGGGCTGGGCGTGTTGATCGTCTCTCCCCTGTTGATTGTCCTGGCGATCGGCGTCCGCCTGGATTCGCGCGGCTCCGTCGTCTTCAAGCAGAAGCGCTACGGGCTCGATGGCAAGGAAATCACCGTCTACAAATTCCGCTCGATGACCGTGAGTGAGGATGGCCGGACCCGCCATGTCGCCGCGAGCAGGGGAGATGCACGCGTGACGACGTTCGGCGCCTTCATCAGGAAGACGTCGCTGGATGAACTGCCGCAACTCTTCAATGTACTGGAGGGGAGCATGAGCATCGTCGGCCCGCGGCCGCATCCCGTTGCGATGAATGAGCAGTACCGTCGCCTGATACCCAGTTACATGGTCCGCCACAAGGTCAAGCCCGGCATCACGGGTTGGGCGCAGGTCAACGGCTATCGCGGCGGCGACGATCTGGAATCCATGCGCCGGCGGATCGATTTCGATCTCGAGTACCTGCGGCATTGGTCGCTGTGGCTGGACCTCGTGATCCTGCTGAAAACGATGACGCTGGTGCTTGGTGACAAGCGCGCTTACTGATGACGATCGAGAAGGAGCAGTCGATGGCGTGTGAAAGTAACACGGCGTCCGGTGGCGCGCGGGCGCCGACCTGGAATGTCATTGTCGCAGCGACGTGCGCGGGCATGCTCATGACAGCTCTCACGGGCTGTTCGGCCAAGGGGACTCATGGAAAGAATTCCCAGGTCGTGGCCACGGTGAACGACAAGGAAATCACGGCGACGCAACTGAACCGCGTATTGCAGTCGAGCGGTGTTTCGCAGGTCACGCCGGAAGTCACCCGGCGCGCGCTCGAATCCTTGACCAGCGAAGAGTTGCTGGTGCAGGCGGCGCTCGAAGGCAAGATCGATCGCGATCCGGCGTTCGTCCTGGCGATGGAGCAATCCCGCCGCCAGTTGCTCGCGCAGTTCTTCGCCGAGAAAACTGTTTATCCGAAAGCGACGATCTCCGCCGACGAAGTGGCGAAGTACTATGCAGCACAGCCGCTGCTGTTCGCGAACCGCAAGAAATTTCGCCTGACGACGTTCGTGGCCGATAAACAGGATATGACCGCGGCGGTGAACGCCGAGATAGAGGGTGTGGATTCGGTCGAAGACGTTCGCACCATCCTCGACGGACACGCCATCAAGTACGTCACGCAAATGGCCAGCGTGGCGCCCGAGCAGTTGCCGTTGGCGCAGCTGCCTGCCTTCCAGGCCGCGAAAGTCGGCGACCTGTTCGTGTCGGAGCAGCCGTCGGGCAAGGTGACGCTGATGTCGGTGACGGCCGTCGAAGAAGATGTCCCGCTGACGCTCGAGCGCGCAAAGCCGCTCATAGAGACCTATCTCGCGAACGCGCGCAACAAGCAGGCAATCGAAGACTATCTTCAGCAAAGCCGCGCCGTTGCAAAAATCACGTACGTCCTGAACGAGACACACGCGCCTGCGGGTGCCGCGACTCCGGCCGCCCTCGCTGATTCCAGTGCGGTGACACCCGATGCTTTCAAGAAAGGCGCGGCGGGACTGAATTAGCCATGGCCATGCAAGTGATCAACGCCTGCTTGACCAGTCTCTCCGCGGGATGCGTGTGTTTGCTGCTCACACTGTCTTGCGCAGGCGCTGGCGTAATCGACCAGGATTACCGGGTGGGTGCGGAAGACGTGCTCAAGGTAGGCACCTTCGGTTATCCGGACCTGACATCCGATGTACGCGTCAGTCAATCGGGCAACATTACATTTCCACTGATAGGGCAGCTCGCCGTGGCGGGACTCTCCACCGGCGATGTCGAGAAACTGATCGGCCAGCGACTCACCGATGGCGGATTCATCAAGAATCCGCAGGTGTCGGTGCTGGTGGCCGAATACGTGAGCAAGAAAATCGCGGTCATGGGACAGGTCGCAAAGCCTGGCCAGTACGCTTTGACGAGTTCCACCAAGGTGCTCGACCTGCTTGCTGCTGCCGGCGGTCCCCTGAGTGCGATTGCAAGCGATAGTGCCACGCTCATGCGCGACGACGGCACGCGGCTGGCGATAGACCTGCGCGCCTTGTTCGACGGCGATCTATCGCAGAACCCACCAGTCAATGCCGGCGATACGATCTTCGTGCCCCGCGCGCCGCAGTTCTATGTTTATGGAGAAGTGCAGCGACCCGGGCTGTATCGACTCGAACGGAACATGACGGTCTCCCAGGCGATCGCCGCCGGCGGAGGGTTGACCGCTCGTGGCTCCGAAGCTCGCGTAATAGTCAAACGGCGCGACGGTTCCGGCGAGGAACGAACGATTGCCGCTCGCGACTGCGGCGCTCTGCAGCCGGACGATGTGTTGTTCGTCAAAGAAAGCCTGTTCTGATCGAGCCCTTTTTTAAAAAAAGCGAGCACCATGAACCTGACTGAACTGGTAGAAGTGTTGCAGGCGCGCCGCAAGCTCGCCGCGATCGTGCTGGGTGCGGTGGCCGCGCTCGTCATCGTAACGAGCCTGGTCCTGCCGAAGACTTACGTTGCAGAGGTCGACCTGGTGGTCGACTCGAAAGGCAGGGATCCGCTGACCGGCATGATCCTGCCATCGCAATTGCTCCCCAGCAGCCTCGGCACCCAGGTGGATGTCATCGCCAGCCGCAACGTGGCGCTGAGAGTGGTCGATAAGTACAAGCTCACGCAGATCGCCGAGGTGCAGGCGCAATTTCGATCCGCGACCGGCGGCAATGGATCGATCCGTGAATGGACGGCGGAAGCCCTGCTCGACAAGCTCGATGTCCGGCCATCACGCGAGAGCAATGTAGTCAATATCCGCTTCTCCGCGGCCGATCCGAATTTCGCAGCCGAACTCGCCAATGCATTCGCGGAAGCATACATACAGACGAGCCTCGAGCTGAACATGGATCCGGCACGCAGGCAATCGGCGTGGTTCGATCAACAGCTGCAGCAGATGCGCCAGGCACTCGAAGCATCCCAGGACCGGCTGTCGGAGTATCAACGGCTCCACAATGTGGTCGGCAACGACGATCGTCTCGATGTCGAAAGCGGTGGGCTCGCGGAGATGTCCAGCCAGCTGGTGGCGGCCCAGGCAGCCATGTATGACGCCCAGACGCGCCAGAAGCAGATGAACAACGCGTTGGCTCGCGGCAATCTGGAACAGTTGCCGGACATTCTCGGCAACGGACTCCTGCAGAGCATGAAGGCGGACCTCACTCGTGCCGAAAGCAAACTGGCCGAGGCTGCCGAGCGGCTCGGCAAGAATCATCCCCAGTATCGCAGTTCGCTGGCGGAGGTCAGGACGTTGAGGAAGCGTCTGGCCGCCGAGCTCGTTACGGCAAAGGGCTCGATCAACCAGGCGGCGCAGATAGCGCAACAACGCACCGTCGAGAGTCGCGCGGCGCTGGAACAGCAGAAGACCAGGATTCTGGAATTGAGAGGTCAACACGACGGCGTCAACCTGCTGGCGCAGGAAGTTCACAATTCGCAGTTTGCCTACGATGCCGCGCTCCAACGAGCAAGCCAGCTGCGACTGGAAAGCCAACTGGACCAGAGTGCGGTAGCAGTACTGAATCCAGCCATCGTTCCCTCGGAGGCTGCTTCGCCGAAGCTGCTTCTGAACGCCTTCATTGCGCTGCTGCTGGGAGCGGCACTCGGTGTCGGCGCGGCCTTAGTGGCGGAGGCCCTCGACCGACGTGCCCGTAGCGCGATCGTGATCACGCAGATCACGGGCCTGACGGTTCTCGCGGAAATTCCGGGAGCGGTCGTCAGGCCAAAGCTCTGGCACCGCATGCAGCGGCTGCGTGCGAGCGACATTCTGTCGCTGCAATCGACTTGAACAGACGTCTACCTCACAGGAACCGATATGGCGACCGTCATCAAGTCCCCAATGGATAATGTCGCCGCGCAGCCGGAATTCCCGCTGATCGGTGAATTACTTCTACACGAAGGAACGCTCACCGAGCGCGACATCGCGCGCATCGTTGCTACTCAACGGGAGGGCAGCATGCGGTTCGGCGAGGCCGGTCGCAGTCTCGGTCTTCTGCATGAGCATGACGTCACGCGCGTGCTGGCACGTCAGTTTGGATATTCCTATGTGGTCCAGGGAGGCGATTCGAAACTAGCCGCGGATGTGTTCTCCGCGCGGGACCCATTCAGCGCGCGTGCCGAAGCGATACGAGGATTACGCAGCCAGCTGGCGCTCACCTGGTTCAACGAACGACGCAGGTCGCTGGCAGTCGTGGGGTCGGACCCGGATGCGGGCAGCAGCATCGTTGCCGCAAACCTTGCAATAGCGTTCGCACAGTTAGGTGAACGGACACTGCTGATCGACGCCAGCCTGCGCTCGCCGAATCAGCAGACGCTGTTCGGAATCGCCAAGGCCGATGGCCTGTCCAGCATCCTGGCGGGCCGGAGTTCTTTCAAGAACGCGCTGTCGAGCGTCGAGGAATTTCCCCAACTGTCGCTGTTATGTGCAGGCCCCTATGTGCCCAATCCACAGGAACTGCTCAGCAGGATCAGCTTTGCCTACCTGATGGAAACCGTGCCGGCGAGCTTCGACGTGGTGATCGTAGACGCGCCGCCGGTGCTCGATTTCGCCGATGCGCAGATCATCGCGGCGAAAGCGGGCGGATGTCTGCTGGTGGCGCGGCGGCACCGCACGAGGCTTGCCGACCTGGAGCGCTCCCGGTCCCAGCTCGAAGCCTCCGGTTCGCTGCTGCTGGGTACCGTTCTAAATGACTAGTTCGCGCCGTCAAGGAGGCATTGCGCTGTGACTAACGCAGGAGAGAGTTCTGCGCGCGGCACGCATCGGCTGCGCGTTCTCTTGTGGATGCCGGTCGTTCTGGGCCTGTTGGCGCTATACCTTCCCACGTATCGGGATATGGCCTCGGTGTTCTGGGCAAACGGTCTCGCTGTTCACGGTCCGTTGTTCCTTGCAGTGTCGACCTGGCTCATCTGGCGGGAGCGCAGGTTACTGTTGCGCCGGGGCCTGCAATCGGAGACTTCCATCGGAGGGTGGTTGTTCTTCGTGCTAGGTGCTTCGTTCTATGCGATCGGACGCTCGCAGGGATTCATACCGCTCGAAGTTGCCTCGCAGGCGCTGCTGTGTGCGGGCGTCATCCTCATCCTGGTCGGTGGCCACGCACTGAGGCGGTTGTGGTTTCCGCTGCTCTTCATGTTGTCCATCGTGCCAGTGCCTGGCACGTTGCTCGACGCCATCCTGATTCCGCTCAAGGAACTGGTATCGATCATCGTTACGAATGCCCTGTTCGCCGCGGGGCTGCCCATCGCGCGCGATGGCGTACTCATATACGCGGGTAGCTATCAACTGTTGATTGCCGATGCGTGCTCGGGCCTGAATTCGATGGTCGCCCTCACCGCCATCGGCTTTCTCTATATCCGCCTGGCGGCGTATCGACGCTGGCTGCCGAATGCACTGCTGCTGGCGATGATCCTGCCGGTGGCATTCTTCGCGAACATTCTTCGGGTGATGGCGCTGGTGCTCGTGACTTATTACGGCGGCGACGCCGCGGGCCAGCGCTTTCACGATCTCGCGGGCTATACGGAAATCGCGGTGGCTTTCGGCCTGTTCTTTCTCATCGATCACATGATGCGGCGTTCGTCCGATCCGTTCAGATTGTCGGTGCGGAGTGCGCCAGCATGAACAGCCTGGCGAATAGCATGGTTCTCGGTGGAGCGATGCTGCTGACTGCCGTGGCTGCGCATGTGCTCAGGCCGACGAGTGAAGTTGCCCCTAACGCCGCCGCGCTGGAAGAGTTGATCCCGCGGGAGTTCGCGGACTGGAGTGAAGCGCCGGGCGCGATAGAGCAGGTGAATCTCAAAGTGCCCACCGACGACGCTGCCGGCAGTCGCGCGCCGTATGACGACGTGCTCATGCGTACCTATCGGCGAAGCGACGGGCAACAGGTGATGCTGGCCCTGGCCTACGGTCGCAGGCAGCGCCAGGAGCAGAAGATCCATCGACCGGAAATCTGCTATTACGCGCAGGGCTTTGCGGTGAGCTACGTCGGACGCCGTCCAGTGCGGCTGACGGATTCTCTTGGCGTGCAGTCGTTGCAGCTGGTGACAACGAATCGCTCCAGGCAGGAGCCGGTGACGTATTGGATCCGCATCGGCAACGAGTTCTCCGAGAGTGCCTGGAAGACGCGCTGGATCATTTTCCGGGATGGGATGAGGGGCGATGTTCCCGATGGAATTCTCGTCAGGGCCTCTTCGATCGTCGACAGGGACACGGCCTCGGAAGGCGCGCTGCAATTACAAAGAGAGTTCCTATCTAAACTGTATGCGGCGCTGTCTCCGGGAGCCAGGAAACTGGTCGCGGGTGTCGAGTAGTGACGACCGTTCGCCAGCGCGGCGCTCTGGTGCGAGCGACGCTCACTCTGTTCGG
>JBEVKB010000034.1:0-26318 GCA_040509875.1 Steroidobacteraceae bacterium | reverse complement strand
CGATGATCCAGTTGCGACTGCTCTCGAACACATTGGTGGTCTCGTCGATAGCCGCCTTGGCGCGCGACTCCTTTTGCTCAGTCAGTTCGCTCATCATGCCGTCGAGCGTATCGGCCTTCTCGCGAACCAGGTTCAATGACGTGGTCAGCGCTTCATCGCGCGTTTGCAACGATTGCTTCGAAGCGAGGCCGATTGCACGCTGCATTTCGGCTTCGTACTCCTCCCAGGTTTTCGCATAGGCCACGAAAATTTCCTTGGCGCGGTCCGAGACGAACAGCGGCCGGGCCTTGTCGATGTATTCCTGCGTGGCAGCCATGCTCTTGTGGATGGAGGCGAGGTGCTTTTCACGCTCGGCTTCGCTGGTGGCCAGCAGATAGTTCGAGCGTGCGCGACCCACGGAAATCAGGCTGATGTTGGCTTCCTTGATGTGCGACAGCCCCATCAGCTCGAGCTTGTACATGGAGTCGGCCTTGTCGTTGATCTTGTTGGCGCCCAAAAGCCCGACGCCGCCGACGCTGGCGGCGATGGCCACCAGCGACAGGAAGGCCAGCATCAGTCGTGGCCCGATCTTCATTTGCGACAACATCACTCTTTCTCCAGTTTGGCCGGCGGTACGCAGTTTCCGTCCACTGCAGCCACAGCATCGTTGAATTCTTTGACGTCCAATACGCGTTGCACATCCAGGACGATCACGAACTTGCCATTGACCTTGCCCAGGCCATGGATGAAGTCGGCGTGGATCCGCGTGCCGAAGGCGGGCGGAGGTTCGATGTCGCCCGCTTCGATGTCGATCACGGCATTCACCGCGTCGACTGCTACGCCCACGTGCTCATTGCCGCTATCGCTATTGTTAGTTTCGACGATGACGATGCAGGTGCGCTTGGTCACGGCGTTGGATGGCTTGCCGAATCGCAGCGCCAGATCCATCACCGGCACGACAGCGCCGCGCAGGTTGATCACACCGCGAATGCACTCGGGCATCATCGGCACGGCAGTCACGCCGCCGTACTCGATGATTTCCTTGATGGCGAGAATGCCGATCGCGAAGACCTCGCTGCCCAGCAGGAACGTGAGGTACTGAATCGGTTCGGCCGCGACGTCGGCGGCTCTTAATGTAGCGGCGCTCATGGTCAGCCCTCGAATCGTGCGAACTGGGATTCGTCGGGACCGACGTTGCGCGCGAGATTGCCTCTCGTTGCTGCAAGTACGGGACGCTTCATCGACGGCTTGCTTGCTGCAGGCTTGCGTCCAGCACCGGCGGCCACGGAGTTCGCGGCGTGACGAACTTTGAAGAACGCCATGGTCTGCTGCAGCTGTTCGGCCTGGCCGCTCATCTCTTCGGCGGTGGCCGCCAATTCTTCGGAGCTCGACGCGTTCTGCTGCGTCGTCTGGCTCAACTGGCTCACCGCCGAGTTGATTTGCCCGACGCCGGAGGCTTGTTCCTGCGAAGCCGCGGAGATCTCCTGCACCAGGTCGGAAGTCTTCTGGATGCTCGGCACCATCTCATCGAGCAGCTTGCCGGCTTTCTCCGCCAGGTCGACGCTGTCGGTGGCGACGGTGCCGATTTCCTGCGCGGCGATCTGGCTGCGTTCGGCCAGCTTGCGGACTTCGGCGGCGACGACTGCGAAACCCTTGCCGTGTTCGCCTGCACGGGCCGCTTCGATGGCCGCGTTCAACGCCAGCAGGTTCGTCTGGTAGGCGATGTCGTCGATGATGCTGATCTTCTGCGCGATCTGCTTCATCGCGACCACCGTGGCGCGTACCGCTTCGCCGCCTTCCGCAGCGTCGCTGGCGGCGCGTGTCGCCATGGTGTCGGTGATCTTGGCGTTGTCCGTGTTCTGCGAGATCGAGGCGGTCATCTGTTCGATGGACGCGCTGGTCTCTTCGACACCCGCTGCCTGTTCGCTCGCCGCCTGCGACAACGATTGCGCCGTAGTGCTGACTTCCTCGGAGGCGCTCGACAATGAATCGGCGGCGCCATTCACTTCGCTGATGATCATCGACAGCTTGAGCACTGTGTCGTTGGCGTACTCCTTGAGCTTGCCGAACGAGCCTTCGTACTGCTTGTCGATGGTGCGGGTGAGGTCGCCTTCGGAGATCGACTGCATCATGGCCACCATGTCGTCGATGCTCTGCCCGGTGGTGGATACCAGGCGATTGAGACCGTCGGCCATGTCCTTCTGGAATCCCTGCAGTCCGTTCACATCGACGCGGGCTGCGAAATCTCCGCGATTCGCCGCCTCGATCAGCACGCGCTGGCTTTCGATCATCTGCTTGAGCTTGACGATCATTTCCTGCAGGGCCTGCAGCATCTGGCCGGTTTCGTCCTGCGCTGTCGATTCGATGTTGACGGACAGGTCGCCGCTCGCCAGGCGGCCGGCGGCTTCCACCGCAACTTCCAGCGGGCGGCGCACGCTGCGACTGATGACGAGACCCAAGGCGATACCGAGCAGGGTGCCGCCGAGCAGCGTGGCGATGATCCATGTGCGGCTGTTTTCATAGACGAGGGTGGTTTCATCCGCCGCCGCCTTGGCTCGTTCTTCTTTCTGCTTGGTCAACTCTTCCATCATGCCGTCCATGACGTCGGCGTGTTCGCGCACGGTGGCCAGCGACTGGGTGAGTTCTTCGTCGCGTTTCTGCAGGCCTTCGGCGGCGGCGAGCTTGAGTGCGCGATCCATTTCGCCTTCGTACTTGTCGAGGATCTTGCTGAATTCGGCGAAGATCTCCTTGGCGCGGTCGGAGACGAACAGCGGGCGCGCCTTGTCGACGTAACCCTTGAGCAGCGCCAGTTCCTTCTCGATCGAGGCCAAGTGTTGCTTTCTCTCGTCCGTGCTGGTGGCCAGCAGGAAGTTCGAGCGCGCCCGCCCCATGGAAATCAGGCTGATGTTGGCTTCCTTGATGTAGGAGAGCCCCATCAGTTCCATCGAGTACATCTCATCCGCCTTAGCGTCGATCTTGTTGGCACCGACCAGGCCGACCCCGCCGATGACTGCGCCGATGGCCACCAGCGCCATGAACGCCAGCATCAATCGCGGTCCTATCTTCATATTGGACAACATCGCCTTAATCTCCATCTCCGCTTGGTTTGACTTGAACCGCGCTCAGGCGACACGCGCCGAGCGGCTGAGTACTTTCTGCATGAGCAGCGCTACATCCAGGATCAGCGCCACTTCGCCGTTGCCGAGAATGCTCGAGCCGCTGATGCACTTGACCTGGTTGAACATTTTCGCGAGCGGCTTGATCACGGTCTGGCATTCGCCGAACAGCGCATCGACGACCAGGCCGGCCTTGATGCCGCCGTGCCTGACGATGACGATGTTCTCGCGGGAACCGCTTGGGCCCTGGACGCCAAACAGGTCGCGCAGTCGCACGAACGGTAGAGCCTGTCCGCGCACGTTGGCGTAGTCGTGTCCAGGCTCCGCGGTGAACTCGATGCATTCATCGACCATGTCGAGCGGCACCACGAACACGGATTTGCCGACGCCAACCTGGAAGCCGTTGATGATGGCGAGCGTGAGCGGCAGCCTTACGGATACAGTGGTTCCCTTGCCTTCGGCGCTGCGAATTTCGACATCGCCGCGCAATGCCGTGATGTTTCGCTTCACCACGTCCATGCCGACGCCGCGGCCGGAAAGGTTGGTCACCTGTTCGGCGGTCGAGAAGCCGGGTTCGAAGATCAATGCGTAGACTTCGTTGTCGCTGAGCGTCTTGCCGGGCTCGATCAGTCCGCGCTCCACGGCTTTCGCCAGGATGCGCTCGCGCTTGAGTCCGCCGCCGTCGTCGCTGACTTCGATGACGATGTTGCCGGAATCGTGAAATGCATTGAGCCGTATGCTGCCCGTCGCGGGCTTGCCAGCTGATGCACGCGTCGCGGCCGGTTCGATGCCGTGATCGATGGCGTTGCGCACCAGGTGCGTGAGCGGATCGGCGATTTTCTCCACCACGGTCTTGTCCAGCTCGGTGTCTTCACCGCTGACCAGGAGCGTGATGTCCTTGCCCAGTTCGCGCGACAGATCGTTCACGACGCGCTGAAAGCGATTGAATGTCGCGCCGATCTTGACCATGCGTAACTGCAATGCGCTGTCGCGTACCGATTCGACCAGCTCCGACAGTCGCGAAGTGCTTTCCTGCAGCTCGACGCTCTTGATGCGCCTGGCGCCGAGGTTGGCGCCGGCAGCGGCGATGATGAGTTCGCCGACCAGGTTGATGAGGTGGTCGAGCTTGCTGGCGTCGACGCGGACCGAGCGTTCGGTGGCGCTGGCGCGCTTGTCCGACTCTGCCTGAACAAGTGCCGCATCGGTGATAGTTGCCTTCGACACGGTGTCGTGTGCATTGCCTGCGATGTCTTGGAAGGCTCGCTTCGCCTCGCTGGGTGTCAGCGATCCGCACTGCACGAGAATGTCGGCGGCGCGTTCCGGATCGTGGCTGCTCTCCGGCATGGCACGCAGGTAATCGATCACCGGCGAATGCGGTGGGAGTACGACGAGCGTGCAATCGTCGGCGACGAATTCGAAGGCGGCGCGGATTCGCTGCGAATCGACGGCGCTGTGATACGCCAGTTCGAATCCGGTGTAGCAGGTCTCAGGATCGAAGCTTGCGACGTCGGGCATCGCATCCGCAACGACGAGGATGCCGCGGATCTCGCCGAACGTGGTGAGATAGCGGATGAACGACAGCGGGTCCATGCCGCCACGGATGACATCGGGTTTGAAGCGCGCGGAGATGTGCCAGCAACTGGTTGCCGCTACGTCGCTGTCTGTGTCTACGATTTCCAGTGAGCGCGCGTCGGCCGCCATATTCTTGTTGCTCGCGCCGGCTTGCTTCACTGAGCCAGCCCGTGCTTGCAACAGCATGCTGAGTTCGGTGCTGCGTGCGTCGAGCAAAGGATGCGAGCCGCAGTGGCCGTTGGCCGCTGCCGCTACCAGTGCGTCGATATGATCCTTGCAGTTCAGCAGCAGCACCGCGAATTCCGGTTCCATCGCCACCTTGCCGATGCGGACCCGGTCGAGCGCGGTTTCAACTACATGCACGAAGGCCACGATGGCATCCAGTCCGAACAGTCCGGAGGAGCCTTTGATGGTGTGGGCTGCGCGAAAGATGGAATTGATAGTGTCGGCGCTGCAATGATTGCGCTCGCACTGGAGCAGGCCGCTTTCCATCTCGGTCAGCAGTTCATGGCTCTCATCGAAAAAAGTCTGCAGTGCTGCGTCCATGTCATGCCACCCGCGTGCTGACTGCGCGCAGTCGATCCAGGCCGCACAATGTCAGCACTTCACGCGTCGCCGCGCTTGGCTCGACGAGTTTCAAGCGGCGACCTTCATTCGCAGCCAGGCGTTCCGCGAGCAGCAGTATCTGCAGGCCGCAGGTGTCGAGCTCGGTGACCTGAGATAGATCCAGCAGCACGTCGTCGTCGATGCCTTCCATGCCGGCAAGCATGCGTTGCTTCATGAGTGCGGCGGAGTAGATAGTCATATCGCCGCTGGCCCACAGCCGGCCGTCGCGTCGTTCGAGTTGAAATTCCATGATGGCGCTGCGATCGATGCTCAGGCCAGGATCAGCTTGGACACGGCATCCAGCATGCTCTGTGGCTGGAAAGGCTTGACGATCCATGCCTTTGCGCCGGCGGCGCGGCCTTCCTGTTTCATGTCGTCGCCCGATTCGGTGGTCAGCATGATCACCGGCGTGAAGCGATAGTTGGGATGGCGCTTCACTTCCTTGAGGAAGGCGATACCGTCCATCACCGGCATGTTGACGTCGCTGATGATGAGATGGATTTTGTCGCCGTTCAGTTTGCCCAGCGCTTCCTGGCCATTGCCGGCTTCGAGCACGCTGTAGCCGGCGCTGGTCAGGGCGATGCCCGCGACTTTACGCACCGACGCCGAATCGTCGACGAGAAGAATCTTTTTGACGCTCATGGGAAACTCTGCGGACTAGAAAAAGGTGACTTCCTGCGGCGCGACGGCTTGCGTCTCGAGGCCCTGGTGGATACGACGCTGTTCATCGGTCGTATAGGCCTCGGCCATTTTTTCGATGCGTCGATCGACACGCCGGCGCGACAACTCGTCAGTGCCTTCGGTCCCTGCGGCTGGCGTATCGGCGCCGAACTCGGCCATCGACTCGCAGACCTGCGTCAGGATCTGGCTGACGCGATCCTGGAATTGCAGTTGCACCAGCGAGCCGGCGACTTCGTCTTTGATTTCTTCGCTCTGCTGGTGCGCGGCCTGCATGGCTTGCGACATGAATGCGGTGCGCATGCGAAAGCGGGATAGCACGGCGGTGATCTTCGCTTCGGAATTCGCGATGGCCAGGTTGTCTTCGACGGCGATGGATTCGTTGCTGCTCGCGATGCTGGACAGCGTTCCGGAGATCATGCTGGCCTTCTCGGTGATCATCTTGCCGGTCTGGCGAGACGCATCGGACAAGGCGCGTACTTCATGCGCGACGACGGCGAAACCTCGGCCCGATTCGCCCGCATGCGCTGCTTCGATCGCGGCATTGAGCGCCAGCATGTTGGTCTTGAAGGCGATCATCCCCACTTCGTCCGCCATCTGTCGCAGCTCGGTGGTGTAGGCCACGACGTTGCGGATGTCCTGCGCCAGCGCCTGGCGGCTTTGCTGGATGGCTTTCAATGCATCGATGACCTGCAGCAGGTCCTGTTGGCCTTGTCTCGCATCCGCTGCGATGCCGGCATCGCCGTCATGCGGATGACTTGCGCCGAGCAATGCCGAATCGAGACGATTGACGATGCCTGCGAAGCGCGATGCAAGGTCTACGACCGCGTCTTCCATATGCTGGCGTGACGTCTCGATCTGGGCCGACCAGATTCTCAGTGCTTCGGCATGCATGCCTGCCGGTAGCGCTGTCGATGACGATTCCTGTGCATCGGTCGCGCCGAAGAATTGATTGAAGAGTCTTTGCATTAGCATCCGTCCGATCGAAGTCCTCCGCGTTTGCCTGTCGGAGGAGGGGATCTGCATCGCGTCCTGTGTGCTTAGGTTTCCGTCTAATAGCGTCGTGCGCGCGGCTTTCTTTATGTCAGGGTGCGCTGATTGTGCTGTCGGAAAAACCCTTAACGACGCTATGCAATTCGAGCTGTAGCGATGCTTTGCATACAGGCTCGGCGCAGGGATATCGGCTGCGAGGAGGCAACGAGGAGAGGGTATTTATACTTAGACAGTCTTACTTTCCTCCCCCCGGTCGCAGCACTAGTGCCCGCGACGGGGGGAGGAGGTAAGAAGGTCAGTGCTGGTTGCTCAGCATCAGTCTTCGATACTGACCGAAGTGCCGGATCGCATGCTGGGGCTTGCCCACCGCTTCGTACAATCGCGCCAGGTTGTAATGACCGTCGGCGAGCAGCGGATCTGTTTCGATGGCAGTGTGATACGCATCGATGGCTGCTTCGGTGCGACCCGAGTCTTCGAGCAGCACGGCGAGATTGAACATCAGCACCGGGTCGGTGCCGCACTCGGCGAGCGCGCCGCGATAGATGCGTTCCGCCTCTTTGATGTCGCCTTGCTCATGCAGCAGGCGACCCCAGTTGATCCATGCGGCAACGTTCGACGTGTCGGCGCGCACTGCCTGCTCATACGCGTGGATTGCCGCGGTCGTGTCCGTGCTCTCCAGTTCGAGCGCACGATCGAACCAATCCGAGATCGCGGGCGGAACCGGCGTCGGGATCGACTTGTGTTCGATCATGCGCAGCAGGCCTTCTTCCATTTTCACATCGAGGCCGAGCACGTACTGGCCGTCGTCTGCCTGCCAGTGAGCATTGCCTTCGCGAACCACGACGCGGTCGCCGATAGCACTGATACTCAGGCCGGATAGCGGCAGCGTGTCAGGCAGGCTGCGTCTCAGCTCATCGAGCGATCGGTTGATGCGTCGACGAGGCACATCGGCATCGATCAGTGCCCGGGCGGCGCGCAGCACGATGAGATCCTGAAATGAAAAGCGGAATTCACGTCGCGGGCCGCGCGCGGGAGTGACGAAGCCGGAATTGATGAGCCCACGCAAAGTGCTGCGCGACAGGCGCAACACCCGTTCTACGTCCCGGACGCTGTAACCGCTCATCGGCGCGGTGAGTCTCTGGAATAGAGCATCCGCGCAGTTTAGCGCCTGGTGGTCTTGCGGGCGACCTTGGCAGGCTGTTCGACTCGCTTCGGCGGCTTGCGTGCGCCGAGTTTGGTGACGGAAGTTTTCGCAACCTGCGTCTTCTGCAGGCTGGCGCGTAGTGCTTCCATGAGATCGACGATGTTGTTGCCAGTGGCCGGCTCGGTCACGTCGTCGCTGATCGATATATCCTTGCCGGCAACCTTGCGCGCGATTGCCGCTTCGATGCGGCCCTTCACTTCATCGACATAGTCGGCCGGATCGAACTTGTCCGCCGATTGCTGCTCGACCAGTTGCTTGGCGAGAGCGAGTTCGGCCGCTTTGACATCCGTCGCCGCGATCTTCATTTCTTCGGCCAGTTCGCTGGCCGAGCGCACTTCATTGGCGAAGCGCAGTTGCTGCATGGCCAGGACATTGCCGATGGGTCGCAGCATCACGATGTTCGAGTTGCCTCGCGCCGCCCAGCGGCCGATGGCGCATCGATTCGTCTGCCGCAGCGCTTCGGTGAGTAGCGCATAGGGCTTGCCGGCGCCTTTGTCGGGAGCCAGGTAGTAGCTCTTGTCGAAATACACCGGATCGATGGCCTCGATGGCGACGAATTCGGCGATGTCGATGGAGTGCGTGCCGACTTCGTCGAAGGCCTTGATCTCCTCAGGCGTGAACTGCACGTACTGGCCTTTCGCGAACTCGTAGCCTTTGACCATCTCGTCGCGCTCGACCACCGAGTCGTGCTTGATGCACACGTACTGCTGCCGCAGCCGTGAGCCACAATTCTTGTGCAGCAGGTTGAAGGAGATCGAACCCGAGGACTGGGTCGCCGAAAACAGGTTCACCGGAATGGCGATCAGTCCGAAGGAGATCGTCAGCGAACCTAAGGAGCGCGCGGCCATGTTTCCTCTCTTGTCATTGTCCGGTGCGGCGGTTTGACGCGGCAATACAATGCCTTCAGGGATCGGTCCGTTCCTTCGCGGCCTCGCCAGGCCAGAATTCTGGTCAGAATTCTGAACTGGCGCAGGTTTTTGCCAAGCCGGCCGTTCGGACTAGCCTTTTTTCCGGCTTTCTCCCCGGCGGCCGGCGCAAGAGAAGAATCACGCCAGCGCCCGCTTGAACAGGCTCCTGAGTTCTCCCCAGGCCCGCTCCGCCCCGGCTTCGTTATAGATGGGCTTGCCCGCCTGCGCAGGCATGTCCTTCACGCACCAGCCATGCAGGCAACCTTCATACACCTCGATTTTCGCCTGCAGTTTCGCCGCCTGGAAAGCCTCGGCGAGCTTCGTCTTGGCTTCCGGCTGCTTCTCGTCGTCGTTGGCGGCGATGCCTAAGTAATACTGTGCCTTCATCTTAGGCACCAGCAGGTGCGGGCTGTCGGGCTTGTCATTCACGAGGCCGCCGCCGTGAAAGGAAGCGACCGCACCGATGCGATTCGGCACGCCCGCGGACGATTGCACTGACATCAGTCCGCCCATGCAGTAACCGAACACACCGGCCTTGATGTTCTTGTTCACGGACGGCTGCGAATCGAGAAACGCAAGATAAGTGGCGGCATCCTGGGCAACGGCATCGTTAGTCAACGGTGCGCGCAATTCAGTCAGCTTGGCGCGATCGGCGGGATCGGAGAGATTGAAATTGGGTCCGACGCCGGGCGCTTTCGCGGCGCGATAGTAAGGGTTGGGAACCAGCACGACGTAACCGTCGGCCGCAAGACGCTTCGCCATGTCGCGCATTGCCGGACGCAGGCCGAACGCATCCACGAACAGGATGACGGCAGGCGATTTGCCTTTGCCTTCGGGCTGCACCAGCACCGCGTCGCAGACGCCGCTCGCGGTCTTGATCTCGACTTCCTTTTCAGTGACACCGCCGGCTGCGCTTGCGGTGGTCGAGCTCGCAGCTGCAGCGACGCCGGCTGCGAGAGAATAAGTCGTGAATTCTCGACGCGACATCGCGTCTTTGAGATGGTCTTGCATAGCGATTCCCCTGAAGTGATGACTGCCGGTGGGCTTTCGGCGCGGGAATACACTAGTGGCCTTTGCGGCCGGATACAAATCTGGAAATGTCGAGGGGAGGAGGAGTCTCGCAAAGGGCGCAAAGCACGCTAAGGAAGACAAGGTAGGAATAAAAATGGCAGGATCATCCGATCATTTCAATTCTCACTGGTTTTCCTTGGCGTGCTTTGCGCCCCTTGCGAGAGATCCGCTCCCTGGCACATAAGAAAATAGCAGCCATCACCGCAAAGCGATGATGGCTGCCGGAGGACTTGGCTTCGATTCCCTCAGCGAGTCGGGATGGCGATATCGAACACGCCGCCCGTGAGCGGTGCATTCGAACCGGGCAGGGCAGCGGAACGGCCGCGTTTCACGACGATCTGCTGGGTCTTGCCTAAGGGCAGGTTCGGATCGATCTGCGACAGGTCGATGGAGAAGATCAAGCGCGTCGTCTGGCCCACCAGGAAATTGGTGCCGTTCGAATCGGTATAGATATCGAAATCCGTGGTCGGCGACATGTTCAGCGGCTGGCGGTTTTCATCCACGAACTTGCCGATGGTCTGCAACTGGCCGCCGCCGGTGTTGGAGCTGCCGGTGGCGCTCTTGGTGGAAATGGTCACCAGCGTGTCTTTGTCGTGATCGACGAGGTAGAACAAGGTGGCGGTGGAGCCGGCGAAATTATTCGTGTAAGCGCCGCCCGTCAGTTCCGGGTCCTTACCGAAATTGACGTCACCCTGCGCATACGCGAACGTGGTCTGCGCGACGGTCTGTGTCAGGTTGCTGCCATCCGCGCCATTGAGCACGGCGAGATTCTGATCGTTGGTGCCAGTGACGCGCAGCGCGTTGAGCACCGGATTGAAGTCAACGATTGCGCCATGGCCGCCCGTGAACCGCGGGTTCATGGTGCTGATGAAATTGGTCGAGCCGAAATTGTTGTTCGACACGTCGATGGTGTAGAGGTTGCCCTTGTCGGTGAGGCCGTACATGCGCGTGGGTGTCGCATCGGCGGGGCGGAAGTCGATGCCGATGAGATTGCCGCCATCCGAGAAATCGGCTCGTCCCAGGCGCACATAGTTGCTCGCGCCCGGCTTCAGGACATAGATCGCGTTGTCGCTGGTGAGTGCGTAGATGTTGCGATTGGGCAGCGTGACGCCGGCGGCGACACCGTTGGTTTGCTGTCCGGAAGTGCGAAGTTCCTGTGCGTTGGCAGAGACTGCTGCCAGCAGTAGTGCGGCGGACAACGCCGTTTGCACGAGAGGTGCGGTGAGCGGTTTCAAATTCATGGAAGCCATCCTCAGGTCTGTTGGATCCGGTTTGACTACAGGGGTGTCGTTCCCCCGCGGGAGAGATGAATGTCTCTGCCGGTGACGTGTTCGCGCTTGGTGCAAAAACGGATTTGCATAATTCAAATATTCGGTACGACATTGCGGTAAACGGCTGAATCCCGGCTGAAATGTCGGTGAACGGCGTCAGCGAATATTAATAATTCGCGTCACGTGCTTTTTGCTGCATCCAGTTGCATCACGCCGTCCTAATACCCGCCCGATACCCGAGAAGTCGTGTGCTCGCGTGACCGTTGCGGATCGCCACTCGTTCGGGTCAATTCATTCGAGGTCATTTCATAAATCCGTTGACAGAGCATCGGCCCGCGTCGGGCGCGAACAGCTGGTCGTAACAGGGAACGCAGGAGATTCAAATGCGGAAGGGCAATCTGGGCTATTGGCTCGCATACGCGACGATCGCTGGCGCGATTGCAGGCTGCAGCGACTCGGACGATCGGGTCACGCAGCAGGACACATTGGCGCTGGTGGGCGGCAACGTCCTGGTGAGCTTCAATCGCAACGCGCTGGACGTGAAGACCACCACGAACCTCACCGGCCTGGCTTCCGGCGAGACGCTCGTCGGTATCGACATGCGCGCGGGCGGCATGCCTGCCGGCCAGCTCTACGGGCTGAGCAGCGCCGGCCGCATCTATGTCATCGATACGGGCAGCGGCGCGGTGACGTTGAAGTCCACGCTGGCCGCGGATCCGACGGACACGACGGATAAATTCACCGGCCTCAGCGGCACGCGTTTCGGTGTGGACACCAACACCGTTCCCGACCGCATGCGTGTCGTCAGCGACACCGGCCAGGACCTGCGCATCAACTTCGATACCGGCGCCGTCATCACCGATGGAGCGCTCACCCTTGGCGGCGCGGCCGTCGGCGGCGTCACCGAAGTGGCGTACACGAACAACTTCTCAGCTGCATGCCGCACGACGCTGTTCTATCTCGATACGACCGGCGACCGGCTGCTCACGACGACCGATCCCAACAACGGCATTCTCACCGTGGTGGGTGCGCTGGGCGTCGACGCCAGTGCTGCGAGCGGCTTCGATATCACCACGGGTAACGATGGTTCGAACACCGCGCTGGCCGCTTTGACTGTCGGCAACGCCACCAATCTCTACTCGATCAACCTGACGACGGGCGCTGCGACTTCGCTCGGCGCCGTCACCGGTCTGCCATCCGGCAGCAGCGGCATCATGGGTGTGGCAGCACGCTCGCCTTCGACCACGCCGGCACAAGCGCTGGGCGAACTGGTCGCATTGACGGAAACCAACAAGCTGGTCTCGTTCGTCAACGGCTCGCCGCAGAAACTGTGCAGCACCACTTCGGTCACCGGATTGCAGGCGAACGAATCGCTGCTCGGCATCGACCTGCGGCCGAGCGCATCGAAGATCGTCGGTCTGGGCAGCGCGGGCCGGCTCTATACCATCGACCCTGCCACCGGCACGGCGACGTTCACGTTTGCGTTGTCTCCCGATTCGGCTGACACGACGGCTCCGTTTACGGCGCTCGATGGCACCGCCTTCGGTGTCGACGTCAACCCGGTACCGGATCGCTTGCGCGTGGTGAGCAACACCGGACAGAACCTGCGTATCAACATGGACACCGGTGCGACCACCACCGATACCACGCTGAACCCGACCGGCCCCGTCATCACCGACGCTGCTTATACCAACAGCATCGCTGGCGCCGGCTCGACCACTTTGTACGTGCTGGATTCCGCTGCCGACCAGTTGATGATCCAAGGCCAGCCTTCCGGCAATCCCAACAGCGGCGACCTGCTGGCAGTGGGTTCGCTGGGACTGGCAGCCGCGGGTGATGTGCAGTCGATCGGCGGTTTCGACATCAACGGCCGCATCGGCACTGCCTTCGCTGCTCTGAACGTGGGCACGGCGACCACTTCGGATCTTTACAACATCAACCTGACGACTGGTGCGGCGACGCGCGTCAACACCATCGGCGGTGGCGAACGTATTCGCGGTCTCACTTATGCGGCAGCTCCGGCGGCGACGGTGCTCGGCGTCACCTCCGACAATCGCCTGGTGAGCTTCAAGCTCGCGACTCCCGGCACGCTGGAAACGAACGTTGCGATCAGCGGCATCCAGGGCGGTGAGAAAATCATCGGCTTCGATGTTCGTCCGGCGAACGGCCGCTTCTATGCGCTCACCGACGGCGGTCGTCTCTACACTATCGATCCCACCACTGGCGCCGCGACTTCAACGTCGTCATTGATGGCCGACATGACCGACACGACCTTGCCGTTCATGTCATTGGCGGGCACCAGCTACGGCGTGAACTTCAACCCGGTGCCCGATCGATTGCGCGTAGTGAGCGATGCAGAGGTGAATCTGCGCATCAACGTAGATACCGGCGCGACGACCACCGACACGACGCTGAATCGCGGCACGGTTGCGGTGAGCGCGGCTGCGTACACCAACAGCTTCGCGGGCGTCACGGCTCCCCCGACGGGCCTGGGCACCAAGCTCTTCGTGATCGACGCACAGAGCGACCACCTGTACCTCCAGGATCCGCCGAACAACGGCACGTTGATCGATGTAGGCGCGCTGGGCTTCGATGTGACGGCGGTGAGCGGCTTCGACATCGTTGGCATGGATCCCACCGGCGTCGGTCTTGCTTCCCTCGCGGTTGGCACTGGTGCGTCGGCGCTCTATACCATCAACTTGACCACTGGGGCCGCGACACTCGTCGGTCCGATCGGGGTTCAGCCGACCGACCGCATCACCGGCATCGCTAACCTGCCAGGCACCGCTGCTCCCGCTGTCGACAGTGTGGTGTTCGCGATCGCCAACGGCACTTCGCTGGTGACCTTCCCGCGCAATGCGCCGGCAACCGTCAGCGCCTCGCTGCCGATCACCGGCCTGCAGGCAAACGAAACGCTGCTCGGCGTCGACTTCCGTCCAGCGAACAATGCGCTCTACGGCTTGGGCAGCGCCGGGCGGCTCTATACGATCAATCCGGCTACAGCTGCAGCCACGCAGGTTGCAATGCTGGTGGCGGATGCTGCGGACACTACGGCGCCGTTCACTGCCTTGCTGGGCATGAACTTCGGTGTCGATGTGAACCCGGTAGCGGATCGACTGCGGGTGGTGAGCGATACGGGATCGAGCCTGCGCATCAACATGGATACCGGCGCCACGACCACTGACGGCGATATCAACTTGCTGGCTCCCGATGTGACTGCTGCTGCCTATACCCGCAGCTTTGCCGGCACCACGGCCACCACGCTCTACGACATCGATACGGCTACTGCCACGCTGCTGCGCCAGAACCCGCCGAACGATGGCGTGCTGACTCCGGTGGGTCCGTTGAATCCTGCGGATCTCACGGTGCGGTTCGCTCCTGGCGGCGGCTTCGATATCGCGGGCGGCGATGACGGCTTCGCGCTGGTGACTTTATCCACCACCGCTGGCGGTCCGCAGTCGACCTTGTATCGCATCAACCTGAAGACCGGTGCACTTACGTCACTCGGCTTGGTCGGTCCGACCGGCACGCCGACCATAACGGGGCTGGCCATCCGCCTGCAGTGATAGAGAAGTTCTGAGGGTTTTCCCGGACCGGTCGTGCGTGGGCTTTAGCGCGACCGGTCTTCTTTTTTCTGCGTCACGAATAACAGCACGATGCCGGCGAAGTTCATCACGGCACAGACCACGAACGCCGCGCCGGGGAAATAAACAGGCGCATCGGCTGCAGTGAAATGCGCCAGCGTCTGCGTCATCAGCAACGGTCCGATCACATTGGCAACGCTCGATAGCGAAGCGATGCCGCCTTGTAACTCTCCCTGCGCATCCGGCGGAATCCGTCGCGACATCAACGCATTGAGTGCCGGATAGGCAACTGCCTGCAGAGCGCCGATGGTGGTGTAGACGAATACCAGCCAGGGTTGCGATATGAAGGCGTAGAACATGGCCATCGTCGCAGCGACGGCAAGACCCAGATACGCGGCGCCCACTTCACCAATTTGTTTCGACAACCTGCCCGTAAGAGTGGCTTGCGCGAGCGCCATCGCCAGGCCGGTCACCATCAGCGAGATGCCGATCATTCCCGTCGACCAGTCGAACCGCGCCGTCATGAAGAAGGCCCAGGTGCTGGGATAAACGTTGTTGCCGATCAGGAAGCACATCGCCACTAGCGCATAGATGAGCACGGCCGGGTAACGCAGCAACATGGCAGCCGCGCCCAAGGGATTGGCCCTGCGCCAGGAGAATGCGCGGCGACGCTCCGGCGGCAGCGATTCCGGCAGCACGATCCAGCCGAACAGAAAGTTGACGCCGGCCAGGGCCGCGGCGACGAAGAATGGCGCGCGTGGTCCGAATTCTCCGAGCAGTCCGCCGATACCTGGCCCGAGGATGAAGCCCAGGCCAAATGCGGAGCTGACGACGCCGAATGCTTGCGCGCGTTTTTCGGGTGGGGTCACGTCGGCGACGAACGCGTTGCCTGGAATGTAGACAGCGCCAGCCATTCCTGCGACGGCGCGGCCGAGGAACAACCATCCCACCGATGGCGCGAAGCCCATCAGCAGGTAGTCCACTCCATACGCAAACAACGAAATCAGGATGACCGGCCGCCGTCCGAACCGGTCGCTCAGGTTGCCCATGATGGGACCGAAGAGGAACTGCAACACCGCGTAGGTGACCAGCAATATGCCACCGGTGCGCGTGGCCGATGCGATGTCGGGCGAGCCCATGTGCAGGAGCAACTGCGGCAGCACCGGCATCACGATGCCGAATCCCATGGCATCGATGAGGCGCGTGACGAAAATGAAAATCAGCGGATTGCGGCTGGTAGTGTTCATCCGCCGGACTGTCGGGGCGAGGTGCGATCCGTGTCAAGGCGCCGCGGGCCTTGACCCACGCCCCCGCCAACCCCGACCATTGCCCCATGATCGAATTACCCGACTACGCCGCCATGCTCGAAACCGCCATCGACGAAGCGCGCATCGGCGTATCCGAGGGTGGTATTCCGATCGGCGCAGCCCTCTTCAATCGCAACGGGCAACTGCTGGGCCGCGGACACAATCGCCGCATCCAGGAGAACGATCCTTCCGTGCATGGCGAGACCGATGCCTTTCGCAAAGCCGGACGCCAGCGCCGCTACCAGGACACGATCATGGTGACCACGCTGGCGCCGTGCTGGTATTGCAGCGGCCTGGTCGTGCAGTTTCAGATCGGCACGGTCGTGGTTGGTGAGTCGCGTACGTTCCGCGGCGGCATCGACTGGTTGCGCGAGCGCGGCGTCAATGTGCTCGACCTCGACTCACCCGAGTGCGTGAAGCTGCTCACCACGTTCATCGACGCGCATCCGGATATCTGGAACGAAGACATCGGCGAAGCTTGAGACGCCAACGACACAGGCCAACGCGCACAGGGAAGGGCACGATTCGATCATGAAATGTAGAACCGCTCGGGCTGACGGGATTATTTTCTGGCGCCTCACCGTCGGCGCCATAGGCTCCTTCCTTACCGCTCACGCATTGGCCGCAAACGTTTCGCGCGAGCCTTATGGCGTGACTGCTGCCGGCGAGCAGGTCGAAGTCTTCACCTTGCAGAACGATCGCGGCATGCGCGTGAAGGTGCTGTCGTTCGGCGGAATCCTCAACGAGATCGTAGTTCCCGATAAACGGGGCAGTTGCGATAACGTGGCTCTCTCACTGCCGGATCTCGCTGCGTATGAGGGTCGCCCCAGTTTCAGCAGCCTGCTGGGTCGCTATGCCAATCGCATTGCCAGCGGCGGGTTCACGATCGATGGCATTCGCTACGACCTCAAAAGTAATGCCAGCGGCGTATCGTCGCATGGCGGTGAAAGAGGTTTCGGTGCGCGCAACTGGAGCGGGCAACCGTTTCGTGCGGGGCAAACGGCCGGCGTGGTGCTCGAGTATCACAGTGCCGATGGAGAGAATGGATTTCCCGGCGCCCTGGTCGTGCAGGTCCGCTATACGCTCGACGAAGATAATTCGCTGCTGCTCGAATACAGCGCGACGACCGACAAGCCCACCGTGCTGAATCTCAGTCATCACGTTTATTTCAACCTGTCCGGCGAAACCACTATCTACGACCATCGCGCGCAGGTGTTTGCCGATCGCTATACGCAGATCGATACTCGCAAGGTGCCGACGGGCCGCATCGAAACCGTCGCAGGGACGTCGCTCGACCTGCGCCGGCCGACGCGACTCGGCGATCGCATCCAGTCGAAAGATCCGCAGATGGCGCTGGGCAATGGCTTCGATCACAACTTCGTCTTGAGCAAGCCTCCCGGTGCATTCGCCAGGGCCGCGCGAATCGAAGCACCGGCGACAGGCAGGATATTGGAAGTCAGCACGACGGAGCCGGGCATGCAGCTCTACACAGGCAACGGCTTCAACGGTTCGCTGCGCGATGACAAGGGCCGGCCCATCGTGCAGGGAGCGGGGCTGGCACTGGAAACACAGCACTTTCCGGATAGTCCGAACCAGCCTTCCTTTCCTTCGACGGTGCTGCGTCCGGGACAGGTATTCAAATCGGCGACGCAATTCAGCTTCGAAGTCGCCGGCCAGTCGCAACCGGGCCGTTGTACGGCAGCCGACGCTCGCTGATCGCAGCGATGCCGCTTTCAGCGGCGATCCTTTATGATCGCGCACCGCTCGTCTTCAATAGCCGGACAGGAGTGCGTTCGATGGCTGTGCGTCGCTGGATGAGAAGCGTCCTTCGCAACGGATTCGTGTGTGCAACGCTGGCGCTGTCTGCTGCGTCCTCGCTCGCTGCAGAGTCTGCCGGTAACTTCGATCGCACCATCTATCTCGTGCGACATGGATCGTACGCTTCCGATCCAAGTGCGAAACCCGATGTGGGTCCACCGTTGACGGCACTCGGCATTTCACAGGCGCGCCTCGTGGCTTCGCGCTTCAGAGAACTGCCCTTGCACATCGACTCAATCACTTCGAGCAAGATGCTGCGCGCGATGCAGACTGCTGCGGTCATTCGCGAATCGCTGCCGGGTGTGGCGACAGGTTCGTCAGCGCTCATTAGCGAATGTACGCCGCCGGCACTGGTCAAGCTGAGCAATGAACCGGCGGCGCGGCTCGACGCATGCAAGCAGAGGTTGGATGCAGCGTTCGCGCAATTCTTCGTGCCCGCCAACGCTGCTGAAAAGAACGATGTGCTCGTCTGTCACGGCAATGTCATTCGTTATCTCGTGACGCGAGCGCTCGGTATCGATACTCGTGCATGGTTCAACATGACGGTCGCGCATGCCAGCGTGACGGTCGTCCGTGTGTTCGCCGATGGCTCGATCAAAGTGCTCGCCGTCGGTGACACCGGCCACGTTCCGCCAACGCTGCAGAGCTGGGGAACGGATGCCGATCCGCAACTCGATCCGCCTTCCGTCGCTGCGTTCTGACCGATCGATGCCGATATCTTTTTGCCGAGTTCGCCGCATCGGTGCGCTCCGCTGCGAATATGAAATAAACGCAATGCGGAAAATTCTGTCGCACGCTTTGCTGTAGGCTCGAACATCGAAGCAAGAAGATTCCGCGAGTCACCGGTGTCGCATTCAAGCATCACTTTGCATGGCGAGATTGTCGTAATCCGGCTCGTTTCGTGCCGGGATTCACAGCTTTCGTCTGCGTTGCGCGACATGAGGAACTTGTCTGCCGCGCCATGTATCTCATGGGGGCGTCACGAATTTCGAGGCGAACGTTTGTTATGGAAGATTGGCAATTGATTCGACGGCATGCGCCGGCCTGGCCGGAACGTCGGGCTCTCATTTGCGGGCCGACCCGCTATGAGAATTGGGACCTGATAAAGGCTGTTCTACAAGTGTGCAGGCCCACCACTGTCGTGCACGGACACAGTGCAGGTGTGGATCATCTCGCTTCGCTGTACGCGCAGATGTTTGGCCTGAACGAAATGCGTTTCCCCGCAAACTGGCGCCTGCACGGGCTCGATGCACCGCTGGTCCGCAATCAACAGATGTTCTTGCACAGCAATCCGGACGTGGTGGTGTCGTTTCCCGGCGGGCCGAACTGTAACGACATCGTGCGACGAGCTCGCATCGCGCGCGTACCGGTCGTTGAAATCGAAGGTGATTGGATGACGGCGCTGCAAGCGGACGCCATGCAGGAGATTCGCGCGCGGGCCTGATCCTTGCACTGGCTTTGCCGACGAAGCCGCGACGCTCACACGCCTGCAACAACGTAGCGATAGACTTCGTCAGGCGAGGTTTACATTCAACGCTGCGAGTGACCGGTGCGCAAAGGCGATTCTTCCCATTCCGATACGCGCCTCGCGCCGAGCCTGATACTTCCCATTCTGTTGCCGCTGCTATTGCTTGGTGCGGCGATGTTCGTTGGCTGTCATTCGGCTACCGGACGACCGACGAAGGCAAAGCCGATCATAGTGAAACTGGTCGCGTTCAACGATTTCCATGGCCATCTCAACCCACACGGCGCGACATTACCTGCAGTCGATCCGCAGGCGCCAGGTAACAGGTTCGATCTTCCGGCCGGTGGCATTGCGTATCTCGCCACCCTGATCTCGCAACTCAAAGCGAGCAACCCATTGACGACCGTCGTCGCTGCCGGCGACATGATCGGCGGCGCGCCGCTCGTGTCATCGCTGTTTCATCACGAACCCAGCATCGAAGTTTTGAACCGGATAGGACTGGAATTCAGTTCGGTGGGCAATCATGAATTCGATGCGGGTCGTGCGGAGCTGCTGCGTATTCAGAAGGGCGGTTGCTTTGCCGGTGCTGTCGCCGACACTTGCCGCAATGGCGTGTTTGCCGGAGCGCAGTTTCGTTACCTCGCCGCCAATGTCATCGACCGCACGACGGACAAATCTTTCCTGCCAGGTTACGCGATCAAGAAATATGCAGTCGCCGGCGGCCGCAGCGTCGAGATTGCTTTCATCGGCCTGGTGCTCAAAGGCACTCCGAGCCTGGTCATGCCATCGGGCATCGAGGGACTGGACTTCATCGACGAAGCCGATGCGGCGAATGCATTGGTCCCCGAGTTGCGCGCACGTGGCATCGAGTCGATCGGCGTTCTGATTCATGAGGGCGGCTACACCACGCAGACGGCTTTCGACGATGCCACTTGTCCGGACTTCAAAGGCCCGATCCTGCGGATCATGGATCGACTCGATCCGGCGATCGACGTCGTGATCAGCGGGCACACGCATCGCGCCTATGTCTGCCGGCATGGTGGAAGGCTGGTGACCAGCGCCGGATCCGAAGGCCGCATCGTGACCGACATCGACCTGACAATCGATGCGAAGAGCGGCAACATTGCGAGCGCCAGCGCGCGGCAGTTGGCGGTCGTCAACGACACGGCGCTCAACCCTTTGCCTTCGGATTATCCGACCGTCGCTGCGGATGAGCGCCTGCTGTCGATTCTGAATCTATATAACTCAGCAGCTGCGCCCTTGGCCCAACGGGAGGTTGGCAGGATCACGCAAGAGATGCCCCGCGCTCCTGCGCCCTCGGGTGAATCCATGCTCGGCGACGTCATCGCCGATGCGCAACTCGCAGCGACGAGGGAGCGCGGACTTGGCGGCTCGCAAATCGCGTTCATGAATGGCGGCGGAATTCGCACCGACTTGCGTGGCCGCAACGGACACGTCAGTTACAACGACGCGTTCTCGATCCATCCATTCGGCAATGGATTGATCACCCTGTCGTTGAGCGGTGCGCAGATCGACACGCTGCTGGAACAGCAGTGGTCGCATTCTGAGAATCAGCTGCAGGTGTCGAGAGGTTTCAGTTACGAATGGAATGCCGCCGCGCCGCTGGGGCGGAGAGTGGACATAGGCAGCATTCGCTTGAACGGCGTGGCGATCGATCCGGTAAAAACATATCGCGTCACCGTCAACGAGTTCCTGGCGCAGGGCGGCGATGGTTATTCGGTGCTGATCGACGGCACCGAGCGGATTCGTGGCGTGACCGACGTGCAGGCGCTGACGGAATATCTTGCCGAAAATTCCCCACTCGCGCCGCCCGCCATCGATCGTATCAGGCGATTGAACTGACATGAGCCGCGAGTAGCGCCGTTACCGCAAAAACATCGCGTTACATGTGAGATCGGACTACGCCAATTCGCGCGTTTTCACCATTGATCTGGCGCTGCAGCGCGTAGTATAAAAACACTACACCCGCGACGCAGGCGATTCGCTCCACCGCAGTCATCGCCGCTCAGGTCCATCGCTGATTCCTGATGGCCCCTTTAATGGTGAGGCGCGGCACGAACTATGGAGGACGGCATGAAACGGCAGTGCGGCGAAGCATCCATCGCAGGCATTACTTTTCGCGAACTGGTGAAGGACTGCGCGGAAGAGCCGAAATTTATCGAGTCCTTCAACCGCGCCTACGGCGCGCAACTGCGTGCTCCGATTGCCGCGATTCTCGATGACCGCTGGCCGACACGCGTGGCCAAAGACGAAGAGTTCCTGATCGGGTGCTTCATCATGTTCGTTCACGAACATCTGTGGGTGCGCCTGCGCCGCTTGCATCGACGGCGGAAGATGATGCATTGATCACTCCGACGCCGGAGTAGAAGAGGTCAGGACTCGGCTTCTTTCAGGATTTCCCAGATGCGGATTTTCATGGCGGCGCAGATCCGCTCTAGGGTACCGATACGGATATTCTTGAGGCCGCGTTCGATCGCAGAGTAATACGTGCGATGCATCTGCACGAGTTCGGCGAAGTCCTCCTGGCTGATCTCGAGTTCTTCGCGGTGGCTTCTCAACACCGTGCCGATTCGAGTCTGTAGGGGGATGCGTTTCACGACGCTCACCCTACATATTGCATTGCATTAGAACTACAGTGTAATAGCACTACAAATCTCACGCCGCGACAGCTTTCCAAAGAACCCGTGACGGCGCTTTCAATCGCCGGATTGTTCAGTCAACGCGCGACGACCGGTAGCAGCGATGTGTGGGCGCAATGTCATTGGCCGCAGGTTGTGTCGCCGCGACCGATGACGATGCGAGGAGACCTCGCTGCAATGCTGGGTGTGGGATGTTCATCGGCCTGGGCGCGCCGGTGAATTGGCAGCGCTTCAGGCCGATGGTGAGGATGCGATCCGTCGCGGCTGGGTCCGTTTCTACTGAATAACCAGAGTCAGGGCGCCTTGCGCGGCGTAGCGGCTATCCCGGCGCTGTCGGTGGCAAACTTCTGGGCCGCATACCTGATCCAGGTTTTGCCCACCAGGCCCGCCCGGTTCTTTATCTTGGTCTTGCTACGCAGAGTGCGTGACGGAGCTTCGTCGTAGAGCGCGCGATAGTTGCGTGCGAAGGAACTGAAATCCCATACGCCAAAGCGTGCGGCGATGTCGGCCACGGTCTGCTCGCCATATTCCGCAGACAGCAATGCTGCACGGATCTCGTGAAGCTGCCGGACCTTGAGCAGGCGCATCGGGCCGACATTGAAGTACTCGTGGAATACATTGCGCAAGGTGCGCTCGCTGACTGCAGTCGCCCGGCACAGATCCTGGAGCAGCAGCGGCTGATCGGTGCTGGCTTCGATGAGTTCGAGTGCCTTCCCCAACACGCGATGACGCGAATAGCGCGGCCGGCCAATATCACTGCGTTGCAGGCGATGGCTGGTTTCCAGCGCGTGCGAGGTGATGGCCATGACTTCTTCTTCCGCGGCCAGCAGCGACGCCGTGTTGCGGAATTCGACATCGGTCTCGTCGGCGAAGATCCGGGACATCAGTGTCCGGGCGCGAGTGATGTATGGCTCTTCCGTCTGCGAGATGGCGGATGTCTTGCCATGGAATACGTTGGCGTTGAGCGATTCGAGCAACTCCGGCGACAGCAGCGCATGGTCGTTCGGAATGACGATGCCGCCCCAAGTCGTCGGCTCGCCGGCGGCGAAAGTGAAGGGCTGTCCTTCCTTGACCAGCAGGAAGGAATTCTTCCGCAGCGAATCGCCATCGATCCGCATGGGCTTGTAGTTGACGGGAATTCCGACGGTGATGGCATCGCTGGTGCCGTCGCCCGCAAAGGTGGTGGCGCCGCCGATCTGGATTCGCTGCATTGCAATGCGTGTGAGCGGCGCGGCTTCCACCCACCATTCGCTTTCAGAACGGGCAGTCGGTACGAATTGTCCCGTGACCCCATTGATGGCCGCGGCGAATTCGTCGAAATCTCTGTAAACGATTTTTGTCATGGCCATAGCTCCGTGCCAGCCAGCGAAAGAAGGATTGTCGTTAACGTGAGTGGAGGCCACCACGCGTACTTCCACGCCGCGTCCCACAGTCGGTAACCGACAATGGAACCCAAGCGTCATAGACATTAATGTAAGCGACGTTGAGTGAAAGAGTCCCTCACGACGGTGCGATTTCCGTGTCGTGGGTTGGACAGATCATTCCCTAGGGGAGCAAGGATAGGACGCCGCAGTATTTTTTGCAGGACATTCTTGCGGGCATTTGACTTATACCCGCAGCAGCCTGCTCTCCCGCCGGCGAGCCCGGAAGTTTTCTATGCCGGGTGGACAAAGTGCATACCATCAGCGGCGCGAGAGTTCGAGCAGGTCCGCAATCATTGCTTCCGTAGTGGGCCACCGACCCGCTCCACGGCCCGTTACCGCGACCTCCGAGCCGTCCGCCAGCGTGATGGCCAGCCGATTCCATTCCTCGCCGATGCCGGCGAAGCCGTCGTCGCGCGCCAGTCGTTCGAGGCGTATCTGGCCGACGACGACTCCATCGTGCAGCCTGGCTCGCCCGATCATGCGCAGCGACTCACCGTCACGCAGCGAATGTTTCGCGGCCAGCACGGCAGCGGCATCCAGCGATTGGATGTCCAGCGAGTCCACTTCCCTGTCGAATGCCAGGCGGGCCAGGATCTGCAGCTTGCGTCCCGCATCGCGACCGGAAAGATCTTCGCTGGGATCCGCTTCGGCAAAGCCGCTCGCCTGTGCCGAGAGCACCGCTGCGTCGAAGTCCAAGCCATCCATGCACCGATCCAATACGTAATTGCAGGTGCCATTGAGCACGCCGGCGATGCTTTTAACCGGACCGAGCTGCTTCGCTTCGCGCAACGCCTCGATCATGGGCGTACTGCCACCGACGGCTGCCGAAGCGAGAATGCAGGTGTGCGCCTTCGCGGCGATCTCGAGCAGGTCCGGACCTGCCGTCGCAATCAATGCCTTGTTCGCGGTGACGACAGCCACGCCGTGGGCGAGGTAGTAGCGAACCAGCGATTGCGAGGGTTGCAGGCCGGGGAGCGCATCTATCACGACATCTGGATTGAGCTTGGCCAATTCGTCGATTGACTCGTGTAGCAGCTCAGCGGGCACACCGTCGGCGCTATGCTTCGCCCGATCGCGCACCAACGCGCCGGTCACGCGGAAGCGCCCTGGTGTCGCAGTGATGCGTTGATAGACGCCTCGTCCCACTGTGCCGAGGCCGAGGATCAATACCGACAGCGGCGGCTTGATCGTGGCGTCCACGAGGTTGCATTCATGCCGCCCGACGCTGGATTCGTAGCCCGAGGCCATGCTGGCGACTTCCACGAACGCCGCATGCTGTTCGATGAAATGAACGGCTTTGGGTTGGATGAGCTGCCGCGCACGTAACAGCGCATCTGCATAACCTAGCGTCACGAATCGCCGCAGCGAGGTCGCGGCTTGCGCTGGATCGCTTTCGTAAACGCCGTCGACATCCTTGATCAGCCGGCAACGCGCGTTCAATGCCTGGGCCAGGTACACCGCGGACAGATCCGAGCCACCGCGGCCGAGCAGGTGCAGTTTGCCTGCTGTGCTGTAAGCGAAAAATCCCGGGACGACCAGCACCGCGGCTTCGTTCAGCAGCGCCGTGACTCGGGTGCAATCCACTGCGACCAGTTCGCTGTCGAGCGCACTACCAGCGACGGTCATGCCGATTTCCCGCGGGTCCACCACTGATGACCTGATGCCCGCACGATCCAATGCGATGCCGAGCAGCGCCGCGCAGTGTCTTTCGCCCGTTGCCAGGAGTTCGGCGGTTGCGTCGGGTTGCGATCGAACAGCCAGTTCGCGTGCTTCCGCGAGCAATGTCTCGGTGGTCTTGCCGATGGCCGATACGATGGCGACGACGCGCCAGCCGTCGCGATACCAGCGATAGATTTCGTGGACGGCATTGAGCAGGTCGGTGCGGTTGCCCAGCACGGAACTGCCGAATTTCAGAACGATGATGCGGCCAGTCATGTCACCTCCAGGGCTGAAGGAGGCAAACGAGGCCGCAGCACGAGGCGGGCAGAAAAAAACCTGCCAGCCAAGTGCGTGCAGGTTCACTGCCGCTTTAGCCGTATTTCTTATGCGCCCGCAAGCTGAGATCAAATCGGCGCGTCGATACATTACCACGGCGGCGGAGACGCTCGTCAATACGAGCACGATGGACTAGACCAATAATCCCTCCACTGTCACCGCGGCGCGAGACTCGCCAGATGACACGCGGAGCTAGTGCAAGTCCGCGATTTCTCAGCTCGAAACGCTCGCTGCCGGATTCACGAAGCGCGGCGACGCGGTTCGCGAGCAACATTCCCACGCTTGCGTACTAGTATCCGCCGGCGGCTCGAAGGGCAGTTCGAGGAGAGGACGATGACTGCAGACAATCGATGGAACGCAAACCAGCCGGACCGGATGGAATCGCATCCCATCCATCGTCTCGCCGCGACGCCCCTGTGCACTTTGCAGGAACTGGATCCGGAGGATTTCCGGCACACCATCCGTGAAGCACTGGACGAAGAAGAAAAGCGGATCGCCCTTCACACCGATCCGGAGACCTGCAGGTTGAACGAGGCGTTCGTGCGCGCACACGGTGTCCCGCGAGGGGAATACACCATATTTGTTACCCCCGCCGTAGCAGCGGGTGACACTCAGCGTCGATGACGAATCCGCAACGACCTCGGTGCTCTTGCCGTGGGGGGGGGGG